>NZ_QKTS01000003.1:0-293267 GCF_003234525.1 Curtobacterium sp. MCBD17_021 | reverse complement strand
GATGGAAAAAGGGGGGGGGGGGGGGGGGGGGGGGGGGGGGGGGTGAGCAGCGGGGACACCACGAGTGTGCACGGCGACGCGGACGGGGTCGATTCGCGTTCCGCCGTGTTACGAGCGACGCCGTCACCGGGCAGGCTCGGAGCGTGCGCAGCATCGAACTCGTCCTCGACCCGGCCGCCGAACGGGCGGTCCGCGGCGCCTGGGGAGCGCTCGTCACCGCCGACCTGCCGAGCATGGGCCGGCACACCTCGGACACGAACGCGCCGCACGTCACCCTGACGGCGGGCGAGGCCCTGCCCGTCCCGACCGCCTTCGACGCCCCGTTGCCGGCGACCGTCCGGCCCGCCGGGCTCCTGCTGTTCCCCGCCGGTCCGGGTCGGCACGTGCTCGGGGTCGGCATCGTGGTCGACCGGGCGCTCGCCGCCTTCCACGAGGCCGTGCACCGAGCGGCTCCCGGTGGTGTCGACACCGCACTGCCCGGCCGCTGGGTGCCGCACCTGACGCTCGCCCGTCGGCCGCGCGACGTCGACCTCCCGCGGATGCTCGAGGTGCTCGCGGCCGTGCCGTTGCCCGAGGAGCTCGGGGTCGCCGGCGTGCGGCACTGGGACGGCGAGACGAAGACGGTCACCCCGCTCGGCTGACGCGCTCGGACGGCGGCGGGACGCGGGGAACGGTCGTGATGGTCGTGACGGTCGTGCCGGGAGCGCCCCGGGCCTCCCGGGAGGCCCGCATCAGGTCCCGAGCACCCGCTCACCGAACGCGGACGCGAACTTCCGGTCCGGGTCGCGCTCCGCGACGAGGGCGCGGAAGTCCGGCAGCCGCGGGTACAGGGCCGCGATCGCCGCGCCGTCCAGGGAGCTCATCTTGCCCCAGTGCGGACGGCCGCCGAACGGGGCGAGCCGGGCCTCCAGGTCGGGGAGCAGGGCCGCGACCTCGTCCGGGTGCTTCCGCCAGGTGAAGGCGATGCAGAGCGCGTCCTCGCCCTGTGTCGGGCTGAGCCAGAGGTCGTCGGCAGCCATCGTCCGCAGTTCGCACACGTGCAGGTGCGGCCGGAACCGGTCGGCGAGTCCACGGAGCGCGTCGAGGGCGGCGGCCGCGTGCCGGAGCGGGACGAAGTGCTCGCTCTGCACCTCGGACCCGACCGAGGGGACCGCCTCGATCGGGAAGTGCGGCAGCCGGTCCCACCACGGACCCACCGAACCGTCGCGGGCGGTGTGGTGCCCGTCGCCGGGCGTGCCGGGCAGGCGGGGTGCGCCGCGGAGGTCCGTGGGCACCTCGACGTCGCCGGCGTCGTCCGGCACGCGGGACTTCACGAGCACCTCGGACACGGCGTCACCGAACCGTGTGAACGCGCAGACGGAGTAGCCGGCCGCGAACACCTCGTCGACGCCCGCGGTGAACGTGTCCCAGCCGATCGGGCCGTACGTGTCCTGCCGCATCCGGTAGGTGGGCTGTACGTCGACCGTGACGCGCGTGACGATGCCGAGCAGGCCGAGGTGGATCGCGGCCCCCGACAGCGCCGGGTCGCCGCGGCGGACGGTGCTCGTCGTGCCGTCCGGTCCGATGACCTCGAGCGCGGCCACGGCGGTGCTGAGCGACCCGAGCGTCGTGCCCGAGCCGTGCGTGCCGGTGGCGATCGCGCCGCCGAGCGAGATGTGGGGGAGCGAGCCCTCGTTGTAGAGCGCGACCCCGGCGGCGTCGAGGTCGGGGGCGACGAGGCCGTACCGGGTGCCGGCGCCCATCGTCGCGGTGCTCCGGTCCCGGGCGACGACGAGGTCGGTCGGCACGGCGGTGAGGTCGAGCAGGACGCCGGAGGTGTCGGCGACGTCGTTGAACGAGTGGCGGGTGCCGAGCCCGTGGATGCGGGGCGCCCGGGCCACGGTGTCGGCGACCTGGTCGAGCGACGCCGGGCGGAGGACCCGCTCGGCCGTGTAGGTGACCGTGCCGGACCAGTTCAGCTCGCTCGTCGTCGACCGCATGCGCCCACGATGCCACGGCCCGGGAACGACCGACGCGTCCCGTCGGGCGACGGGGCGCGTCGGTCGGACCGCGGGGCGGTACGTCGTGCGTCGGCGCGTCAGTGCACGGCGGGCGCGGGTGCACCCTCCGGCGTGACCGGCTTCCGGACCATCGACGAGGCGAGGATGCCGAACAGCGAGATCACCGCACCGACGAGGAACGCCGAGTGCACGCCGGAGGCCGTGGCCCGCGCGGTGGCCTCAGCAGCGGTCAGCCCGTCGCCGCCGACGGCGGCGGTGGTCGCGCCGATGGTCAGCAGCGTGACGAACAAGGCCGTCCCGGCGGCACCGGCCAGCTGCTGCGCCGTGCCGAGCACGGCGCTGCCGTGCGAGTAGAGGCGCGGGGGCAGTCCGCCGAGCGCCGAGGTGAACAGCGGCGTGAAGGTCAGCGCCAGGCCGAGGCTCAGCACGACGTGGGCACCGAGCACGAACCAGACGCTCGTGTCCACCGTGACCGTCGAGAGCGCCCAGAGCACACCGCTGATGATGATCGAGCCCGGGATGAGCAGGACGCGCGGCCCGCGACGGTCGTAGATCCGACCGACGATCGGGGACAGGAGGCCCATGAGCAGGCCGCCGGGGAGGAGCAGGAGCCCGACGTCGAGGACCTCGAGCCCGAGCACGCGCTCGAGGTAGATCGGCAGCAGGATGAGCGTGCCGAACATCGCCATGAAGCTGATCGCCATCGCGACGATCGGGATCGTGAAGCCCTTCGTGCTGAAGGTGCGCAGGTCGAGCAGGGCCGCGTCACGACGCTGCAGGCGGGTCTGCCGCACGATGAAGACCGCGAGGGCGGCGAACCCGACGACGAGCGAACCGACCGGCACGGCCAGACCCGTCGAGCCGGCCTCACCGATGCTCGAGAGGCCGTAGACGATGCCGCCGAACGCGACGGCCGACAGGACGACCGAGGCGACGTCGATCGCCGACTTCCGCGGCGTGGAGACGTTGCGGACCTTCAGCATGCCGAGCACGAGTGCGGCGAGGGCGATGGGGAGCACGAAGCCGAACAGCCAGCGCCACGAGAAGGCGTTGAGGATGAGGCCGGAGATCGTCGGGCCGATGGCCGGGGCGACGGAGATGACGATCGAGATGTTGCCCATCACGCGGCCGCGGTGCGCGGGTTCGATGAGGGTCAGCACGGTGGTCATGAGCAGCGGCATCATGATCGCGGTGCCGCTGGCCTGGACGATGCGCCCGATGAGCAGCATCGTGAAGCCCGGGGCGAGCAGCGCGACGAGCGTGCCGGCGGAGAACAGGCTCATCGCCCAGACGAACACCGGTCGGGTGTCGAAGCGCTGCAGCAGGTAGCCCGTGACCGGGATGACGACCGCCATGGTGAGCAGGAAGCCGGTGGTGAGCCACTGTCCGGTGGCGGCGGTGATGCCGAGGTCGTCCATGAGCCGCGGCAGCGCCACGCCCATGATCGTCTCGTTGAGGATGACGACGAACGCCGAGACGAGCAGCAGTCCGATCACGAGGCGGTTGCCCGCGGGGGAGGACTGCTCGATGCTCCCGGTGCGGGGTGCGGAGTCGACGGCCTGGGTCAAGGGGGCTCCTGGGGGTTCGGGGTGACACGCACCCGTGGCGGACGGGTACCGAGGCTGCAAGGCCCGACGACGCCAGGTCATTCCCGTCCGACCGCGAACGCGGGGTGAACGGTCAGTGCAGGATGCGGAAGCCGTCCTCGTCGCCGTGTGGCACGACCTCGCGCACGGCGACGTCGGTGACGCTCGCCGACGGTGGACCGGACCGGAGCATGACGACCAGCGCGTCGACCGCGGGGGCGGGGCCCTCGGCCTCGACCTCGACGGTGCCGTCGAACAGGTTCCGGGCGTACCCGGCGAGTTCGAGGCCGTCGGCCTTGCGTGCGGTCCACCAGCGGAACCCGACGCCCTGCACCGTCCCGCTCACGACGGCGTGCTTCCTCGTGGTCGTGCTGCCCATGCCGCCGATGCTAGGCGCGGCGTGTTTCCCCGGCGTCACGGCTCGGTTCCGGTCCGGTGACCGCCGTGATACGGTCATCAGTACCCGAACAGTTCGGGTCAGCATGACCCGAACAGCAGCAGGAGCAGCCGTGGACGACACCGGGATCCGGCTCGCGGTGTCCACCGTCATCGTCGCGCTCCGACCGCACCCCGACACCGGAGCCCCGGCGCTGTGGATGCCGCTCGTCCGCCGCGTCACCGAGCCGTTCGAGGGGTCGTGGGCGCTCCCGGGCGGATGGGTGGGTCCGGACGAGGGGCTCGACGACTCCGCGGCGGCACGACTCCGAGAGACGACGAACGTGCAGCCGCGCTACCTCGAGCAGCTCTACGCGTTCGGGGACGTCGGTCGTTCGCCGAGCCGGGTCGTGTCGGTCGTCTACTGGGCGCTCGTCCACCCGGACGAGGCGAGCGTCGTGCCGGACGACTGGAACGTGCGCTGGTTCCTGGCCGACGAGCACCCGCCCCTCGCCTTCGACCACGACCGCATCGTCGAGTACGCCCTCTGGCGGCTGCGGAACAAGATGTCGTACTCCCGGATCGCACAGGCGTTCCTCGGTGACCGGTTCACCCTCGCCGAGCTCCGCGGGGTCTACGAGGCCGTGCTCGGCCGGACACTCGACCCGGCGAACTTCCGGCGGCAGGTCGCGCAGGGCGACGCGGTCCTGCCGACCGACGAGACCACGAGCGGCGGTCGGCACCGGCCGGCCCGGTTGTACCGCTCGAACCCCGACCTGTCGTACGCGGACAACGGCCCGCTGACGACCCCGCGGACCTCCGCGGACCCCACCCCTCCCACCACCGCGCACTGAACGGGGACGTGACCGTGTCCATCGCGACCACCATCGAACTGATCTCGAACGGCCGGGCGGCCGGCACCACCTGCACGCCCGACCTCGCCGCTCCCACCTGGGACTTCGACGCCGTCCCCGGGTACGGCCCCGGCTCGTCGATGTCCGACGTCATCCCGACCTCGGCGCCGCGGCAGGGCGTCCTGCCGGACGAGTACCGGAACGCTCCCGACGACGAGCTGCACGAGCGCATCGAGCGGGCGAAGGCCACCCTCGGGGACCGCGTGGTCGTCCTCGGGCACTTCTACCAGCGGGACGAGGTGGTGCGGCACGCGGACTTCCTCGGCGACTCGTTCCAGCTCGCGAACGCCGCCCTGACCAGGCCGGACGCCGAGGCCATCGTGTTCTGCGGCGTGCACTTCATGGCGGAGACGGCGGACGTCCTGGCGCGGGACGACCAGCGCGTCATCCTGCCGAACCTGGCTGCCGGGTGCTCGATGGCGGACATGGCCGACATCGACAGCGTCGAGGCGGCCTGGGCCGAGCTGACGGCGCTGTACGGCTCGGAGCCGGACGCCGACGGCCGCGTCCCGGTCGTCCCGGTCACGTACATGAACTCCGCCGCCGACCTCAAGGCGTTCTGCGGTCGGAACGGCGGCATCGTCTGCACCTCCTCGAACGCGGCGACGGTGCTCGAGTGGGCGTTCGAGCGGGGGCAGCGCGTGCTGTTCTTCCCGGACCAGCACCTCGGTCGGAACACCGCGAAGGCGATGGGGATCAGCACCGAACGGATGCCGATGTGGAACCCGCGGCTCGCCGGTGGCGGCAACACCGCCGCCGAGCTGCTCGACGCCCAGGTCGTCCTGTGGCACGGTTTCTGCTCGGTGCACCGCCGGTTCACGGTCGAGCAGATCGAGCAGGCCCGGCGCGACGACCCGGACGTCCGGGTGATCGTGCACCCGGAGTGCCCGATGGCCGTGGTGGACGCCGCCGACGTCGCCGGCAGCACCGACCTCATCCGGAAGACCGTCGCCGCCGCCACCGAGCCGACGTCGTTCGCCATCGGCACCGAGATCAACATGGTCAACAGGCTCGCGGCCGAGTACCCGCAGCACACCATCACGTGCCTCGACCCCGTCGTGTGCCCGTGCTCGACCATGTACCGCATCCACCCCGGCTACCTGGCGTGGGTGCTCGAGGCGCTCGTCGACGGTGTCGTGCTCAACGAGATCGTGGTCCCCGCCGACGTCCAGGTCGACGCGAAGGTCGCGCTCGAACGCATGCTCGCCGCGAAGCCCCGTCCACTGGGGACCCGGGCCTGATGCACGTCGTCGTCGTCGGGTCGGGCATCGCCGGCCTGACCGCCGCGATCCGCGCGAGCACCGTGCACGACGTCACCCTCGTCACGAAGGGCGCCCTGACCGACGGCGCCACCGCGTGTGCCCAGGGCGGCATCGCGGTGGCGCTCGGCGCGGACGACACCGCAGCCCTCCACCAGCACGACACGCACGTCGCGGCCGCGGGCACCGCGGACGCCCGGGCCGTCGACGTCCTCTGCACCGACGGCCCGGCGCGGGTGCGCGATCTCCTCGCCCTCGGGGTGCCGTTCGACCGCACCGGGGACGCTGCCGCACTCGACCGGTACGGCGACGACCTCGCCCGGGGGCGGGAGGCCGCGCACGGCCGCTGGCGGGTCCTGCACGCCGACGGGGACGCGACCGGGGCCGCGGTGGAGCGGACGCTCGTCGCCGCCCTCCACCGTCGGCACGTCACCATCCTGGAACGGACCTGCCTGACCGACCTCGTCGTGCGACACGGCCAGGTCGTCGGCGTCGACGTCCTCGACCTGCTCGGCGAACCGCGCCGGATCGACGCGGACGCGGTGCTGCTCGCCTCCGGGGGAGCCGGGCACCTGTACCGCGAGACCACCAACCCGCTCGTCGCGACCGGGGACGGGGCGGCCGCGGCCTGGCGGGCCGGCGCCGTGCTCGTCGACCTCGAGTTCGTCCAGTTCCACCCGACCCGTCTGGCCGTGCCCGGCGGCGGGCTCGTCTCCGAGGCGGTCCGCGGCGAGGGTGCCGTCCTGCGGGACGAGCGCGGGCACCGGTTCATGCGCGACGTGCACCCGGACGCCGAGCTCGCCCCGCGGGACGTCGTCGCCCGGGGGATCGCGAGCGCCATGCGCGACCAGGGCGGCCGACCCGTGCTCCTCGACGCCACCGGTCTCGACCCCGCCTTCCTGCTCGGCCGGTTCCCCGGTCTCACCCGGGCGACCCGGGCGGCGGGTGTCGACTGGACGCGGGAGGGCGTCCCCGTCGCCCCCGCAGCGCACTACGCGATGGGCGGCGTCGCGACCGACACCGAAGGACGGACGAGCCTACCCGGGCTGTCCGCCGTCGGCGAGGTGGCCTGCACCGGCGTGCACGGCGCGAACCGTCTCGCCTCGAACTCGCTGCTCGAGGGCCTCGTGTTCGCCGTCCGCGCCGCCGACGCGCTCGGTTCCGCGCGGCCCGGCACGCTCCGGTTGCGGGGGGACGCGGCGCTCGTGCCCACGGTGGTGACCGGCGTGGCGGACGTCGGGCGGGGCTCCCGTCCGACCGACGACGTGCGCGGGGCGGACCGGGACCGGCCGGGAGGCCCGGACCGGCTCCGCCCTGACACCGTCGTCCGCCCCGTGGTCCAGTCCGTCATGACCGAGCACGTCGGGCTGCTCCGCGACGCCGACGGACTCGCCACGGCCAGGCGCGCGCTCGACGCACCGTCGACCCCGGCACCGG
Organism: Curtobacterium sp. MCBD17_021; assembly: GCF_003234525.1. Lineage (NCBI taxonomy): Bacteria > Bacillati > Actinomycetota > Actinomycetes > Micrococcales > Microbacteriaceae > Curtobacterium > Curtobacterium sp. MCBD17_021. The sequence goes on along the minus strand of NZ_QKTS01000003.1, from coordinate 285,696 downwards.
CGACCGTCCGCGCTGCCGAGGACCGGGCGCTGCTCGACCTGGCACGCGTCACCGTGCTCGCCGCCGACGCCCGGACCGAGTCCCGCGGTGCCCACGCCCGGACCGACCACCCCGACACCGACCCGTCCGCGCCGGCGACGACCGCCTGGGTGCGGGCCCGACCGGCCGACCCCCTCGGCGCTCCGTCCGCCGTCCTGCAGGAGGCACTCGCATGACCACTCGAACCACCACCGCCGCCGCCGCGACCGGCGCGGACGTCACCGGCGCTGCCGGGCCCGCCGTCCTCGACCCGGGGACCGTCCCGCCGCACGCGCTCCGGCGGGTGATCGAGACCGCGCTCGAGGAGGACGCGCCCTGGGGTGACGTCACGAGCGAGACGCTCATCCCCGCCGCGGCGACCGCCACCGCGACCCTCGCGGCACGGGAGCCGGGGGTGCTCGCCGGCGGCGAGGTCTTCGTGGCCGTGATGCACGCCGTCGATCCCGGGCTCGTCGTGTCCGTGGCGCTCCGGGACGGCGCGGTGTTCGCCGCGGGGGACGTCATCGCGAGCGTCACCGGCTCCGCGCGGTCCGTGCTCCGCGCCGAACGGGTCGCGCTCAACCTCGTGCAGCGGATGTCGGGCATCGCGACCCTCACCGCCCGGTACGTCGCCGCCGTCGCCGGTACCGGCGCCCGGATCGTCGACACCCGGAAGACCACGCCCGGCCTCCGTGCCCTCGAACGGCACGCGGTGCGCTGCGGCGGCGGCCACAACCACCGCACGTCACTGTCCGACGCGGTGCTCGCGAAGGACAACCACCTCGCGGTGCTCCTCGCCGAGGGCGTGGGCATCGGGGACGCGATCCGGACCGCCCGGCAGCGCCTCGGCCACACGGTGCACCTCGAGGTCGAGGTGGACCGGATCGACCAGATCGAACCCGTCGTCGGCGCGGGTGTCGACACCGTCATGCTCGACAACTTCACGGTCCCGATGCTCGAGGAGGGCGTGGCCCTCGTGGCGGGCCGGGCGCTCGTCGAGGCCTCGGGCGGGGTCTCGCTCGACACGGTGGCCGCGATCGCCGCCACGGGGGTCGACATCGTGTCCGTCGGCGCCCTCACCCACTCGGCGCGGGCGCTCGACCTCGGGCTCGACGTCGACGTCCGTCCGGCCTGACGCCGTGTTCTACCTCGACCGTGCCGCGACGACGCCGGTCCGCCGCGAGGTCCTCGAGGCGATGTGGCCCTACCTGACGGGGACCTTCGGCAACCCCTCGTCCACGCACGAGGTCGGTGACGCCGCGGCACGCGGTCTCGCAGCCGCGCGGTCGGTCGTCGCCGGGGCCCTCGGCGCTCGCCCGGGCGAGGTCGTCTTCACGAGCGGCGGCACCGAGGGGGCCAACACGGCGGTCAAGGGCATCGCGCTCGCCGCGCCCCGCGGACGGCACGTCGTGACGAGTGCGATCGAGCACGATGCCGTCCTCGAGAGCTGCCGGTACCTCGAACGGCACCACGGCTTCTCCCTCACGGTGCTGCCGGTCACGCCGGACGGCACCGTCACACCCGAGGCCCTGCGCGCCGCCCTCCGGCCGGACACGACACTCGTCTCGGTCGCGCACGCCGACAACGAGATCGGCACGGTGCAGGACGTCCGGGCGCTCGCCGAGGTCGCCCACGCCGTCGGGGCGCGCTTCCACACCGACGCCGTGCAGTCCGCACCGTGGTCGCCGGTCGGGCTCGACGTGCTCGGGGTCGACGCGGTGTCCGTCTCGGGACACAAGCTCGGCGCGACGAAGGGGACCGGCGCGCTCGCGGTCCGGGCCGGGGTCGCGCTCGAACCCCTGCTGCACGGTGGTGGGCAGGAACGCGGCCGGCGCTCGGGGACCGAGGACGTCGCGGGGGCCGTGGGCCTGGCTGCGGCCTGGGGGAGCCTCCTCGCGGGGCGCGACGCCGCCGCTGCGCAGGCCACCGCGGTCCGCGAGATCGTGGTCGCCGGCGTGCTCGCCCGGGTCCCGGGAGCCGTGCTCACCGGGTCGCGGGACCGTCGCCTGCCCGGCCACGCCTCGTTCTGCTTCCCCGGCGTGCACGGCGAGACGGTGCTGCTCGAGCTCGAACGGCGTGACGTCGTCTCGTCGTCGGGGAGCGCCTGTGCCGCGGGGAGCACCGAGGCCTCGCACGTGCTCACGGCGCTGGGCCTCCCGGAGGACGTGGCCCGCTCGGCCGTCCGCCTCACCTTCGACGAGACGCTCTCCGGCGACGACGCCGACCAGGTCGTCGACGCCGTCGTGACGGCCGTGGCAACGGTGCGCGCCCTCGCATGAGTGGGTGTACTAGACGTTCTACTCCAGGTCTGGGGCCGTGTCCCCCCTTCTGCGGACAGGCGGTGTCGGACAGAGTGGGGACATGGCGAACGCGACGACCCGACCGGTGACGCAGGACGACCGCTTCCGCGCGGTGCAGCTCCTGCCCGCGCCGGCCACCGTCCTCGCGCTCGCCGTCGGTGCCGGGCACGGCCTCGACGCGGTGCCCCTCGGGGTCGTCGCGGTCGTCGGTGCCCTCGCCACGCTCGCGAGCGCCCTGTTGCCCGCGCACCTCGCCCGGGTCGCGCGGTCGATGCCGGCACCGACGGAGTCCGACCGGTACCGGGAGGGTCGACTCCACCCCTGACGCCATGAGTCCTGCACCGCCGTCCGCGGCGGTGCGCCGGACCGGACGCACCCCCTGATGCGCGTCCGGCCGGGGCGCCGGTCCCTGCCGTGCCGTCCCGGAACGACCGGGCCCGCTGCGGATCCGGGACGATCGACCCCTGAACGATCGCTCCCGTTCCCCTGAGATCCGCGGCGGGCTCGGGCTCGTCAGGCCGAAGCTCGGTGCTCCACCGTGCCGGGCCAGTGGTACTCGAGGTCGTCCGGCACGTCGGGGAACAGCGGACGGTAGTGCTCGGGCGCCTTCTGCACGAGCTTCGACCGGTGCGACAGGTGCACCCGCTCGTCGGTGTTCCAGGACGGGACCTCGTAGTCGCCGCGCTCGTACGCCACCAGGTCCTCGGGGACGAGGGCCAGGTCGGCGAGGGTCTTCTCGAGGCAGGTGTCCGCGTGGCCCCGTTCGAGCCAGACCCGGCACGTCGCGTCCTGGTAGGCCATCAGTGCGGGCCGGAAGCCGCGCCACATCGCCGTCACGGGGTGGTGCTGCCAGCCGTAGTCCGGCAGCGTCAGGGCCCGCATGACCTGCAGCGTCTCGACCCGTTGCTTCCCGAGGCGCTTGTCGTCGAGCACCTCGGCGGAGGCGCGGAAGTCGGCGTACGGCAGGAAGGTCTGCATGCGCCGGACGGTACGCCGACCGGTTGGGAGCGACACATGTCGTCACATCGCGACCGGTCTCGGGACGCGCGTGTGAGCATCGAGCGCATGAGCGGAACCCTCGTCGTCGGAGTCAGTGGCAGCCCCTCGGACCCGTCCCGGACCTCGACGCTGGTCGGGGCGACGGTGCAGCGTCTGGCGGCCGAACTGCCGGACGCCGACGCCGTGACGGTCGAGATCGGGCCGCTCCTGGCCGACCTCGGCGCCGCGGCCGGGCGGGAGCAGATGTCCGCGGCGACGCAGGCCGCACTCGCAGCGGTCGAGGCGGCGGACGTCCTGGTCGTGGGGAGTCCGGCGTTCCGGGCCGCCTACTCGGGTGCGTTCAAGCTCTTCTTCGACTGGGTCGGCCAGTACGACCTCGTCGACACCCCGGTCCTGCTCACCGCGACCGGGGGCAGCGACCGGCACGCGCTCCTCGTCGAGCACCAGATGCGCCCGCTGTTCGGGTTCTTCCAGTCGACGACGCTCCCGCTCGCGGTGTTCGGGAACGAGCGCGACTTCACGAAGCGGGCCGGCGGGTACGACATCTCCAGCGTCGACCTCGAGCTGCGGATCGACCAGGCGGTCCGTCGGGCGCTGCCCATCATCCGCGGCGGGTTCGTGGCGGCGGGCGTCGAGGACGTGCGGCGGCCCGCGGACTTCTGACGGGCCTCCCGGGACGGAACGGGGCGGGACCGGGTCAGCCGCGCAGCAGCGTGGCGACGTGTGCGACGGCCAGGCGGTACCCGTCCGCACCCGCACCGGCGATCACCGCGGTGGCGGCGGTGGCGACGTGGTCGACGTGCCGGAACGGCTCGCGCTTCCACGTGTTCGACAGGTGCACCTCGACGACGGGGACGCTGAGCGCCTCGACGGCGTCGTGCAGCGCGACCGAGGTGTGGGCGTACGCAGCGGGGTTGATGACGACGCCCGCGAAGTCGTCGAGCGCCTCGTGCAGCCACTCGACGAGCTCGCCCTCGCGGTTGCTCTGTCGGAAGTCGGCCTCGAGCTCGTGCACCGCGGCCTCGGTGTGGACGATCGCCTCGATCTCGGCGAGCGTCACCGTGCCGTACTGCTCCGGGTCGCGACGGCCGAGGATGTCCAGGTTCGGGCCGTTGAGGACGAGGATGCGCATGGTCCGAGCCTAGCGAGGGGTCGGGATCCGAGCGCGAGCACGATGCATACCGCGGCTATGTGAACGGTCACATCGCGTGTAACGTCTTCGTCCGGGTCGGCACGGTTGTCGACTGCAACACATCGACGGAGAGTGTGAATGGTTCTCGCGGCAGCGAACAGCGGGATCCGGCTCGACTTGGGCTGGGTCGACTACTTGATGATCCTCGTGTACTTCGGGGTGGTCATCTGGATCGGGTTCACGGCTCGGCGGCAGGTCCGCACGAGCATGGACTTCTTCCTCTCGGGCAGGTCCATGCCCGCGTGGATCACGGGCCTGGCGTTCGTGTCCGCGAACCTCGGCGCGACCGAGATCCTCGGCATGGCCGCGAACGGCGCCCAGATCGGCATGGCGACGCTGCACTACTACCTCATCGGTGCCGTGCCCGCGATGGTCTTCCTCGGCCTCGTGATGATGCCCTTCTACTACGGCTCGAAGGTCCGCAGCGTGCCGGAGTTCATGCTCCGCCGCTTCGGCAAGGCCCCGCACCTGGTGAACTCGATCGCGTTCGCGGTGTCGAACGTCCTCATCGCGGGCATCAACCTCTACGCGATGGCGATCGTCATCGAGGCGATGCTCGGCTGGCCGGAGTGGCTCGCCATCATCGTGTCGGCCGGCTTCGTGCTCGCCTACATCACCCTCGGCGGGCTCTCGAGCGCGATCTACAACGAGGTCATGCAGTTCTTCGTGATCCTCGCCGGGCTCATCCCGCTGACGATCGTCGGTCTCCACCGGGTCGGTGGCTGGAGCGGCCTCACCGAGGCGATCAAGGAGACCCAGGGCGTGCAGCACCTGCAGACCTGGGCCGGCACCGGCATCGGCGACGTGACGAACCCGATCGGGGCGAACTGGCTCGCGATCGTGCTCGGCCTCGGCTTCGTGCTCTCGTTCGGCTACTGGACGACGAACTTCACCGAGGTGCAGCGTGCGTTCTCGGCCAAGAACATGTCCGCTGCCCGGCGCACCCCGCTCATCGCCGCGATCCCGAAGCTGTTCATCCCGTTCATCGTCGTCGTTCCCGGCCTCATCGCCGCCGCCGTCGTGGGCAACCAGTTCGCCGACGGGACCCTGACCTACAACGACGCGATCCCGAAGCTCATCCAGATGTACCTGCCGACCGGCGTCCTCGGTGTCGCCGTCACGGGCCTCCTGGCGTCCTTCATGGCCGGCATGGCCGCGAACGTGTCGAGCTTCAACACGGTGTTCACCTACGACATCTGGCAGCGCTACATCAAGCCGGCCATGCCGGACGTGCACTACCTCAAGACCGGTCGCTGGGTCACCGTCGTGGGCGTCGTCGTCGGCGTCGGCACGGCGTTCCTCGCCGCCCAGGCCGGCAACATCATGACCTACATGCAGACGCTGTTCTCGTTCTTCAACGCACCGCTGTTCGGCGTCTTCATCCTCGGTCTGCTCTGGAAGCGGATGACCACGCAGGGCGCACTGTGGGGCTACGTGCTCGGCATCATCACGCCGACCATCACCTGGATCGCGTACCTGGTGGACCCGGACCTGTTCTCGACCGCCACGGCCGAGACGATGTACGGCGCGATCATCTCGTTCGTGACGGTCATCGTCGTCGCCGTCGCGGTGTCGATGTTCACCAAGCCCAAGGACGTCTCGGAGCTCGGCGGCCTGGTCTACGGCATCGGCAAGATCGACATGACGGCGGGGGCCGTCGCCACCGACACGGCCTGGTACCGCTCGCCGGCGCTGCTCGGCACGGTCGCGCTCGTGCTCTGTGTCGCCCTCTACCTGCCGTTCCTCTGATCGACGTCCACTGAAGGAGAACCCTCATGAGTGACACCACCCTCACCGAGGAGCAGAAGGCCGAACTCGTCCGGTCCACGCGCCGCCTCGACCTGCGCCGCATCCTCGGCGGACTGTTCGTCCTGTACGGCGTCATCACGACGATCGTCGGGATCGTGCACTGGGACACCGACCCCGAGAAGACCGGCGGCATCCACATCAACCTGTGGGTCGGACTCGCGATGCTCGCGGGCGGCCTGCTGTTCTTCCTCTGGGACCGCCTCGCCCCGGTGCCGGCCGAGGACATCGTCGGACAGGCCGAGGCGGAGGCGCACCAGCGCGCCGCCGGCGAAGGCCGCGACCTGGCGTAGACAGGTGGGTCGCCCCGGCGACGCACGACGGACGGGAGGCCCGGTACCAGCTGGTACCGGGCCTCCCGTCCGTCGTCCCTCGGGCGGGGACGTCGGTTCCGCCACGGAACGGTTGCGCCGGCGCGGTCCGGGGTCCAGGTTGGTCACGACGAAGGGACCCCACATGTCGACCATGGTGTTCATCAACCTGCCGGTGTCCGACCTGGAGCGGGCGACCGCGTTCTACCGGGCGCTCGGCTACCCGCTCAACCCGGTGTTCAGTGACGACACCGCCTCGAGCATCGTCATCAGCGACACCGTCTCCGTGATGCTCCTGACGCACGCGAAGTTCTCCGAGTTCACCGACAAGGCGATCGCCGGACCGGACACGATCGAGGTCATCAACTCCCTCAGCGCCGAGACCAAGGACGAGGTGCACCGGATCGTGGACGCCGCGGTCGGGGCCGGCGGCACCGAGGACCGGCCGGAGATGGACCTCGGCACCATGTTCCAGCGGAGCTTCGTCGACCTCGACGGCCACCGCTGGGAGTACGTGTGGATGGACCCCGCCGCCGCGGAGGAGGGCTGACCCTCCCGCGGAACGCGACCCCGGCGGCGTCGCGCGACGGAGTACCGCTGCGAGCACGTGCCGGGGTCGGGTCCAGCGGAGGGGCGACGGCAGGATGGGGGGATGACCGACGATCTCGTGACCGGCGATGACGGCCTCGCCCGTCCGCTCTGGGCATCGGCCGACCCGATGCTCCGCGCCTACTACGACACGGAGTGGGGGATGCCCGTCCGCGACGAACGGGGCGTCTTCGAACGGCTGTCGCTCGAGGCGTTCCAGTCCGGGCTCTCCTGGCGCACGATCCTGGCCAAACGTCCGGCGTTCCGTGCGGCGTTCGCCGACTTCGACCCCGACGTGGTCGCCGGCTTCGGGGAGCGCGACGTGGCCCGGCTGCTGGGGGACGCGGGCATCGTTCGGAACCGCGCCAAGATCGCCGCGACGATCACCAACGCGAACGCCACGATCGCCCTCCGTGCCGACGGCGGACTGGCGGACTTCGTGTGGTCCTTCCGGCCGGACGACACCCCTCGGCCCCGGACCGCCGCCGAGGTCCCGACGACCAGCCCCGGGTCGACCGCGCTGTCGAAGGCCCTGCGGAAGCGCGGGTTCGCGTTCGTGGGGCCGACCACCATGCACGCGTTGATGGAGGCGCTGGGCATCGTCGACACGCACCTGGTCGGCAGCCACCGCCGGGCGAGCTCCGGCGTCTGGCCCGACTGAACGGGGAGCGACGCCCGCCGTCGTCGGTGCAGGGTGGTCAGTCGAGCGGCAGGCGCATCTGGACCGAGGCGACCTCGTACCCGAGTTGCCCGTAGAGACCACGGGCACCGGTGTTGTACCCGAAGACGTTGAGACCGATGCTCGTCGCACCCTCGTCCCGGGCGACTCCGTGCGCGAGCTCGAGCGCGCGCCGGGCGTACCCCTGCCGACGGTGTCCGGCGCCGATCTCGACGTCGAAGACCCACCAGGCGCTGCTGCCGGCCGTGAACGGGCCGATCCAGAGGTGACCGACGACGGTGCCGTCCGGAGTGGTCACCTCCCACACGTGGTGACCCGCAGCGGGCGAACCGACCGGGAACCAGGTGTCGAGGGAGCGCTGCTTGTTCGCCTCGGCCTGCTCGCGGCTCTCGCCGGATCGCATGCGGGACCCGACGTACTCCGCCATGGAGCGGTCGAGCCATGCGGGCAGACGGTCCTCGGGCATCGGCACGAGGCGCACGCCGGGCGTCGGGCGGTCGCCGTCCGGCGCCGTCCCCGTGCTCAACGGTTGCCCTTCGAGCCGCGCTTCGGCTTGCCCTGCATGCCGCGCTGCGTCCGGCCGCGTCCCGTCGAGTTCTTCCCACCGCCGCTCTTCGCCCCGGTGCCCTTCGTCGCGCTCCGCTTGGCGACGGTCTTCGCGTTCGCCGCCGTGGCCTTGCCGCCGCTCTTCGACGGACGCGAGCGGTCGGCACCGGCGGGATCGGCGCCTCCCGGCTCGTCCGTCTGGTTCCGGGAGCTGTTGGCGGTCCGGCCGCGGACGACGCCGATGAACTCCTCGGTCAGTTCCGAGGCGTCCTCGTCGCGCCAGACCAGCGCGACCCGGGTGCCGGGGGAGCCGGCGAGCGGTCGGGACACCAGGTCCTTCCGGCTCGCGGCGCGGAACAAGGACTGCGGCAGGACCACGACACCGACGTTCGCCTCCACCAGGTCGAGCGCGGCGGCGACGTCGGGCGGGACCGGGCCGGCGTCGAGGACCGTGACGTCGGCGAGGTCCACCTCGGTCACCTCGTCGAGGTCGGCGAGCGGCGAGTCCTTCGGCGTCGCGACGACCGCCGTCTCGGTCCACAGCGGGATGGCGTGGTACTGCTCGCCGTCGGCCCGATCCGGGACCGGCATGCGGGCGAAGACCATGTCGGCGTCGCCCTCGATCGCCGCCGTGACCCCGTCGGCGTCCACGGGCAGCAGCACCAGGTCGACGTCCGGTCGGCGCTCCCGCCAGACCCGCACCCACTTGGCGGGGGAGACCCCGGGTACGAAGGCGATGGAGAGCGCGGTCATGCACCCGAGCATAGGGGCCGTACCCTTGTCACCATGGCCCAGGAACAGACCATGAAGCCCGAGACCGCTGCCAAGAAGCTCGGCATCCTCCTCTCGGCGACGCCGGAGTCGTTCCGTGCGGGCCTGATCGCTCGCACGACGTTCGACGAACTGCAGAGCGAGCCCCCGACGTGGCTGCAGGACCTCCGCCGTGACGGGCCGCACCCGCGTCCGGTCGTCGCCGCGCGCCTCGGCGTCTCGATCTCGGGTCTGGCCCGTGCCGGTGTCGACGACGTCCTGACCACCGAGCAGATCAAGCAGCTCCTGCAGGAGATGCCGGAGTGGCTCGTGCGCGAGCGCTCCACCCAGGCGGCGGTCCGCTCCGAGAACGTGCGCGTGAAGCAGGAGCGCGCCGCCCGCACCGAGAGCTGACCCTTCCCGTGCACGCGACCGTCGCCGACGCCATGCTCGTCGTGCCGCAGTTCGCGTCGGTCTGCTGCATCGTCGGCGACCGGTACCGGCCGCGGCCGGGCGTCATCGTGCCCGCGGCGGTCATGCTCGTCGCGATGCTCATGCCGGTCGTGCAGGCCGGTCCGTCGTGGACGATCCTGGCCGCGGCCCTGCTGCTGTTCCTCGCGCCACTGCCCGTCGCGCGGCGGCGGCGGCGCGCGGACGGCCGTCGGGCCGAACCGATGGACGTGCACCGAGCACTCTCCGCAGTGGTGATGGCCGGCATGCTGTTCATGGGACACGCGTCCGAACTCGTCGGCGGTGCCGTGCACGCGCACGCGCTCGTCCTGACCGCGGTGCTCGGCGCCGGGGTGATCGGCTACTGCGCGTTCAGCGGGTGGCTGCTCCGGTACGAGTGGGCACGGGAGGACCGACGTGCCGTCCGCAGCGGTGAGGTCTTCGCCATGACCGTCGCCGTCGTGGGGATGACCCTGGCGATGTGACCGGCGGGACGGTCGTGCCCCTGCCGGCCCGGACGCTCGGCGTTACGGTGGAGCCGTGTCCGACCGCATCGTCCGCCGACCCGACGCTCCACCGCCCCGTCTCGACGAGGTCGACGAGCGGATCCTGTGGGTGCTGGCGTCCGACGCCCGGATCCCGAACAACCGTCTGGCCGCGGCTGTCGGCATCGCGCCGTCGACGTGCCTGGTCCGGGTCCGCGCGCTCGAGGACGCCGGCGTCATCGCGGGCTACCGGGCCGAGGTGGACATCGCCCGGCTCGGGTTCTCGATCGAGGCGATGGTGTCCGTGCGCGTGCACGCCGCCGCCCGGCACGAACTCCGTGAGTTCGCGAAGCGCCTGCTGCGTGTGCCCGTCGTGCTCGACGTGTCGTTCCTGGCGGGTGACAAGGACTTCCTCGTGCACATCGCCTGCACGTCGACCGAGCAGCTCCGGGACTTCGTCGCGGACGAGCTGAGCGGGGACCCCTCGGTCGCGACCACGCAGACCTCGATCGTGTTCGAGCGTCTGGTCGCCGACCGGGAGCACCAGGCTCGCTCCTACGGCGAACTCCGTCGCTGGCAGGCCTGACGCCGCCGGTCCGGTCGAGTCCAGCGGTCTCGGGAGGCTCGGGTCAGCGCGTGCGGACCATCGGCGTGTGCGGGATCGCGTCCTCGAGGAAGTCCTCGCCGGAGCGTTCGAAGCCGAACTGCCCGTACCACTGGCCGAGGTGCGCCTGCGCGTTGATGGCGATCCGCTCGGACCGGCTCTCGGCGATGGCGGCCGTCATGAGCGCGGCACCGAGACCCTTGCCGCGCGCCTGCAGCGCGGTGGCGACCCGGCCGATCCGCTCGGTGCCGTCGGGTTCGCGGAGGAGGCGGAGCGTGGCGTCGACCGACCCCGTGCCGGCCCAGAACTGCAGCGTCCCCGGCTCGAGGTCGCGGCCGTCGATGTCCGGGTAGGCGCACTCCTGCTCGACCACGAACACGTCCTGCCGCAGGCGGAGGATCTCGTGCAGGGTGACGATGTCGAGGTTGCGAGTGGGGGCACTGAAGGTCGAGGTCACGCCGTTTCCTGACTTTTCCTTGTGGATGAGGAGCGTGGCAGCGGTCCTGGCGTCCCGTGCCGGTCGACCACTCTACGTGCCGCGATCAGCAGCCTCGGCTGGGATCGCGACGCCGTGTGACGCCCGACGGACGGCCAGAGGGCGACGGTCGGGGGCCTGGGGTATCGTCTCGGGTACGCAAGCGCTCCGGGGTCGGTGCAAGTCCGAACCGGTGGTGACAGTCCACGAGCGCCGCGCCGGGTCCGCCCGGTGCGGGGTTGACCCGGTGGGATTCCGGGACCGACGGTGAAAGTCCGGACGGGAGGAAGCGCTGACGGAAGGTGACGGTCGTTCCCCGACCACCGCCTCCCGTCTGCCGACGACCGTCGCGCGCACCCGGAGTCCCGTTGAGAGGACACCAGTGTTCACCGGCATCATCGAGGAACTCGGCACCGTCACCGCCGTCGACGAACGAGGCGACTCCGTCGCGCTCACCGTCCGCGGCCCGCTCGTCGTCTCGGACGCGCAACACGGCGACTCCATCTCGGTCTCGGGCGTGTGCCTGACCGTCGTCGAGCAGACCCCGGAGACCTTCACCGCCTTCGTCATGAAGCAGACCCTCGACATGAGCGCGCACGGGTCCCTGCGTTCCGGGGACCGGGTGAACCTGGAGCGGGCGGCCTCGGTGGGGGACCGCCTGGGTGGACACATCGTGCAGGGGCACATCGACGGCACCGCGACCGTGCTCGAGACCGACGACGGCGACGGATGGCGTCGGGTGCGCTTCACGCTGTCACCGGAACTCAGTCCGCTGGTCGTCGACAAGGGCTCCGTCGCGATCGACGGGGTCTCCCTGACCGTGAGCGCCGTGTCGCCGGAGTCCACCGCTCCGGACGCCGCCTGGTTCGAGGTCAGCCTCATCCCGGAGACGCTCGCCGCGACGACCCTCGGCGCGCGTGTCCCCGGTGACCGGGTCAACGTCGAGACCGACGTCCTCGCCCGCCACGTCCGCCGCATGCTGCGACTCGACGCTGCTGCCGGCGCCCCGGGCGCACCCGTCGGGGTGGAGGCCCGGTGATGGCCGCCGACACCGCCCCCGTGACGCGTACGGTCACGAGCGACCCCGGCCTGTCCTCGGTCGAGCAGGCGATCGCCGCGATCGCCGCCGGCCGGCCGGTCATCGTCGCCGATGACGAGCACCGCGAGAACGAGGGCGACGTCGTCCTCTCGGCCGAACTCGCGACGCCGGAGTGGATCGCCTGGACGGTCGCGCACTCGTCCGGGTTCATCTGCGCGCCGGTCAGCGCCGAGATCGCCGACGCCCTGGACCTGCCGCCGATGGTGCAGCACAACGAGGACGTCCGCGGGACCGCCTACACGGTGACCGTCGACGCCGCAGTCGGCGTCACCACCGGCATCAGCGCACACGACCGGGCGCGCACGCTCCGGGTGCTCGCCGACCCGACGTCGGCCCGCGACGACCTGCACCGGCCGGGTCACGTCGTCCCCCTGCGGGCCCGGCCGGGCGGGGTGCGTGAGCGGGCCGGTCACACCGAAGCCGCGATCGACCTCGTCACCGCCGCCGGACTCCGGCCCGCGGCGGCGATCTGCGAGATCGTCGACGAGCAGGGCGGCATGATGCGCCTGCCGGAGCTCGTCGGACTCGGGGCGCGCGAGGGCGTGCCCGTCATCACCATCGCCGCGCTGGCCTCCTGGCTGGACGCGGCCGACCGGGTGGCGGACGACGCCGCCCGTACCGAAGGGACACACGTATGAGCGGAGCAGGAGCGGCGGAGCGGGAGCTCGTCGACGGCAGCGGCATCCGGGTCGCGGTGATCGCCGGTCAGTGGCACGACGTCATCGCGACGGGGCTGCTCGACGGCGCCCAGCGCGAGATCGAGCGGCTCGGCGCCACCGGGCAGGTCATCCCCGTGCCGGGCAGCTTCGAGCTGCCGGTGGTCGCGAAGGCCGCCCTCGAGTCCGGCTTCGACGCTGCGGTCGCCCTCGGCGTCATCATCCGCGGTGGCACCCCGCACTTCGAGTACGTCTCGGACGCGGCGACGAGTGGCCTCACCCGAGTGGCGATCGACACCGGCAAGCCGGTCGGCTTCGGCGTGCTCACCCTCGACGACGAGCAGCAGGGCATCGACCGCGCCGGGCTGCCGGGGTCGAAGGAGGACAAGGGCGCCGAGGCCGCGCACGCCGCGATCGTCACCGCCGTGACCCTGCGCGGCTTGCGCGCGTCGGCGTAGCTCGTCCGGCGCCGCCCGTGACGCAGAACGGCCCCGCACCGGAAGGTGCGGGGCCGTTCTGCTGCGGCGTGTGACTACCGCTTGCCGAACACGTGGATCGGCAGGAAGAAGGAGAGGCTCATCAGGAGCACACCGGCGACGAAGACGAAGCCCTGACCGGAATCGACCTGGAACGCGAACCCGAACAGGTACATCGACACCAGCAGCAGCAGGATCGAGAAAACAGCGGCGAGGACGCGGCCCACGGTGGTACCTCCGGGAATCAGCGGGTGGATCGCCCTCAGTCTATCCCCAGGACCGGGTGCTCCGGTTCACGGAGCGGGTTTCGTCGCGATCAGGCGGTCGACGACCTCGAGCAGGGCACCCATGTCGACCGTGCCGCGGTCGGGTCGGACGTCGCTCGCGGCACCGAGCGAGGCCGCGTGGTAGAGCCCGTCGCCGAGGAGCTTGACGGCCTGTGCGGTGGGGACGTCCCCGAGCGCGTCGACCAGGGTGGCGAGCCAGGCGTTCTCGGTCTCGTCGAGGGTCCGTCCGGCCTCCTCGTACCCGGCCTGCTGCAGACGGGAGGCTGCCAGCAGCGCGAGGTCGAGCTCGCTGCCGACGAACTGGCAGTTCTCGACGAAGTAGCGAGCGGGCCCGTCCTCGGCGGCGCGCATCCGCTCGACGTCGAGTGCGGAGAGGTCGGCGAGCCGCTCGCACAGCCCTTCGACCAGGGCGGCCTTCGACCCGAAGTGGTACAGCAGTCCGCCCTTGGAGACGCCGGCACGCGCGGCGACGGCGTCGAGCGTCGCGGGACGTTCGCCCTCCTCGCACACGATGGCGACGAAGCTGTCGAGGACGCGGTCGCGAGCACTGGCCATGCGCTGAGTCTAGGGACACCCGACGGTCCGCGCGCCCGGGCACGGACACCGACCGTGGCCGTGCGGGCCCGGGGCGACTAGCCTCACCGAGACCGTCGAGGTCCACGACGAACAGGAGCCGCATGTCAGCGCAGACCGCGACCGAACCGAGCACGACCCCGCCCGTGAACGCCCGCTGGGCCGTACTCGGTCCCGGCAGCATCGCCCGACGCCTCCTGTCCCAGCTCTCCGCGAGCGGCGGGGTGCTCGTCGCCGCCGGGAGTTCCTCGGTCGAGCGTGCCCGGGCCTTCGCGGCCGAGGCCGGAGCACACGGCTTCCCGGACGTGACCGCCGGCACCTACGACGAGGTCCTCGCCGACCCCCGTGTCGACGCCGTGTACATCGCGACCGTGCACACCGGGCACGCCGACCTCGTCCTCGCGGCGCTGCGGGCCGGCAAGGCCGTGCTGTGCGAGAAGCCGCTCACGCCCGACCACCGCACGACGACGGTGCTCGTCGACGCGGCCCGCCGTGCCGGGCTGCCGCTCGTCGAGGCGTTCATGTACCGCTTCCACCCGCAGACGACGGCGCTGCTCGACCTCGTGCGGGACGGCGTGGTCGGTACGGTCACACACGTCGACGCAGCGTTCGCGTTCCGGGTCGAGGAGCGCTCCGGACGCCTGTTCGACGTCGCCACCGCCGGCGGCGCCATCCTGGACGTCGGGTGCTACCCGGTGACGATGACGGCCGCGATCGTGCAGGCCGCCACCGGGACGGCGGCCGCCGAGCCGGTGGAGCTCTCCGCCGTGGGGACGATCGGCCCGACCGGGGTCGACGAATGGACCGTCGCGAGTGCGACGTACGCGTCGGGCATCACCGCGAGCCTCCGCACCGGCATCCGCGTCGAGGACGCGAACGTCGTCGTCGTGCACGGGAGCCGGGGCACCATCACGCTCCGAGACCCGTGGACCATCGGCGGGGAGCCGGTGATCGTCGTGCAGACCGTCGACGACGCCGTCGCGGAGCAGCCCTTCCCGGACGTGGCACCCTACGGGCTCGAAGCCGCGGCCACGATCGACGCCCTGCATGCCGGCCGCGTCGACGCACCGCAGATGACCACCGACGAGACCCTGGCCACCGCGCGCACGCTCGACCGCTGGCGCGCGGCGATCGGGCTGCGCTACCCGTTCGAGGCGGAGGCGGCCGACGACGTGCCCGCAGTGGGGGAGGCCTGACGGTCCGCTGACACGGCGGGTGCGACCGCCCGCCGGACGGGAGGCGCCGCACCGCCCGGCGTAGTGCCTCCCGGGCGCTCCGGTGCATTTGCGACCGTAACCGTCCGGACGGTACACTAACGGGACCCTGACGGGACGCGTGACGACTTCCGCGTCCCGTCTCGTCTGCGTCCGGCCCGTCAGGGCCGCAGGCGCGACACGCTCGAAGTCCTGGAGTCCGCCATGTCCGCACTGCTCACCAGCCCCGTCGCCACCCGGATCACCACGAGCCGCGGCTCACGGTTCGCAGCGCTCGCGGTGCTCATGCTGCCGGTGTTGCTCATCTCGGTCGACAACACCGTCCTGAGCTTCGCGCTGCCCTCGATCGCTCGTGCCCTGCACCCCGACGCGACCACCCAGCTCTGGATCGTCGACGCCTACCCGCTGGTCCTCGCCGGCCTGCTCGTCGTCATGGGCAGCATCGGTGACCGGATCGGCCGGCGTCGGATCCTCGTCATCGGTGCGACCGGCTTCGCCGTGCTCTCCGCCGCCGCCGCGTTCGCCACCGAGGCCTGGATGCTCGTCGCCGCCCGCCTCGCCATGGGCGTCTTCGGCGCCATGCTCATGCCCGCGACCCTGTCCATCATCCGGAACGTGTTCCCGGACGCCGGGGAGCGACGTCTGGCCCTCGCCGTGTGGTCGACGATGTTCGCCGCCGGGAACGCCCTCGGTCCGCTCGTCGGCGGCGTGCTGCTCGCACACTTCCACTGGGGCAGCGTGTTCCTCGTCGCCGTGCCGATCCTCGTCGTGATGCTCGTCGCCGTGCCGTTCTGTGTGCCGGAGTCCCGCGACCCCGAGCCCGGCCCCGTCGACGTGGCGAGCATGCTGCTCTCGCTCGGCGCCCTCGGCCCGCTCGTCTGGGCCATCAAGTCGCTCGTCCACCCGGAGGAGCGCGGCTTCGCGATCGCCATGGTCGCCGTCGGGGTGCTCTGCGGCATCGCGTTCGTCCGTCGTCAGCTCCGCACCCGCACCCCGATGCTCGACATGCGGCTGTTCTGCAGCACCGCCTTCACCGGCAGCGTGCTCATGAACATGGCGGCGATGTTCTCGCTCACCGGCTTCCTGTTCTTCATCGCGCAGCACCTGCAGCTCGTCGCGGGCCTCGACCCGTTCGCGAGCGGGCTCGTCCTGGTCCCCGGTGCGGTGCTCACCATCGTCGCCGGGCTCGTCGTCGTCCCGGTCGTCGCGCGGGTCGCTCCGCGCTGGGTCGTGTCGGTGTCGCTGCTGTTCTCCGCCGTGGCCTACGCCCTCGTCGCGGGGCTCGGGCACCACGCCACCATCGCGGCGCTGGCGTTCGCCTTCGTGCTGCTCGGCATCGGCATCGGCGCGTCGGAGACCGTCACGAACGACCTCATCATCTCGACCGCTCCGGCCGACAAGGCCGGGGCGGCATCGGCGATCTCGGAGACGGCGTACGAGATCGGCGCCGTGCTCGGGACCGCCGTCCTCGGGACGATCCTCGCCTCGGCCTACCGGGCGAACGTCGTGGTCCCCGAGGGGTTGTCGTCCACGGCGCACACCGCGGCGGAGGAGACCCTCGGCGGCGCGGTCACCGCGGCGGCCGAGCTCGGCGGGCCCGCGGGTCAGGCGCTCCTCGAGTCCGCGCGTGCCGCGTTCGACTCCGGGGTCACCACCACGGCGGGCGTCGCCGCGGCGCTGATGCTCGTGGCGGCCGCGGGTGCGGTCGTGATGCTGCGCCGTCGCTGATCGCGGGACTGCGCGGCACGCCCGGGATGGGCCGAACCTGTGAATCATGGACCGCCACCATGCCGCAGGTCCTACGTTGGGAGGTGGCCGCGACGACCGTGGCCGTCACACGAACGAGGAACGACCACGACTGACATGCCCGACGCCGCCTCCGCCGATCTCCCGCAGGCCGACGTCCCCCAGGCCGACATGGCCGCCGCGTACAAGGCCGCCTTCCGCGGGCACCCCGCCGGGGTCGCCGTCATCACCGCGGAGGGCCCCGACGGACCCACCGGGCTCACCGCGTCGAGCGTCGCCTCGGTCGCGGTCGACCCGCCCGTCCTGGTCTTCTCGCTCTCCACGAACTCCGGGTCCGCCGGCGTCGTGCTCGGCGCTCCGGTCTTCGTCGTCCACCTCATGGACGCCCGTGGGGTCGCCCTGGCCAAGCGTTTCGCGTCCACGGGCAGTCCAGCCGCCGACGACCCGATCTGGGGATCGCTGCCGTCCGGCGACCGGTACCTGCCCGATGCCGCCAGTGCCCTGCGCTGCCGTCCGCTCTCGACGACCCCGATCGGCAGTTCCACCGTGGTCGTCGCCGAGGTGCTCGACATCGTCGTCGGCCTCGACCGCGGGGAGCCGCTGGTCTACCACAACCGGGAATTCCACTCCCTGACCGATCGTTCCCGGCTCTCGTGAGCCGCGGGACCCCGCACCGCACATCACCGATCGAAAGGACCGCACATGGCTGAGTACACCCTGCCCGAGCTGCCGTACGACTACGCCGCACTCGAGCCGCACATCAGCGGCAAGATCATGCAGCTGCACCACGACAAGCACCACCAGACCTACGTGACCGGCGCGAACACCGCGCTCGAGCAGCTCGCCGAGGCGCGCGAGTCGGGCAACCTGGCGAACGTCAACAAGCTCGAGAAGGACCTCGCGTTCCACCTCGGCGGCCACGTGAACCACTCGATCTTCTGGACCAACCTCGGCCCGGAGACCAAGGTCCCCGAGGGCGAGCTCGCCGCCGCCATCGACGAGTTCTTCGGCTCCTTCGAGAAGTTCCAGGCGCAGTTCGCCGCCGTCGCCAACGGCATCCAGGGCTCCGGCTGGTCCGTGCTGGCCTGGGACACCGTGGGCCAGAAGCTCACCACGTTCCAGCTCTTCGACCAGCAGGGCAACATCCCGTTCGGTCTCGTCCCGATCTTCATGCTCGACATGTGGGAGCACGCCTTCTACCTCGACTACCTCAACGTCAAGGCGGACTACGTCAAGGCCGTCTGGAACATCGTCGACTGGGAGAACGTCGCGGCCCGTCTCGCGAACGCCCGGTCGCAGCGCTTCGTCACGCTCTGAGCCCCGTCGCATCGTGAGTGTCACGCTCGCGTGACCGACGGCGGGCGCTGAAGCGCCCGGTGGACGGACGGGAGGCCCGGTACCAGCTGGTACCGGGCCTCCCGTCCGTCCACGGTGGGTTCCGCCCGGGGGAGCGTCAGTCGAGGGACCTGCCGACCGGGACCGGACCGACCCGGACAGCGCTGTCGTCGCACGCCCTGCCGTGCGGAGTACCGGCGTCCTGGGCGTCGGCGAGCGCGGTGCTCCTGTGCGGCGTGCGGGCACGGATGCCGGCGATCTCGGCGGCGAGTCGTCGGGCGACACCGCGGAGGACGACCTCGGTGTGGGCGACGTCACCGTCGAGGACGGCGCCCCACTGCGCACCGCGGCACGCGAGCACCGCGGCACGCGACGCCCGGACCGCTGTGCAGTCGTCGGCCCCGTGCGCGCGACACCAGGCGGCCAGTGTCTCGATCAGCGAGCGGTGCAGGCGCAGGTGTCGGTCGTGCCCGGTCAGGGACTCGACCGAGCCGAGCTCGAAGGTCAGGCGGGCGGCGAGGAACCGGTCCGGGTCGTCGAGGCCGCCGAACACCGCCCTCAGGTACCCGGCCAGCGCGTGCTGATCGCCGTCCGGGTCGAGTCGGACGCGGTGCACGGGGTGGCTCAGGTGCTCGACGACGGCGTCGACGAGGCCGTCACGGGAGCCGAAGTGGTAGACGATCGGGTACGCGCTCGTCCCCAGGACGCGGCCGAGGCTCCGGACCGAGACGTCCTCGAGACGGGTGTCACGCAGGTGTTCGGTGACCTTGCAGACGATGGCGGGCTTCAACGTCGGGTCCGGTTTGCGTGGCATGGTCTCTTCCGAACGGGGGTCAGGGCTGACGGCCGCCACGAGACGGCGGACATGTCGCATGTTACCGGACGGACGGCGGCAGCGCTCGGCGGAGCGCGGGGCCGGTCGGTCGTCGCGGCCCCGCCGTCGGTGTCGGGACCGTCGACCCGCCGACCTGTCGGCCGGTACCGCGAGGTCAGGCGACCTGCTCCTGGCCCCTCACTGCCGTTCGGCGTGCACCACGAGGGTCTGCACGAGGCCGGCCGCCATCGGAGCGAGGCGGATCTCCACCCGGAGCCGTCCCCGTCCGCCCGGCAGCCACCAACGCAGGTGCGTGGGTGTGGCGGACCGTTCGGCGACGGGCGGTGCGGCGAGGTCGGCGTCGACCTCCGCCACCGCGTCCGCGATCGCCGTCCGTCGTCGGTTCCACGGGACGTCCATGGGCACGTTCTCGGCACAGATCGCCGTTGCGACGTCGTCGGACCAGTCGGCGAGCAGCCGGGCCACGGCGTGCTGCGCGACGCGCGTGGCCGGCAGGACCGCTTCGGTCCCCGGCTCGCGCCCGACGTCCGTCTGCGGACGGGACCGGGCGTCCGCCGTGGTGTCGGGCTCGACCGGGGCCGAGGAGCCGCTGACGGACTCGGCCAGGACGAGGTCGAGGGCGTGGGAGGCGGCGGCGGAGACCTTCGCCTGCGTGGCGTTCTCGAACGCCACCACCCCGAGACCGGTCGACACCGACCAACGCATGTGGGCGGAGAACCCGGGGTAGCCGCCGGAGTGCGACACGATCGACCCGACACCGGGGTCGTGCTCGACGAACAGGCCCGAGCCGTAGCCGGTGGCACGCGTGGAGCCGGGCAGGGCCTCGGCCGGGACCGCCCGCATCGCCTGCTGCATGGCGCGACGTCCCGCCCTGCCCAGGGGCCCGGCGACGGCGGTCGCCGGGTCCGTGAACGGTGCCGCGGTGCCGGTGAAGGCCGAGGCGAGCCACCCGCCCCACCGCGCCAGGTCCCGCACGGTGGAGAACAGGCCGCCGATCGGGGAGAACGCCCCCGGTCCGGTCGTGTCGAGGGCCTCCCAGGCGTCCTCGACCCGGCGGTGCCCGGTGACGACGTGCCCGCGGGCATCGGCGGCGCTGAAGACGGTGTCGTCGAGGCCGAGCGGCCGCAGCACACGATCGGTCGCGACCGCGGTGAACGGTGCCCCGGAGACGACCGACACCACCCGTCCGAGCAGGGCGTAC
The DNA here is from genome assembly GCF_003234525.1 of Curtobacterium sp. MCBD17_021. Lineage (NCBI taxonomy): Bacteria > Bacillati > Actinomycetota > Actinomycetes > Micrococcales > Microbacteriaceae > Curtobacterium > Curtobacterium sp. MCBD17_021. The sequence continues at coordinate 265,071 of NZ_QKTS01000003.1, read as the reverse complement.
CCGAGGTTCGAGTACGCGAAGCGCGTTCCCGGAACGGAGTCGAAGAGCAACCCGGCACGCAGGACGTCGTCGAGGTCGTCGTCCGTGATCGACTCCTGTCGGTCCGCCCACGGGTCGTCCGTCGGGAGCCCCGCGGACATCGTCAGGAGCATCCGGAGGGTCGGGACGGGGGAGTCGGCGGTGGGCAGCCGGACCGCGTCGAACGCCGGGACGAAGTCCGTGACCGGTGCGTCGAGCGAGACCAGGCCGTCGTCCACCAGGCCGAGCAGGGACGCGGCGGTGACGCTCTTCGTGCACGAGGCGATGCGGTACACGGTGTCCGCGTCGGGCACGGCGCCGTCACCGCGGTCCCCGTGCCCGCCCCAGGCGACGAGTCCGTCCCGGTCGAACACGCCCCACACGCTGCTCGGCGCGATGCCGTCCGCCACGCGCTGCCGGTGCAGGGCGTCCACCGCGTCCAGCACGCCCGGACCCGGGCGCATCATGCGCGCCGCATCTCGGCGTAGGCGTCCAGTGCGCGCTGCCGACTGGACCTGAGGTCGAGCATCGGCTCGGGGCGGTCCTCGTCAGCGGGGACCCAGCGACGCACGTACTCGCGGTGCGGATCGAAGCGCTCGAGTTGGCGATCCGGGTTGAAGACCCGGAAGTACGGTGCCGCGTCGAAGCCGGACCCGGCGACCCACTGCCAGTTCGCCGCGTTGTTGGCCGGATCGGCGTCGACCAGGGTGTCCCAGAACCACTGCTCACCGACCCGCCAGTCCACGAGCATGTTCTTCACGAGGAAGCTCGCCGTCGCCAGGCGCACCCGGTTGTGCATCGCGCCGGTGTGCCAGAGCTCGCGCATGCCGGCGTCGACGAGGTCGAACCCGGTCGTGCCGTACCGCCACCGGTCGAGCTCGTCGTCGGTGGGCTCCCGCCACGGGAAGGCGTCGAACTCGCGGCGGACGTTGGTCCGTGCGATGTCGTCGCAGTGGAAGTACTCGTTCCAGTTGAACTCCCGCCACGCGAGCTGCCGGAGGAACGCCGGGGCGGCACGCCGTCGGTCGGGCTCGAGTGTCTCGTGCAGGCGGTGCCAGACCTGGTACGGGCTGATCTCACCCCAGCGCAGGTGTGGGGAGAGGCTGCTCGTCGCAGCCTGCGCCGGTTCGTCGCGCTGGTCGTAGTCGGCCAGGGCCTCGTCGATGAACCGCTCGAGCCGGTCCCAGGCCCCGTGTTCGCCGGGGGTCCAGGCGTCTCGCATGCCGCCCGCCCAGTCCGGGGTGGTCGGCAGCAGCGCCCAGTCACCGAGCACGTCCGAGGCCACGTCGGCCGGCGCGGCGACGGACTCCGGCTCGGGCCACGGGTGCCGGGGTTCCGGCATGGCCTGCGCGGCCCGCCAGAACGGCGTGAAGACCTTGAACGGCTCGCCCTTGCCGGTCAGGACGGTCCACGGTTCCCAGAGCAGCGTCCCCGCGGAGCTGTGCGCCTCGATGCCGCTGGCGACGAGGCCGGACTTGATGCCGGCGTCGATCTCCCGCTCCACCCGGCCGTACCGCCGGTTCCAGAACACGGCGTCCGCACCGGACTCGGCGACGAGGTCCGTGACGACGTCCGCCGCGGCACCCCGGCGCAGCACGAGCCGTGACCCGTGGGCACGAAGGTCGGCGTCGAGCGCGGCGAGGGAGTGGTGGAGCCACCACCGTGCTGCGGCACCGTGGGGACGGATGCCGTCGCTCTGCTCGTCGAGCACGTACACCACGGTGACGGGGCCGGGCCGGTCGACCGCGGACCGGAGCGCCGGGTTGTCGGCGATCCGGAGGTCGTCACGCAACCAGACGATCGAGCCGCTCACGCCGAGGCCCGATCCGGTGCCACGGCGACCGCCCGACGCGTCGGGGACGTGCCGGCAGCCGCGACCCGGAGTTTCGTGCAGAGCTCGGTGAGGGTGCGCAGCTCGGCGTCGTCGAGCCCGGCGCCGACCTGCGCGGCGATCGTCGACGCGTGCTGCACGGCGACGGCGCGGTAGACGTCGTACCCGTGGGCGGTCAGGGCGACGATCACCCCGCGGGCGTCGGTCGGGTCGGGCTGCTTCTCCACGATGCCCTTGGTCGCGAGACGGTCGACCAGTCGACTGACGCTCGGCTGGGTCAGGAGGAGGTGACCCGTCAGGTCACGCATCCGGCAGCGGCGCCCCGGCTGTGTCGAGAGGTTGAAGCAGACGTCGTACTCGTTGAAGGAGATCTCGGCCGAGGGGAACTCGGTGTTGAGGTTCCGCATCACGGTGACCTGCGCGCGGAACAACGACTCCCACGCCGCGACCGCTGTCGCCTTCTCGCTGCGGTGATCGCTCACGGGTACGTCCCTCCGTCTGGTGGACCCCCACCCTACCGAGGGGTACCGACGCAGAACGCGGGCCGGCCGCCCGAGTGGACGACCGGCCCGCTCCCTTGCACCGGGAGATTCCTGCAATCACATTCCACAGCCGGTGCCACAGCAAACACCGACTGCACGACCGACTGTATAACGAAGCGGTAACGCCAGGGAAGGCGGCCACGCCGTCGGTTCCTGCGAGTTGTCCGATCGCCGGACGAGAGCTGGTTCAGAAGAGGTCGGGCGACGGCGTGGAGGCGTAACGCACCGACACGTCGGCGTGCCGGTCGAACCGGTACCCGACACCCCGCACCGTCCGGACGATCTCCTCGAAGGCGCCGAGCTTCGCCCGGAGGCGACGGACGTGCACGTCGATGGTGCGCTCGTTCGGGGTCTCGTCCTCACCGTCGGACCACAGTCCCTCGATGATGGCCGAGCGGTCGACCGTGCGACCCTCGCGGAGGACGAGGAACTGCAGGAGCTCGAACTCCTTGAACGTCAGGGGCGCGGTCTCGCCGTCGAGGACGACACGCTTGCGGGAGATGTCGATGACGACGCCGGTCTCCTCCGGCTCGGGCTTCTCCGTCTGCTTGCGCGCGGCCACCGCCGACCGGTCCTGCAGCGCGAGGCGGACCACGTCGACGTCCCGCCCGCCGGACCCCTCGGCCGCGACGGCGACGGCCGCGTAGGTCTCCGCCGACGGCACGAGCTGTGCCGTGAGCGCCTTCAGCTGCTCGACGACGGCGGCCAGGGTGGTGCCGGCCGCAGCCGCGGCGGCCTCGTCGAGCCCGACGTAGAGCGCGAAGCCACGCGCCTCGGTCCCCTCGGGCAGTGCCCGGTTCCGCTGCGGCGCGACGACCGGGCTGGTGGGGACGGCGGAACGGTCGGCGACCGGACGGACCGGCTGTGCCGCCGGTGCGCGACGGCTGCGGATCGGCGTGACGCTGCCGAGGTCGGTCGGAGCGGCGGCCGCCAGACGGGCGGGGGTGGTGCGGGGCTGGGCGATGGTGAGCGACATGGTGCGGTCTCCGGGTGGTGCGGCCGATCGGAGTGGTGGGACGTCGGCCGGTGTCGAATGCGTCGGCCCGGATCGGCGGTACGCCGAGTGGCCCTGCGGTCCGTGCGGGACCGGGGCTCGTCCGGGGGAGCGGGATCAGACCTCGAGACGGTGGTGCGCGTCGTCGACGGGGTCGTCACCGGGGATCACGCGCGGGCGACGGGGGTGGTGTCGCGGGGGATCCGGCTGGAACGGGTACCGATCAGGCACACATTCGACAACGCATGACCGCCGTGGTCGGCATCATGATGCCGGCAGTCCCCTTGGCCTCGTGGAGGGCTCGGGTGGACACGGTTGCAGTCATGGCACGAGTATCGGCGGTATACCAACGTGGTGTCAACCGTCCGCGCGGACGGTGACGGATGCGGACAGTCCGGCAGGACGACGGACGGGAGGCCCACCACCGGGCCGGTGGTGGGCCTCCCGTCCGGAAGGCGGTGCGGTCGCTAGTCGGCCAGGCCGTAGAGACGGTCGCCGGCGTCGCCGAGACCGGGGACGATGTACCCGTTCTCGTCCAGGCGCTCGTCGAGCGCGCCGAGGACGATCGTCACGTCACGGTCGCCGACCGCCGCCTCGAGCGCGGCGAGGCCCTCAGGAGCGCCGAGGATGCACACGCACGTGACGTCCACGGCGCCGCGGTCGAACAGGAACTCGATCGCCGCGGCGAGCGTGCCACCCGTCGCCAGCATCGGGTCGAGCACGAAGCACTGCCGGTTCGACAGGTCGTCGGGCAGGCGCTCGGCGTACGTCTGCGGTTCGAAGGTCTCCTCGTCGCGGGCCATGCCGAGGAACCCGACCTCGGCCGTGGGGACGAGCTTGACCATGCCCTCGAGCATGCCGAGCCCGGCGCGGAGGATCGGCACGACGAGCGGACGGGGCTTCGCGATCGCGACGCCCATCGTCTGCGCGACGGGCGTGCTGATCGGCGTCGCCGTCACCCGGACGTTGCGCGTGGCCTCGTACGCGAGGAGCGTGACGAGCTCCTCGGTCAGGGCACGGAAAGTGGGGGAGGGAGTGGTCCGGTCGCGGAGCACCGAGAGCTTGTGGGTGATGAGCGGGTGGTCGGCGACGTGGACTCGCATAGGGTCGAGCGTACCGTGCCGCACCCCGACCGGCGGTCGCGGCCATCGTGGGCGTCGGGGCGGAGGACGCGTGGAGCACCCAGCCGGACGGCCGTTCGTCCCCGCCATGGAGCAGGCGCTGTCCGAGGCCCGGGCGTGCCTGGCCACCGGCGACGTCCCGGTGGGCGCCGTCGTGCTCGACGCCGCCGGGGAGGTCGTCGCCGTGGGACGCAACGAACGCGAGGCCCGGCAGGACCCGACCGCACATGCCGAGGTCCTCGCGCTGCGGGCCGCGGCGGCGGTCACCGGGGACTGGCACCTGGCCGAGCACACCCTCGTCGTCACGCTCGAGCCGTGCCCGATGTGTGCCGGAGCGTTGCTCGCCGCGCGCGTCCCCCGGATCGTGTTCGGCGCCTGGGACCCCAAGGCCGGCGCGAGCGGCAGCGTCTACGACATCGCCCGCGACCGCCGGCTGCCGCACCGTGCGGAAGTCGTCGCCGGGGTCCTGGAACAGGACTGTGCGGCGCTGCTCGATGCGTTCTTCGCCGAGCGCCGCTGAACCGACCGACCGACCGTCAGTCGGCAGCGCGCAGGACGATCGCCTCGGTCGACGGGTGCGGGCCGTCGTGCCGCACGTCGGGCTCGATGTAGATGACGCGCGCGATGGGCACCGCGGCGCGCACCCGCTGTTCCACGGTGTCGATGCCGGCGGCGACGTCGCCGAGGCGGCGGTCGCCGTCGACGGCGACCTTGACGCCGACCATGAGCTCGTCCGGCCCGAGGTAGAGGGTCTTGAGGTGGATGACCGAGTCGACCTCGGGTCCGTCGAGCACCGCCTGCTTGATCCGGGCGACGTCACCGGAGCTCGCACCCTCGCCGACGAGGAGGCTCTTCGTCTCGACCCCCAGCACGAGCGCGACGGCGATGAGGAGCACGGCGATGAGCACCGTGCCGATCGCGTCGAACACGCCGTTGCCGGTGAGCGCCGTGAGGCCGACACCGAAGAACGCGAAGACCAGGCCGATCAGGGCAGCCGTGTCCTCGAGCATGACGACGGGGAGCTCCGGTGCCTTGGCCCGGCGGACGAACTGCACCCAGGACTGCCCGCCCTTGTGCGGCCGTGCCTCCTTCAGTGCCGTGCGCAGGGAGAAGCCCTCGAGACCGATCGCGATGACGAGCACCGCCATCGGCAGCCACCAGTTCTCGAGCGGGTGCGGGTGCGCGAACTTCTCGATGCCCTCGTAGAGCGAGAACACGCCACCCACCGAGAACAGCACGATCGACACGACGAACGCGTACACGTAGCGCTCCCGGCCGTGGCCGAACGGGTGCTCCTCGTCTGCGGCCTTCTTCGCCTTCCGGCCACCGAGCAGCAGGAGCAGCTGGTTCGCGGAGTCCGCGAGGGAGTGCACCCCTTCGGCGAGCATCGACGCAGATCCGCTGATCGCCGCGGCGATGAACTTCACGATCGCGATCCCGACGTTCGCACCGAGTGCGGCGAAGATCGCCTTCGTCCCTCCGGAAGCGCTCATGTGGCTGTCCGACCCCTTCTCGTACCGACCTGGACCACGATCCTAGGCTCCCGCTGGTCGGTAGGTTGGAGGCCATGACCATCGACCTGCCCCGCGTCGCCATGCTCGGCGTCGGTTCCATGTCCGGCGCGGTCCTGCAGGGGCTCCTCGCCGCAGGGGTGGCACCCGAGACCGTCGCCGTCACCACCCGGTCCGAGTCCTCGGCGGCGTCGCACCGCGCCTCCGGGCTCCGCGCCGCCGCGTCCGAGACCGACCCCGACGCCAACCGGGCAGCCGTCCGCGGTGCCGGTGTCGTCGTGCTCGGGGTGAAGCCCTTCGGCATCGTCGACCTGCTCGACGAGGTCGCGAGCGACCTCGAGCCGGGCGCGGTCGTCGTCAGCGTCGCGGTCGGGGTGACCACCGCCACGATGGAGGCGCACGTCCCGTCCGGCGTCCGCGTCGTCCGGGCGCTGCCCAACACGCCCGTCGGCGTCGGCCTCGGGGTCACGGGTGTCAGTGCGGGGGAGTCGGCGGACGCCGAGGCCGTCGCGCTCGCCAGCTCCGTCTTCGCCGTGTCCGGCGACGTCCTCGACGTCCCCGAGTCCCAGCTCGACGCCCTGTCCGCCGTGTCCGGCTCCGGCCCTGCCTACGTGTTCCTGCTGGTCGAGGAGTGGCAGCGGGCCGCCGAGCAGCTCGGGTTCACCGCCGAGCACGCCCGCACCATGGTGCAGGGCACGGTCCGCGGTGCGGTCGAGCTCCTCGCGCGCTCGGGCCGTGAGCCCGCCGACCTCCGCCGTGCGGTGACCAGCCCGAAGGGCACGACCGAGCGTGCGGTGGCGGTGCTGCAGGAGGCTGACCTCGCCGACACGCTCGGACGGGCCGCACGTGCCGCCATCAGCCGCGCCGAGGAGCTGTCCCGGCTCTGACGCCGGTCGTCGGGCCAGGCCACCGACCCCGCTCCGGGCGCACTACTCGAGCGCGGCGAACCGCTCGAGGTCGGTCTCGGTGCCCGAGACGATGATGAGGTCGTCCTCGCCGATGACGCTGTCCGGGGTCGCCGGGACGAAGGCCTGTCCCGGCGGCTTGATCCCGAGCACCGTGAGGCCGTGGCGCGTCCGGATCACCGTCGTCGCGAGGTCCCGTCCCCGCACGGCCCGCGGCGGGAACATCTTCACCACGGCGAAGTCGTCGTCGAACTCGATGAAGTCGAGCATGCGCCCGGACACCAGGTGCGCCGTCCGCTCGCCGGCCTCGCGCTCCGGGTAGACCACGTGGTTCGCGCCGATCCGGCTGAGGATGGTGCCGTGCGACCGACTGATCGCCTTCGCCCAGATCTGCGGGACGCCGAGGTCGACCAGGTTGGCCGTGATGAGCACGCTCGACTCCAGGTCCGAGCCGGTGCCGACCACGGCGATCGCGAAGTCCTGCGCCCCGATCTGCCGGAGCGCGTCCATGTCGGTCGCGTCGGCCTGGACCGCGTGCGTCACCCGGTCCGACCACTTCTGCACGAGCGCGGCGTCGGTGTCCACGACCAGGACGTCGCGCCCCTGCCGTTCGAGCTGGCCGGCGGTCGCGGCACCGAACCGCCCGAGGCCGATCACGAGGACCGGGGCATCGTGGCTGACGGGACCCTGCTGGGCGTGCGGACGGTGTCGGTCAGCCAACGATCGGCCTCTCCTCGGGACGGCGGAACAGCTGCCGGCTCTGACTGGCGGCGAGCGCGGCGGCGATGGTCACTGTACCGACCCGGCCGAGGAACATCGTGGCGGCGAGCACGTACTTGCCGGACTCGGGCAGGTCGGCGGACACACCGGACGACAGCCCGCAGGTCGCGAACGCCGAGATCACCTCGAACAGGACGCGGTCGAGGGGTTCCCGCGTGATCTGCAGCAGCACGACGGTGGCGACGGCGACGATGGTGGCGCCCCACAGGACGATCGCGACCGCCACGCGCAGGACGTCACTCGGGATGCGACGGCCGAACGCCTCCATGCTCTGCCGGCCACGGGCCTCCGCGACGGCCGCCAGGAAGAGCACGGCGAGCGTCGTGACCTTGATGCCGCCCGCGGTGGAGGCGGAGCCGCCGCCGATGAACATGAGCATGTCCGTGACGAGCAGGCTCGACCCGTACAGCTCGTCGAAGTCGACGAGCGAGAAGCCGCCGGACCGGGTCATCGTCGACAGGAAGAGCGCCTGGAAGGCCGTGCGGCCGGCGCCCTCGCGGCCGAATGTCTCGGGGTTCGAGGCCTCGAGGGCGATGTAGGCGACGGTGCCGCCGAGGAGCAGCACCGCACTCGTCGCGAGCGTGAGCTTCACGTGGATGGGCCAGCGGCGCGGGGAGCGGAGCTGCTTCGTCAGCGTCCGGATGACCGGGAACCCGATCGACCCGGCGATGACGCCCACCATGAGGAGGCTGAGGAACCAGTAGTCGTGCGCGAACGGATCGAGGCCGTCGGCGTTCGGCGCGAACCCGGTGTTCGTGAAGGCCATCGCCGAGTAGTAGAAGGAGTCGCCGACCGCCGTCCAGAACGGCACCCCGGTGAGGAGCACACTCGGCAGGAGCAGCAGACCGATGACGACCTCGATCGTCAGGGTGCTGACTGCGACCGTGAGGAGCAGTGTGCCGACGTCGCCCAGGCGGACCGCCTGGCCCTCCGGCACGGCCCCGTGGTGTGTACGCAGCGGGTTCGAGTCCCCGGCGGCGATGAGCTTGGCGCGGAGGCCGAGCCGACGGGTGACCACGAGCCCGAGGATCGAGGCGAAGGTGAGCACGCCGAGCGCGCCGATCTGCGTGCCGATGACCACGAGGACCTTGCCGAACACCGACCAGTGCGTCGCCATGTCGACGGTCGCGAGCCCGGTGACGCAGACCACGCTCGCCGCGGTGAACAGCGCGTCGGAGAAGTGGGTCACCGACCCGTCGGCCGTCGCCATCGGCGTCATGAAGAGCACCGTGAAGAGGAAGATGAGCACGATGAAGACCAGGATCGCCAGCCGCGAGGGTGACGACCGCAGGGCCGTCACGAGCTTGCTCGGCCGTCGCTGACCCGCCACGGTCCCCACGGTGGGGATCGGCTCGGTGCGGTCGAGCATCGTATGCCTCCGGGGACATGGGCGGGACGGTTCGTCATGGTACATCCGCACGGCGGCGGATAGCCTTGCTGGATGGCCGACATCTTCAGCGTCGTCGCGGACCCGACGCGGCGTGCACTGCTGGGCGAGCTCCTCACCGCGTACGGGGCCGACGCCACCGGCGGGGAACTGAGCGTCGGGCAGCTCGTGCTGCGGCTCGGCGTGAGTCAGCCGACCGTGTCGAAGCACCTCCGCGTGCTCCGCGACATCGGCCTCGTCACCAGTCGCGAAGAAGGCCAGCACCGCTACTACCGGCTCGACCCCGAGCCGCTGCTCGGCATCGAGGAGTGGGTGGTCCCGTTCACGAACGCCGTGGACGCCGACGGCACCCCGGCCACCACGTCGTGGACGCCGGACGGTCAGCCGGTGTCCGTGCGGAGGAGCGGCACGGCGGGCAAGGCGACGGTCGAGGTCGGCACCGAACTCGGTCGCGTCATGGCCGAGGCGTCGCACCGCGCCACCGTCGCGATCACCGGGGCGCAGCAGGGCTGGGAGCGGGTCGTCGACCGCAGTCGGCGCCGCTTCACGAAGCGCCCCGAGGACGACTGAGCAGCTGCTGGACACCGGGCCTCACGCGCCTCTACAGTGTCCAGTGACCACACAGGTCACAACAAGCAAGCCACCCGAAGGCGGACCATGACCGGCAGTTTCGACGACGTGCGCTTCCTCACCGTCGCGGAGGTCGCCGAGATGATGCGCGTCTCCAAGATGACGGTCTACCGCATGGTCCACGCCGGGGAACTCCCCGCCATCCGATTCGGCCGGTCCTTCCGCGTGCCGGAGTCGGCGGTCGCGGAGGTCCTCCGCGGTGGCATCGCCGACGTCGGCTGAACCGACCCGGCTCAGCCGTTCCCGTCCCGGGCGTCCATCGTCCGTCCCGGCGCCGTTCGACATCGCAGCAGCCAGCCGGTAGACTCGGGCAGGTTGATTTTCCGCGGCTTCATCGGCCCGGTGTCCGTACATCAGCATCAGTCCGAGCGAGGTCCACATGGGTTCTGTCATCAAGAAGCGTCGCAAGCGCATGGCGAAGAAGAAGCACCGCAAGCTCCTTCGCAAGACGCGCCACCAGCGTCGCAACAAGAAGTAGGTCGAGAGACCCGCAGCAGAAGCCCCGGTTCGCCGGGGCTTCTGCGTTTCCGGCCCACGGACCCCCGGAGTGGCGCGGGTAGCCTGAGGTCATGACAGCCGTGACGCTCCTCACCAAGCCCGGATGCCACCTCTGCGACGACGCTCGTCCCGTCGTCGAACGTGTCGTCGCCGCACGACCGGGAGTCACCCTCGAGGAGCGGTCCATCCTCGACGACGACGACCTGCGCCTGGAGTACGCGGAGGACATCCCCGTCGTGCTCGTCGACGGTCGTGTGCACAGCAACTGGCACGTCGATGCCGAACGACTCGCCCGGGCGCTCGAGCAGGCCGAGGCCCGAGCGTGATCCGCCACGTCGTCTCGTGGACGCTCCGCGAGGACCTCGACCACGACGCCGCGGTCGTCCGGATCCGCGAGCTGCTGACCGGACTGGTCGGGGTGGTCCCGTCGATCCGCTCCCTGCGGGTCGTCGAGAACGTCGCCTACCCGGGGAAGAACCAGGACGTCGCGGTCGTGGCCGACTTCGACGACCTCGCCGGGCTCGACGAGTACCAGGTGCACCCGGAGCACCAGGCGGCCGCGGCCGAGATCCGTGGGCTCGTCACCGCCCGCGCGGCCATCGACTGGCAGGACTGACCGCGGCGAGAGCCCGATACGACGAGGACCGGCTCCACCACGGGTGTCCGTGGTGGAGCCGGTCCTCGTGTTCGCGCTGCCGCCCGGCGACTACGGGGTGAGGCGCGTCGGCCCGCGGAAGAGGTACGTGACCTCGCGGATCGACGGCTCGCCGAGCATGAGCATCAGCACGCGCGCCAGGCCCATCCCGAACCCACCGTGCGGCGGGACCCCGTAGCGGAAGAAGTCGAGGTACCAGCCGAGCTCGGCGGCGTCGAGGCCCTTCTCCTCCGCCTGGGCGGTGAGGACGTCGACCCGGTGCTCACGCTGGGCACCGGTCGAGATCTCCGCGCCGTTGAACAGCAGGTCGTAGCTGTTCGTGAGGGTCGGGTCGTCGGCGTGACGCATGTGGTAGTACGGCCGGATCGAGGCGTCGTAGTCGGTGACGAAGACGAACTCGGACCCGTGGTGCTCCTTGGCCCAGGCGGAGACCCGGCGCTCGCCCTCGGGGTCGAGGTCGCCGTCGGCGCGGACGACCTCGTAGCCGCTGTCGGCGACGATCTTCCGGGCGTCGGCCAGCGTGACGCGGGGGAACGGCGTCGTCGGGATCTGCAGCTCGAAGCCGAAGACCTCCTCGATGTCCTTGCCGTACTTCTCCTTGACGGCGGTGATGCCGGCGACGAGGACCTCTTCGTGCATCGCCATGACGTCCTCGTGGGACTCGATCCACGAGAACTCGGCGTCGACGCTCGTGAACTCGGTCGCGTGGCGGGAGGTGAACGACGGGTCGGCGCGGAAGGCGTCGGCGATCTCGAACACGGCACCGAAGCCCGCGGGCTGCGCCATCTGCTTGAAGTTCTGCGGTGACTGCGCCAGGTAGGCGGTCGTCTCGAAGTACTCGAGCTGGAAGAGCTCGGCGCGCGACTCGGACGCCGACGCCATCAGCTTCGGGGTGTGGATCTCGATGTAGTCACGCTCGACCCAGTAGGTGCGGAACGCGTGCTCGAGCGTGGTCTGGATGCGGAAGATCAGGTTCTGCTTGCGGTTGCGCAGGTCGAGGAAGCGCCAGTCCAGACGCTTGTCGAGCGAGGAGTCGTCGGCGATGGGCGTCTCCGGGATGGCGGCACTGACCACGGTCAGCGTGCCGACCTTGACCTCGAGCCCGCCGAGCTTGACGCGCTCGTCGTGCTTCAGCGTGCCCTGCACGTGGACGAAGGTGCCGTGCGCGAGGCCGGAGATCGACTCCGTGGTGGCGAGTGCCGTGGCAGAGGCGTCGTCACCCTCGACCGCTTCGCGCGTGGCCGGGTTGACGAGCTGGACGGAGCCGCTCTCGTCGCGGAGGACGACGAACTGCACCTTCTTCTGATCACGGACGGTCTCGACCCATCCGGCCACGGAGACGGGGCCGTCGGGGAGGCTTGCGAGGTCGGCGATGCGGGTGCGTTCGATCACGGTCGTCGAGTCTACCGGCCGGGCGTGCCATCGGAGGCGCCCGAGGCGGACCGGGCCCCGGGGAGGCCACTTCCCCTCCACAACGATGCGCGGTCATCCGGTTCTCCACAGCTCTGCCGGGAGGCCCGTGCCCGGGCTCGGGGCCGCCGTAGCGTCGACGTCGTGGCCAGGTCGCAGGACGAACGCGGCGGTACCCGTGACGGAGGGTCCGGGATGGGACTGCGGCCTGGTCACCCGATCAGGCGGCGAACGCCGGCCCGGTCACGGCAACGAGGCGCGGAGGGTCCCCAGCGTGCCGATGAACTCCTCGGCCATCGCCGCGCGCTCCAGCAGCTTCGCGTGGCGCGCCCTGGCGTCCTCGAGGAACGCGTCGAGGCGGGCCGCCAGGTCGGCGGCCTCGTCCGGGTCCCCGGCCGTCAGACCGTCGACGACGCGGAGGAGCCCCGCCATCTCGTCGAGTGTGAACCCGAGTGGTTTCATCCGGCGGATGACGAGCAGGCGCTCGAGGTCGCCGGCCGTGTAGACCCGGAACCCGCCGGCGGTGCGGCCGCTCGGCACGAGCAGCCCGACCTCGTCGTAGTGCCGGATCGACCGCAGCGACATCCCGGTCCGTTCGGCGAGCTCCCCGATGTGCATGGTGGCGGGGACGTCGGGACCGGTCATGTCCGACATCGTGGCAGAGCGCGAGGGACAGCGACTGGACGGTCGACACCCTCACGTGACGGTAGGGTTGCCGCGATGTCGACCGCCACCACCGCTCCCGTCACACCGAGCGTCCTCGCCGCACTGCGGTCCCCGCGCCTCCTCACGAGGGAGCTCCTGGCCGGCGTCGTCACGGCGCTCGCCCTCATCCCCGAAGCGATCTCGTTCTCGGTGGTCGCCGGGGTGGACCCCGCGGTCGGGCTCTTCTCGAGCGTCGTCTTCGCGATGGTCATCTCGGTGGTCGGCGGCCGACCGGCGATGATCTCCGCCGCTGCCGGATCGGTGGCGCTCGTGATCGCACCGCTCGTGCGGGACCACGGAGTCGCCTACCTCGTCCCCGCGATCGTGCTCGGCGGCCTGTTCCAGCTCGTGCTCGGGTTCCTCGGCGTCGCACGCCTGATGCGCTTCATCCCACGCAGCGTCAACGTGGCGTTCGTCAACGCCCTGGCGATCCTCATCTTCACCGCGCAGCTCCCGAACCTGCTCGGGAACGACGTGCCGCTCGTCGTCTGGCCCCTCACCGCACTCGGCGTCGCGCTCATCGTCGGGGTCCCCTTCCTCACGAAGGCCGTCCCCGCGCCGCTCATCGCCGTGGTCGTGGTGACGGCGATCACCATGGTGTTCGGGGTCGCCGTCCCCACGGTCGGTGACGAGGGGTCCCTCCCCACCGCGTTGCCGGGCTTCAACGGGATCACCGTCCCCCTGACCCTCGACACCCTCCAGCTCATCGCGCCGTACGCGTTCGGCGTCGCGATCGTCGGGCTCATCGAGACGCTGCTGACCGCACAGCTCGTCGACACCGTCACCGAGACCCGGTCCAGCGCCTGGCGCGAGTCGTGGGGTCAGGGCGTGGCGAACATCGCCTCGGGCTTCTTCGGCGGCACCGGCGGGTGCGCGATGATCGGACAGACGGTCATCAACGTGAAGACGGCCGGTGCCCGCACCCGGGTGTCGACCTTCGTGGCCGGCGCGGCGGTCCTCGTCCTGACGATCGTCCTGCACGACGTGGTGGCCCAGATCCCGATGGCGGCCCTCACCGCGGTGATGCTCATGGTCTGTGTGGCGACCTTCGACTGGCACAGTGTCCGGCCGCGCGCCCTCCGCCGGATGCCCCTCGGGGAGACGGCCGTCATGGTCATCACCGTGCTGGTCGTCGTCGCGACGGACAACCTGGCCACCGGGGTGCTCGTCGGGGTCGTCGTCGCCGCGCTGGTCTTCGCCCGCCGGGTCGCCCACGTCGTCGAGGTCGTGCGGGAACCCGTCGACGAGCGGACCGTCCGCTACCGGGTGCGCGGGGCGCTGTTCTTCGCGTCCTCGAACGACCTCGTCAACCGGTTCTCCTACGCCGAGGACCCCGAGCACGTCGTCGTCGACATGTCCGAGGCGCACGTGTTCGACGCGAGCACGGTCGCGGCACTCGACGGGGTCGAGCAGCGCTTCGCGAAGCACGGCTCCACGGTCGAGGTCGTGAACCTGAACACCGGTTCGACCGCCCTGCACGGTCGGCTGTCCGGCCACCTCGGCTGAGCGCTCCCGAAGTCCGTGGATCCGCTGTGGGGCGGGTGGGCGAGCGGGACCGACCTACACTGGAACCCATGCCCGCGACCAAGATCCACCTCGTGCGGCACGGCGAGGTCCACAACCCCGACCGTGTCCTCTACGGGCGGCTCCCGGGCTTCGGTCTGAGCGAGCTCGGCGCCCGGATGGCACAGGCCTCCGCGACCGCCTGGAAGGACGCCGGCATCGACGTCCGGGCGATCGTGGCGTCCCCGTTGCAGCGCACGCAGGAGTCGGCCGCGCCCTGGGCCGCGGCCTACGGACTCGACGTCCGGATCGACGAGCGCCTCATCGAACCCACGAACCGCTACGAGGGGCAACCGCCCGGCTTCACCAAGCGCTCGGTCCGGCGTCCGAGCGAGTGGCCGTGGATCGCGAACCCGTGGCGTCCGAGCTGGGGCGAGGCGTACGAGTCGATCGCCAACCGCATGCTCGCCGCCGTCACCACGGCGTGGGAGAGCGTCGACGAGGGCGACGTCGTCCTCGTCAGTCACCAGCTGCCGATCTGGATGGTGCACCGCCGGCTCGCGGGGAAGCCGCTCTGGCACGACCCCCGGAAACGCCGGTGCGACCTCTCGAGCATCACCACCCTCGTGCGGACGCCCGACCGCTCGGCCGGGCGGTTCACCGAGGTCGGGTACGCGGACCCGGCGGCCGAGCTCCGTGCGTCCGCCATCGACGAAGGAGCAGTGTGACGCGCACCACCCGCACGACCCGGGCCCGGACCACGGGCGCCGCAGCGATCGCGATCGTGACGGCGCTCGTGCTCGTCGGGTGCTCCTCGAGCAACGACTCCCTGTCGCGGCAGTACGGCAACGGCAGCACGCAGAACTACATCTCCGGCACCGGGGCGGTGACCGAGGTCGCCGTCGACGAGCGGACCGACCCCATCGACTTCACCGCTGAGTCGACGGAGGGCGACGAGCTCTCCGCCGAGGCCCTGCGCGGCGACGTCGTCGTGATCAACTTCTGGTACGCGGGGTGCCCGCCGTGCCGCGCCGAGGCCGAACACCTCAACACCGTCCACGATCGCTTCGCCGACGACGACGTGCAGTTCATCGGGGTCAACGTCCGTGACGAGGCCGGCACCGCGAAGGCCTTCGAGCGGAAGTTCGGCGTCGACTACCCGACCGTCCTCGACGCGAACACCGGCACGATGCAGCTCGCGCTCTCGGGTGAGATCGCGCCGAACGCCGTGCCGACGACGATCGTCCTCGACAAGCAGGGCCGGGTCGCAGCGCGGGTGCTCGGCGCGGTCGACGGGCCGGGCATCCTGGACACACTCGTCGGCGACGAACTGACCGGCAAGGCGTCCTGAGCGGTGACCAGCGGCAACCCCTTCGCCGACGCGATCTTCAGCGGACAGCTCCTCGTCGGGCTGCCGGTGGCGGCGCTCGCCGGACTCGTCTCGTTCCTGTCGCCGTGCGTGCTGCCCCTCGTGCCGGGCTACCTCGGGTACGTGGGCGGCATCGCCGACGGCTCGCGACGCTCCCGCGGACGTGTGCTCCTCGGCGTGCTCCTGTTCGTGCTCGGCTTCACGGTCGTCTTCGTCCTCGGGTCGGCCGCAGCGGGGGCCGTCGGGTTCTGGCTCGTGCGCTGGCGTGACCTCATCGTGCAGCTCATGGGGATCGTCGTCATCGCGATGGGGCTCGTCTTCATCGGTCGGTTCACGTTCCTGCAGCGGACCGTCAAGGCCGACTTCACGCCGCGCACCGGTCTGCTCGGCGCCCCGCTGCTCGGCATCGTGTTCGCCCTCGGGTGGACGCCCTGCATCGGGCCGACCCTCGCGGCCATCAACCTCATCAGCTTCCAGTCGGGCAGCGCCTGGCAGGGCGTCGTGCTCGGCATCGCGTACTGCATCGGCCTCGGCGTCCCGTTCCTGCTCGTCGCGCTGGGCGCCGGGTGGGCCTCGGGTGCGATCGGCATCGTCAAGCGGCACATGCGCACCGTCAACATCATCGGAGGAGCGATCCTGATCGTCATCGGTCTGCTCATGGTCACCGGCATCTGGTCGGCCGTCATGTCGAACGTCGGGGCGGTGATCCAGAGCTTTGTCCCCGCGGTCTGACAACCAGGACGACCTGACGGACGACGCCGCCACCGGGGCCGATCGGTCGTCGGACCCGCAGCGACCGTCCGACCACGTCGACGGGACCCCCGTCACGCCGAGCCCGCGGGACGAGGGCATCGCGCAGCCGAAGCTCGGCGTCGTCGGGTACCTCCGCTTCGCCTGGCGCCAGCTGACGAGCATGCGGACGGCGCTCTTCCTGCTCATGCTGCTCGCCCTCGCGGCGATCCCGGGTTCCCTCGTGCCGCAGCGGCAGGCGGACCCGAACGGCGTCGTGCAGTACGAGAACGACCACCCGACGCTCTTCCCGGTGCTCGACAAGCTGCAGGTGTTCGACACCTACACCTCGGTGTGGTTCTCGGCCATCTACCTGCTGCTCTTCGTGTCGTTGATCGGCTGCATCGTCCCGCGGACCCGTCACCACTGGCAGGCCCTCCGGACCCGGCCCCCGAAGACCCCGGCACGGCTCGGGCGACTGGCCGGGTTCCGGACGGTCGCCGTGACGACGGAGACGGTCACCCCGACCCCGACCCCGACCCCGACCGCGACCGCGAACGGTGGGGCGGACGCCACGACGGGCCTCCCGTCCGTCGACCGAGCGGTCACGAGCGCCATGGCGCAGCTCAGGAAGTCCGGCTACCGCGTCGAGCGGTTCGGCGACTCCGTGAGCGCGGAGCGCGGGTACCTGCGCGAGACCGGCAACCTGGTGTTCCACGCGGCGCTCGTCGGCGTGCTCCTGGCCGTCGGCCTGGGCGGCGGGTTCAGCTACACCGGGCAGCGGCTGCTCGTCGAGGGGCAGACCTTCACGAACGTCCTCGGGTCCTACGACTCGTTCAACCCCGGCCGGTGGTTCTCGCAGTCGGACCTGCAGGGCTACAACCTGACGCTCGACGACTTCGAGACGGAGTACGAGGAGACGAACCTCGACGCGCTCGGGCAGGCGACTGACTACTCGGCGACCGTGACGGCGCGGACCAAGGACGGCGGGACGACGACGAGCCGTCTCGGTGTCAACGAGCCGCTCGCGATCGGTGGGACGAACGTGTACCTGCTCGGCAACGGCTACGCCATGCAGGTGACCGTGCGCGACGGCGAGGGGAACGTGGCGTTCCAGGACGTCGTGCCGTTCCTGCCGGAGGACGCGAACTACACCTCCACCGGCGTCGTCAAGGTCCCGGACGCCTCGCCCGAGCAGCTCGGCATGATCGGGTTCTTCTACCCGACTGCGGTGAAGCAGAGCAGCGGGGCCTTCGCGTCGGCGTACCCGGACACCGAGAACCCGATGCTGTCGCTGCAGGTCTACACGGGCGACCTCGGTCTCGACGACGGGGTGCCGCAGAGCGTGTACCAGCTCTCCACGAAGGGCCTGACGCAGATCGCCGGACGCCAGTCCGACACCCCGAGCATCTCGATGAAGCCGGGGGAGACCAAACAGCTGCCGGACGGTGCCGGGTCGATCACCTTCGACGGCGTGAAGCGGTACGTCTCCCTCGACGTGCACCGCGACCCGTCGCAGCTCTGGGTCGCCGCGTTCGCCATCCTGTCGGTGCTCGGGCTGCTCACCTCGCTGTTCGTCCCGCGCCGTCGCGTGTGGGTCAAGGCGGTGCGCCGGACCGGTTCCGAGCACGGCGAGTTCGACCTCGAGTACGCGGGTCTGGCCCGCGGCGAGGACCCGAACCTGGAGCGGGCGGTCGCGGACATCGCCCAGCGGCACATGTCGGACCTCGGAGTTAGGATCTCCCAGTGAACACGACCACCCTCGCCACCTACTCGGTGGTCCTGACGTACTCCGCGATGGCGGTCTACGTCATCGCGTTCATCTCGTTCGCGCTCGACATGGCCAAGCGTGCCGGCGACGTCGGCGCCGCCGGCTCGACGGCGGGCTCCGCGGCCTCGCCGGACCACGGCACGGCGGCCACCGTCGCGACCGTCCAGGGCGGCACCGTGGTCCTCGAGCGTGTCGAGCAGAAGCGCTCCGGCGGCGGCGGCCAGCGCGGATCCCGGTTCGAACGGGTCGGCATGGCGATGACCGTGCTCGCGCTCGTCGTCCACGTCGGCGCGATCGTGCTCCGTGGGATCGCGGCCGACCGCGTGCCGTGGGGCAACATGTTCGAGTTCTCCCTGACGGGCACGGGGCTCATCATCCTGGTGTTCCTGCTCGTGCAGTTCTGGCAGGACCTCAAGTTCCTCGGGGTCTTCATCACCGGGCTGACGATCATCCTGCTCGGCATCGCGACGGTGAACTACTACGTCCCCGTCGTCCCGTTGCAGCCGGCGCTGCAGTCGTACTGGCTGGTCATCCACGTCTTCGTCGCGATCGCCGGCACCGGCTTCTTCGCGCTCGGCGCCGGGCTCGCGGTCACGCAGCTCGTCCAGACATACCGCCTCGGCCGACCGGCGTCGCGCAGGCTGCGGTTCATGGCGACCCTGCCGGACGCCGACCGGCTCGAGGTCCTCAGCTACCGGGTCATCCTGGTCGGTTTCGTCCTCTGGACCTTCACGCTCATCGCCGGTGCGATCTGGGCCGAGCGTGCGTGGGGTCGGTACTGGGGGTGGGACACGAAGGAGGTCTGGACCTTCATCATCTGGGTCCTCTACGCCGGGTACATCCACGCTCGTGCCACTCGCGGGTGGCGCGGTGCGCGGTCGTCGTGGCTCGCGCTCATCGGCTTCGCGGCCGTCATGTTCAACTTCTCGGTGGTCAACGTCTTCTTCAAGGGACTGCACAGCTACTCCGGGCTGTGAGCAGTTGCTGACGCGACCGCCTGACGGACGGGAGGCCCGACACCAGCCGGTGTCGGGCCTCCCGTCCGTCGCGTGGTGGGCCTACCCCGCCGCGAGCAGCGCGTGCACCCGCGCCAACCGCGCTCGCCACCACGCCGTGCGTTCCGGGGACGCCGCCCAGCGCTCGAGCAGCGCCGGGTCCGGCTCGACCCGCCGGACCGCGATCCGTCCGGCCACGGGCAGGAGCGGCTCGGCGGTGACGTCGCCCGTGAACATCGCACCGGTGCCCAACCCGGCCGCGTAGCCCGGTGCCATCGCTGCCGCGGCGAGGAACGCGCCCATGCCGAGCCCGACCGAGGTGTCGAGCGCACTCGAGACGACGCAGGGCAACCCGGCCTCCGCGATGACGGCTCGTGCCGCGGTGACGCCGCCGAGCGGCTGCGCCTTGACGACGAGCACGTCGGCCGCTCCGGCACGGGCGACGGCGAGGGGGTCCGAGGCCTTCCGGACGCTCTCGTCGGCCGCGATGGGGATCCCGAGGCCGGCCACGCGGCTCCGCAGGGTGGCGAGGTCCGGCACGGAGGCCACCGGTTGCTCCGCGTACTGCAACCGGTACCGGGCGAGGCGTCCCAGGGCCTCGGTCGCCTGGTCGAGCGACCACAGACCGTTCGCGTCGACGCGAACGGCGGCGTCCTCGCCCATCGCCCGACGGACGGCGGCGACCCGGGCGACGTCGTCCTCGATGCTCGTGCCGGGTTCGGCGACCTTGACCTTCGCCGTGGTGCAGCCCGGGTAGCGCCGGAGCAGGTCGGGGACGTCCGCTGCGGGGACCGCGGGGACGGTGGCGTTCACGGGGACGGCGTCCGCGGCGGGTGCCTGCCGTGTCCACCCGAAGTCGACGGCGGCGCGGAGCCACGCGGCGGCTTCGGCGTCGTCGTACTCGACGAAGGGGGAGAACTCGGTCCAACCCTCGGGACCACGGAGCAGGAGCGCCTCACGCACGGTGATGCCGCGGAACCGGACCCGCATCGGCAGCGCCACGACCCGGGCAGTGGCGAGCAGGTCGCGCAGGTCGGGGACGGTCGCCGCGGCGGACGACCGGTCACTGCCGGGCGACCGGTCGGCACCCCCCGCGAGCGAGCCGACACGATCCGCCCGCCCGTCGGCAGGGCCCGTCGTCCCGTCGGCACGACCTGCCGGACGGTCAGCACGGTCTCGTGGTGTTCGCGGGCGGGGCGACGGGGTCACATCGGGCACCCGGCCATCCTCGCAGGAGGGTCCCGGGCTGCTCTCGGCTGTTCCGAGGGGACCGCCAGGGCAGCGCACTAGCATCGCTGCGGTCGACCACCGGTCGACGGGTCGGCTCCGTGCACGGACGCCGACGTGGATCGACGAGGAGGCTCGGTGGCGACCGACGAGTTCGCGCGGCTCATGCGCCAGGGCACCGTCGACGTCCGTCGTCCGACCGCCACGCAGCGCCGCAGGAACCCGGTCATCGGGAAGATCGCGCTCGGCCTCGCCGTCGTCGCGGCGGCGGTCGACGCGAGCGCGTTCGCGGTCTTCATGGGCGGCGACACGACCTTCGCGTTCGGCATCTGCTTCGTCGTCGTGTTCCTCACCCTGGTCGCCGCGGTGCTCGGGTTCATCTCGGCCGTGGGGTCGTTCGGCCGCTGGTACGGGGTCGTCGGCGTCGTGATGGCCTTCTTCGCGAACCCGGTGATCCTCATCGTGCTCGTCGTCATCGTGGCGCCGGAGATGCTCGCCGGCATGGAGCAGTAGCGGACCCGGTCACCGGGGCCCGCGGTAGGTTCGGGGCATGCCCTCTGCCGTCTCCGACCTCTTCGACCCCGACGTCTGGACCGCCGCTCCCATCGCCGAGCGGTTCACCGACATCACGTACCACAAGCACGTCTCCGGAGGCATCGTGCGGGTCGCCTTCGACCGTCCCGAGGTCCGCAACGCCTTCCGCCCGCGGACGGTCGACGAGCTGTACCGGGCCCTCGACGACGCCCGTCAGGACCCTCGGGTCGGCGTCGTCCTGCTCACCGGCAACGGCCCGAGCCCGAAGGACGGCGGGTGGGCGTTCTGCTCCGGCGGTGACCAGCGCATCCGCGGGCGCAGCGGCTACCAGTACGTCGGCGACGAGGGCGCACCGCCCGAGGGCGTCGATCCCGCGGCCGCGCAGGCCTCGATGGGTCGGCTGCACATCCTCGAGGTCCAGCGCCTCATCCGCATGATGCCGAAGGTCGTCATCGCCGTCGTGCCGGGCTGGGCGGCCGGTGGCGGACACTCGCTGCACGCGATCTGCGACCTCACCATCGCGAGCGCGGAGCACGGCAGGTTCAAGCAGACCGACGCCGACGTCGGCTCGTTCGACGGCGGCTACGGCAGCGCCTACTACGCCAAGCAGATCGGTCAGAAGCTGGCGCGTGAGGTCTTCTTCCTCGCCGAGGAGTACTCCGCCCAGCGCGCGTACGAGATGGGCGCGGTCAACAGGGTCGTGCCGCACGAGGACCTGGAGCGCGAGGCGATCCGGTGGGGCGAGACGATCCTGGGGAAGTCCCCGACGGCGATCCGGATGCTCAAGTACGCCTTCAACGCGGTCGACGACGGCATGGTCGGCCAGCAGGTCTTCGCCGGCGAGGCCACCCGCCTCGCCTACGGCACCGACGAGGCCGTGGAGGGCCGCGACTCCTTCCTCGAGAAGCGCTCGCCCGACTGGACCGCCTTCCCCTGGCACTACTGATGCCCCGCCCGCTGGTCGCGACGAGCGCCGCCGACCCGCTGGTCGTGCTCCGCGGCCTGGAGACTGCCCTCGCCGGCGGCCCCGCACTGCTCCCCGTCGCGGTGGCGGGTCCGACGCTGCCGACACCGGCCCCGGCCGACGTGCCGCAGCGGGTGGCGCTGGTCGTCGAGACGAGCGGGTCCACCGGCACGGGCAAACGCGTGGCGCTGTCGTCCGACGCGTTGCTCGCCGGCGCCGCCGCAGCCGACACCGCCCTCGGCGGCCCGGGAGCGTGGGTCCTCGCGCTGCCGACGCACTACATCGCCGGACTCAACGTGCTGACCCGGTCGATCACCGCGGGCACCACGCCCGTCGTCGTCCCGCCCGGACACTTCGACGCGGCGGCGTTCGCGGACGCGGTCGACCGGCTGGTCGTCGGACCGGCAGCCCCGCGACGGTACACCTCGCTCGTCCCGGTGCAGCTCGCCCGTGTCCTGGACGACCCCCGGGCCGCCGCCGCGCTCGCACGCTTCGACGCGGTGCTCGTCGGCGGGCAGGCGACCCCGGTGGCGTTGACGGAACGCGCACGCGCCGCCGGCGTCCGCGTCGTCACCACGTACGGCGCGAGCGAGACGAGCGGGGGCTGCGTCTACGACGGCGTCCCGTTCGGCACCGTCCGCGCCGACGTCGTCGACGGCGAGTTGCAGCTGACCGGGCCGATGCTCGCCGAAGGGTACCTCGGGGACGACGAACGCACGGCCACGGTCTTCACCGAACGTGCCGGTCACCGGTGGTACCGGACCGGTGACGCAGCGACGGTCGTGGATGGTCGTGTCCGGGTGTCCGGGCGCCTGGACGACGTGGTGATCTCCGGCGGCGAGAAGGTCCCGCTCGGCGCCGTGGAGCGGGTGGTCCGCGAACTCCCGGGGCAGGACGGGGCGGTGGTGACGCGGCGGGCGTCGGGGGAGTGGGGCGAGGTGCCGGTCGTGGTGACCGAGCGGTCCGTGCCGCTCGAGGTCGTCCGGGCCCGCGTCGGTGACGCCCTCGGCCGTGCGGCCCGTCCGGCGGCGGTGCTCGTCGTGGACCGGATGCCGATGCTGCCCTCCGGCAAACCCGACCGGCGGGCGGTCCGGACGCTCGCCGGAGCCGACACCGACTCCGGCACCTGACGGAGTCGACGACCGGAGCCGACCCCGGACCGGACCGGCGCCTGACCGAGGCCCGGCCGACCACGCCACCCGGGCACGGTCAGCGACCGCCGGTCGGTCCGTCGGGCGCACCGCGCGCGGATACGATGGGCGGTCGTGGCAGGAGCGAAGAACACGACACGTCCCAAGGGCAGGTCCGGCAACCCGGCGAAGGCGGCCGCCCCGCAACGCAGCGCTCGACGCGCGACCGCGCGTGACTGGATCGGCGGCGCGCGCCTGAGGACCCTGACGCTCGGCGTCGTCCCCGTGGTGCTCGGCACCGGCGTGGCGTACGTCGACAGCCGGGCAGCGGGGGACTCCTGGTCGTTCCTGACCGCCGACGGGCACCTCGCCATCGCGTTGCTCGCCCTGGCCGTCGCGCTGTTCCTGCAGATCGGGGTCAACTACAGCAACGACTACTCCGACGGCGTCCGGGGCACCGACGAGTTCCGCGTCGGTCCGGCTCGACTCACCGGCGCAGGGCTCGCGAGGCCACGGACGGTCCTCACGGTCGCCCTGACGTTCTTCGGGCTCGCCGCCGTCGCCGGCCTCGTCATCGTGGTGCTCACCCAGCTCTGGTGGTTGCTCGCCGTGGGGGCGGCGGCCATCGTCGCCGCGTGGTTCTACACCGGTGGCAAGAAGCCCTACGGGTACAACGCGCTCGGCGAGGTCTTCGTCTTCGTCTTCTTCGGTCTCGTCGCGGTGCTCGGCACACAGTTCGTGCTCATCCGTCAGGTCACCGTGAGCGGCTGGGCTGCAGCGGTCGCCGCGGGTCTGTTCGCCTGCGCGGTCCTCATGGTGAACAACATCCGCGACATCGACGAGGACACCGCTGCGGGCAAGCGCACCCTGGCCGTCGTGGTCGGCCGGCCGGTGGCACGGGTGCTGTTCGGGCTCTTCCTGATGCTGCCCTACGTGGTGCTCGTCTGGTTCGTGCTGCTGTACTTCCGCACGGGGTTCACGTACTTCTCGCTGCTCCTCGCGCTGCCGGCACTCGCCATCGGCGTCTCGTCGCGCAAGCCCCGCGAACTCATCACGGCGCTGCAGCTGTCGTCGTTCTCGGCGCTGGCGTTCGGCGTGGTCCTCGCGATCACGCTCGCCGTCCAGCCGTAGCACCGGAGCGCTCCGGAGGGCCGCTCGGCCGGGTGCTCGGCCCCGTGCGTTCGGGGCCGGGACCGTCAGACGGCGTCCGGCCGCTTCTGTACCGGAGCGTCCGTGTCGTCCTGCTCGGCGACGGTCGGAGCGACGTGGGGACGGTCGGTGCGGTGCGGGCCCGCGTGGTCCGGGTCCGAGTCGGCCGCGTCGACGAAGTCGTCCTCGAAGTCGCTGTCCGCATCGCGCTCCGGCCGGGCACGTCGGTCGGCGATCGACGACGTCACCGCGCTCCGCAGTCCGGGCAGCGCGATGTAGGACACGAGCAGGCCGATGAGGGCCGCGCCGATCGCCGCCCAGTACCAGGGCAGCCCGACCAGGAGCAGCAGGACGAGTGCCGCCGCGAAGATGCCGAGCCGGGCGAGGGTGTAGACGAGCCACGCTTTCACCCCGCAAGTCTACGGACGCGCCGCTCGGCGCATCCCGGCGAGACGCCAGGGCGGTCCCAGGCTGCCGACCTAGACTCCGGTGATGGTCAGACTGTGGCTCGTCATCGTCGTCGCCGCCGTGGCGTTCACGGTGTACGCGCTCATCGACTGCGCGACGATGCCCCGGTCCCGCGTGCGTTCGCTGCGGAAGGGCATCTGGGTGCTGCTCGTCATCGTGCTCCCGGTCGTCGGCGGCGTGCTGTGGTTCCTGCTCGGCCGGACGCCGGCGAGCGGACAGCGCGGCAACGGTGGCGGAGGCGCCGGGTACCGTGGTCCTGAAGACGACCCGGACTTCCTCGGGGGCACGACGCCGCCCGGGCTGCAGAGCGACGACAAGGACCAGGACGACGCGACCCTCCGATCCCTCGAAGAACAGTTCCACGACGGCGACGACGACGGCCGCCCCGATCGCTGACGGCGCGTCGGCCGACGCTCCGTCCGCAAACGGCGTGGCGCAGGCGTCCGGCAGCCCGGCGACGGACTTCGCACTCGCGTTCCTGCAGGAGCTCGCCCGCGCCGGCGTGACCGACGTCGTCGTCAGCCCCGGTTCCCGCTCGCAGGCACTGGCCCTCGCGGCGGTGGCCCTCGAACGTGCCGGCGGCATCAGCGTGCACGTGCGACTCGACGAACGCACCGCCGGGTTCTTCGCCCTCGGTCTGGCCGTCGAGACCGGTCGTCCGGCCGCGGTCGTGACCACGTCGGGCACCGCGGTCGCGAACCTGCACCCCGCCGTGCTCGAAGCGCACCACTCCGGCGTGCCGATGATCGTCGTCTCCGCCGATCGTCCTGCAGAACTCCGCGGCATCGGCAGCAACCAGACCACCGTGCAACCGGGCATGTTCGGGTCGGCGGTCGGCTTCGTCCGCGACGTGCAGGCGCCGAGCACGCACGGCGTCGACGACGAGGTGCGTGCCACCGTCCGCGGGCTCGTCCGCGAGGCCGTGGCCGCGGCCGCCGGGCACGCCGGGCAGCCCGGTCCGGTCCAGCTCGACCTCGCCTTCCGCGAGCCGCTCTCCGCCGGGCTCGAGCGGGCCGACGGTGTCCCCGACGACCAGGTCGACCACGGGTACGCGCGGCGCCGGACGACGGCGTCGCTGCCCGAGGCCGACCTCGCCCCCGACGACGAACCCGCCACCGTCGTGATCGCGGGGCACGACGCCGGCGAGGACGCCGAGCGGATCGCCTGGGAGCTCGGAGCGCCGCTGCTCGCCGAGGTGTCCAGCGGCGCACGCTTCGGCCGCAACCTCGTGGCCGCCTACCGCGACCTCCTGCGCGACGAGTCGTTCGGCGGCCGGGTGCGGCGCGCCGTCGTCCTCGGGCACCCGACACTCAGCCGCGAGGTCCCGGCGCTCCTGCAACGTGCCGACGTCGAGACCGTCGTGGTCCGCGGAGCCGGAGCCGACGCGTACGACCCGGCACGGGCCTCCCGGCCGTCGGCGGCCACGCGCGTCGTGTCGGGCGTCCGGGTCACGGGACGGACCGGCCCGGGGCACCGCGCCTGGGTGGGCCGCTGGGTGGCGGCGAGCCGCGCACTCCTGGGTGGCGGCGACGCCGGACCCGACCTCGACGCCAAACGCTCGGCGGACCGCGCCGAACGGAACCGGTTCCTCCGGGACGAGGTCGCGCTGCGTCGTCGTCCGGTGGACCGGGCGATGCTCGCCGAGGCGGTGTGGGGCGTGACGTGGCCACACGACCGGCTGGTCTTCGGCGCCTCGCAGATCATCCGCGAAGCGGACATGACCGTGCCCGGCAAGAAGATCCGGGTGCACGCGAACCGTGGGCTGGCGGGCATCGACGGCACGGTCTCGACGGCCCTCGGCATCGCCACCGCGCTCGAGGCCGAGTCCGGCACGGCGGGCACGACCCGGGTCGTCGTGGGGGACCTCACCTTCCTGCACGACCTCGGCGGCCTGGTGACCGGCACGGAAGAGCACCGCCCGCGGCTGCAGGTCGTCGTCGGGAACGACCGCGGGGGTGCGATCTTCCGCGGGCTCGAGGTCGCGGCGACCACCGCGCCCGAGGACATGCGGCGCATGATGACGACGCCGCAGCACGTCGACGTCGAGCGCGTGGTGACCGGGCTCGGGTGGGAGTACCGGCGCGCCGAGACGTGGGGCGACCTCGAGCGCGTGCTCACCGACCCTGCCGAGCGGGTGGTCATCGAGGTCCCGCTGGCCGACTGACCGCGCGGCCCCGCCGACCGGTCAGGCCAGCGCGTCCGTCATCGGTCGGAACTTCAGCCGCGTCTCCGCGACCTCGCGCTCGGGGTCGGACCCGGCGACGATCCCCGCTCCCGCCCACGCGCGGACGGTCCCGTCGTCCTCGATCTGCGCGCTCCGGAGCGCGAGCATCCACTCGCCGTCCCCGGAGGCGCCGAGCCAGCCGACCGGACCGGCGTACCGACCGCGGTCCACGCCCTCGAGCTCCGCGACCAGGCGGACGGCGACCTCGGTCGGTGTGCCGGCGACGGCGGCGGTCGGGTGGAGCGCGTCGGCGACGTCGAGCGCGGTCACGCCCGCGGGCAGGACGGCCTCGACGTCGCTGGCGAGGTGCCACAGGTTCGGCAGCTGCAGGCGGAACGGTTCCGGGTCGACGCGGAGGTCGGCGGCGATCGGCCGGAGCGAGGCGACGAGGCTCGAGATCGCGAAGGCGTGCTCCTGCAGGTCCTTCGTGCTGGCGGCGAGCGTCTCCGCGGCGACCCGGTCGCTCTCGGCGTCGGCACCGCGGGCAGCGCTGCCGGCGAGCACCCGGGCGGTCAGTGTCCTGCCCTCGGTGCGGGCGAGCGTCTCCGGGGTGGCACCGACGAGACCGTCGACCGCGAAGGTGACGCAGGACGGGTAGGCGGCGGCGAGGTCGAGCAGCACCGCCCGTCGGTCGGCGCCGGTCGGGAGGGTGCCGACCAGGTCGCGTGCCAGGACCACCTTCTGCGCCCGACCGGCGCTGATGGCGGTCACGGCGGCGGCGACCGAGACGGCGTAGGCGTCCTCGTCCACCGCGCCCGGGCGGAGAGCCACGGAGACGTGCGGCCCGACGCGGGGGACCGGCACCGACGTGCTCGAGAACGGCAGGAGCGCCGGAGACGAGGTCGTGTCGATCGCGGTGATCCATGCGCGGCCACGACGACGTCCGACGACGACCCGCGGCACGATGAGCACGCTCGTCGCGGCGGAGTCGTCCGCGAACGCGAAGGACCCGAACGCCACCAGTCCGCTGCCCCGCAGCCGGACCGGGTCGTCGACGACCGCGGCGGCGACGACCTCGCGCCAGACGGCGGAGGCGTCGCGCATCCGTCCGGGCCCGGAGAACTCGAACCGCAGTGCTTCGCCGATGCCGACGATGCCGTCGCCGCCCCGGACGAAGGCCAGCGGGTGTTCGGCGAGCGTGTGGCGGAGCACGGCGCCCGGGTCGTCGAGGATCCGGGTCGAGACCGTGAGCGGTCGCACCGCTGTGGCGGGTCGGGTCACGGACCGATGGTACGCGTCGCGGCGTACCGGGTGTCCGCCGCGAGCGGGACGCGCCCGGGCTGTCACGCTCCTGCACGGCTGCCGGGAAGCGCCGGGTCGCGGGCTCTAGGATGACCAGGTGAGCAGAGCGGACATGCAGAAGCGGCCGGACGAAGTGGCGGCCATGTTCGACGACGTCGCGGCGAAGTACGACCTGACCAACGACATCCTGTCGGCCGGCAACGCTCCGCTGTGGCGCGTCGCGACGGTCAAGGCCGTCGACCCGCAGCCGGGTGAGCGCGTGCTCGACCTCGCCGCCGGGACGGGCACGAGCTCGGCGGCCCTCGCCAAGAAGGGTGCCGAGGTCACCGCCCTCGACCTGTCGTCGGGCATGATCGCGGTCGGTCGTGAGCGCCACCCCGAGATCACCTTCGTCGAGGGCGATGCAGAGCACCTGCCGTTCGAGGACGAGTCCTTCGACGCGGTGACCATCTCGTTCGGCCTGCGCAACGTCAACGACCCGATGCAGGCACTCACCGAGATGCTCCGGGTCCTCAAGCCCGGCGGGCGACTCGTCATCTGCGAGTTCTCGACGCCGCCGTTCGCCGCACTCCGCTTCGGCTACAACACCTACCTCAGGCGCGTCCTGCCGGGCATCGCGAAGCTCTCGAGCAGCAACCCGGCCGCGTACCGCTACCTGGCCGAGTCGATCGAGGCGTGGCCCGACCAGCAGGTCCTCAGCCAGTGGCTCCGCGGGGTCGGCTTCACGATGGTCGCCCACCGCAACCTGACCGCCGGCATCGTCGCGCTGCACCGTGGACGCAAGCCGGTCGCGGGCAGCGTCCGCGAGTCCGCCGCCCGCCGTGCCAAGGCCCGCCGCGACCACCAGCCGACGGGTGAGCAGCCCCGCGTCGAGCCCGAGGGCCAGGCCTAGGCCCCCGGGCCCAGGTCCCCACCGCCACCTGCGAGTACGGAGCAGCAGTTGAACCCGAGTGTCCCGGTCGCACGACGCGCGCCGAGTCTCCGAGCCTCCCTGGGCATCGGCGAGCG
This sequence comes from Curtobacterium sp. MCBD17_021, assembly GCF_003234525.1. Classification (NCBI taxonomy): domain Bacteria; kingdom Bacillati; phylum Actinomycetota; class Actinomycetes; order Micrococcales; family Microbacteriaceae; genus Curtobacterium; species Curtobacterium sp. MCBD17_021. The sequence goes on along the minus strand of NZ_QKTS01000003.1, from coordinate 235,771 downwards.
GTTGTTCGCCACGCCCGCCGACCGCCGGTTCATCGCCGCGGTCGACGACGGCCTGGAGCACGTCGAACAGGGGCTCGAGGACGCCATGCGCTCCGCCGACACCCTGGCGGACACGACGAGTCGCTACCTGCTCTCGGCCGGCGGCAAGCGGATCCGCCCGACGCTGACGCTCCTCATCGCGCAGCTCGGCGACGGCGTCACCGACCACGTGGTGAAGGCCGCCGTCAGCGTGGAGATGACCCACCTGGCGTCGCTGTACCACGACGACGTCATGGACGAGGCCCCGGTCCGCCGAGGCGTCCCGGCGGCCCACGTCACCTACGGCAACAACATCGCCATCCTCACCGGCGACCTGCTGTTCGCCCGCGCCTCGCTCATCACGGCGGACCTCGGACCCGAGGGCATCCGGATGCAGGCCGAGACCTTCCAACGCCTGTGCATGGGGCAGCTCCACGAGACGACGGGTCCGCAGCCCGACGACGACCCCGTCCAGCACTACATCCAGGTCCTCAGCGACAAGACCGGTTCCCTCATCGCCACCGCCGCCCGCGCCGGCGTGATGTTCTCGGGAGCGGACCGGGCGCTGCTCGACGCCGTCGGGACGTTCGGCGAGAAGGTCGGCGTGGCGTTCCAGCTCGTCGACGACGTCATCGACCTCGCCCCGGCGAAGGACAAGACCGGCAAGATCGCCGGCAACGACCTCCGCGCCGGCGTCGACACGCTGCCGCTGTTGCAGCTCCGCCGACGCGCCACGACGGACGAGGGTGCCGCGGCGCTGCTCGCCCGCATCGAGCGGGACGTGCGCGACGCCCCGGACGACGCCGTGCACTCGGACGCCTACCAGAGCGCCGTCGCCGAGCTCCACGACCATGACGCCACCCTCGCCACCAGGGCCCTCGCCGCGAGCTGGGCCGACGAAGCCGTGGCCGCGCTGGCGCCCCTGCCGGACGGCACCGTGAAACGAGCCCTCACCCGGTTCGCGGAGACGGTCGTCGACCGCAGCCGCTGACCTGAACGAACTGGAGACCGATCAGTGCCCACCCTCCGACTCGCCATCGTCGGCGCCGGTCCGGCCGGCATCTACGCCGCGGACATCCTCCTGCGCGAGGCGCGCGGCTTCGACGTCTCGATCGACCTCTTCGAGCAGCTCCCGGCCCCGTACGGCCTGGTCCGGTACGGCGTCGCGCCCGACCACCCGCGCATCAAGGGCATCGTCAACGCGCTCCGGGACGTCCTCGACCGAGGTGACATCCGGATCTTCGGCAACGTCCGGTTCGGGCAGGACATCACCCTCGACGACCTGAAGCGGCACTACAACGCGGTGGTCTTCTCGACGGGCGCGATCAAGGACGCCGACCTCGACATCCCCGGCATCGACCTCGACGGCTCGTACGGTGCCGCCGACTTCGTCAGCTGGTTCGACGGTCACCCCGACGTCCCGCGCACCTGGCCGCTCACGGCCGAGAGCGTCGCGGTGATCGGCAACGGGAACGTGGCGCTCGACGTCTCGCGCATCCTCGCCAAGCACGCCGAGGACCTGCTGCCCACCGAGATCCCGGCGAACGTGTACGAGGGCCTGCGGTCCTCGCCCGTCACGGACGTGCACGTGTTCGGCCGCCGTGGTCCGGCGCAGGTGAAGTTCACGCCGTTGGAACTGCGCGAACTCGGCGAACTGCGCGACGTCGACATGGTCGTGTACGACGAGGACTTCGACCACGACGAGGCCTCGAAGCTCGCCATCCAGACGAACAAGCAGGTCACGGTCATCGACCGCGTCCTGCAGCAGTGGCGGAAGCGCGAGGTGGGCACGGCCAGCCGCCGCCTGCACCTGCACTTCTACGCCAAGCCCCTCGAACTCCTCGGTGACGAGGGCGGCCGGGTCCGCGCCATCCGCTACGAGCGCACGCGTCCGGACGGCCAAGGCGGTGTCGAGGGCACGGGGGAGGTCCGCGAGCTGCCGATCCAGGCGCTGTACCGTGCCGTCGGGTACGTCGGCTCACCGCTGCCGGGCGTCCCGTTCGACGAGCGCTACGGCGTCATCCCGAACCACGAGGGCCAGGTGCTCGACGCCGACGCCACCCCGATCCCGGGCGTGTACGCCACCGGCTGGATCAAGCGCGGGCCGGTCGGCCTCATCGGTCACACCAAGTCCGACGCGATGGAGACCGTGCAGCACATCGTGACCGACCAGGGCAGCTGGTGGACGCCGGAGGACCCGTCGGAGGCGGCCGTCCCGGCGCTCCTCCGCGAACGCGGCGTCGACTTCACCGACCTCGACGGCTGGCACGCGCTCGACGAGCACGAGATCGCGCTCGGCGAGGCCGAGGGCCGCGCTCGTGTCAAAGTCGTGCCGCGCGACGAGATGATCGACGTCTCGCTCCGTCGCAGCCGCGCCGGCTCGCAGGGCTGATCATGACCGGAACGCGCCCGGCACCCCGTACCGGGGTGCCGAGCGCGCCGTCGTCCGGCCGGCTCGTCGGCGTGGACGTCGCCCGAGCGCTCGCGCTGCTCGGGATGATGGCGGCCCACATCGGCGACGTGCCCGACACCGTCGACTGGTCCGACCCGACCAGCTGGGGTGCCGTGGTGCACGGCCGTTCGGCAGCGCTCTTCGCCGTCCTGGCCGGGGTCTCGATCGGTCTCGTCACGGGCCGGGAGGCGCCTCCCGGCCCACCGACGATCGGTCGGCTCCGCGCGCGCCTGGCGCTCCGGGCGGTCGTCGTGGTCGTCGTCGGTCTCCTGCTCATGACGCTCGGCACGCCGGTCTACGTGGTCCTGCCGACGTACGGAGCGCTCTTCCTCCTGGCGCTGCCCGTCCTCCGCTGGCGACCGTGGGCGCTGCTCGTGCTCGCTGCCGTCTGTGCGGTCGCGTCGGCCCCCGTCGTGATCGCGCTCCTGCCCGCCTACGCCGGTGCCGGCATGGTCGGGGTGCAGCTGGGACTCGTCTACCCGGTGGTCACCTTCGCCACGTACGTCCTGGTGGGGCTCGCCGTGGCACGGTCGTGGTCCGGCACGCGGCGGCAGGTCAGGCTCCTCGCATCGGCCGCCGTGGTCGCCGTCGTGGCCTACGTGGTCGGCAACACGGTGGCACCGGTGCCCGCGGACACGACGGGTGCCTTCCCCGGCGTCCCCTTCGTCCCCGCCGGTGCTGGCGTGGCACCGGCACTCGCGCAGGTCCTCCTCTCGCCGCGCGACCACTCGTCGTCGATCGTCGACGTGGTCGGTACGGCCGCGGTCGCCGTCGCCGTCATCGCGCTCTGCAGCCTCGTGTTCGACGGTCGCGGTCCGGCGCTCGCGCGGGTCGCGTTCCCGCTCGCGGCCGTCGGCTCGATGCCGCTCACCGTCTACGCGCTGCACCTCGTCGTCATCGCGGCGTGGCCGGAGGTACCGCACGGTGCGTCGACGTGGTGGGCGTTCACCGTCGGCGCCGTGCTGTTCGCGATGGCGTGGCGACGGTTCCTCGGCCGCGGACCGCTCGAGCGGGTGACCGGCGCGGTCGCGTCGGCGGTGCCCCTCCAGTCGCAGCGGGAGCCGGGCCGCGCCTGACCCCGCCTGTGCCGTGCGACGTGGCGAGCCGGCGCGGCGAGCGGGGGACGGGCCTCCCGTGCGGCTACTGCAGCGCTGCCGTCAGACGGGCGATGTTGTCGAAGACCCGCGACCTGCGCGGGCGCGCCAGCCACTCGTCGAGTGTCAGCTCGCGGCTGGCGGCGCGGTAGTCGTCCTGCACCTCGCGGAGCGCGTCGACGAACGTCCGGCCGCGCACCATCACCGAGATCTCGAGGTTCAGCGTGAACGAGCGCATGTCCATGTTGCTCGAGCCGATGACGGCCACGTCGTCGTCGATCGTGAAGTGCTTCGCGTGCAGCACCGTGGGCGCCCGGTACAGCCAGATCTTCACGCCGGCCCGGAGCAGCCCCTCGTAGTAGGAGCGCTGCGCGTGCCACGTCATCGCGTGGTCGCCGATCTCGCCGACGAACAGCTCGACGTGGACCCCGCGCTGCGCCGTCGTCGTGATCGCGTAGAGCATCGAGTCGTCGGGGACGAAGTACGGCGACGTGATCGACACCCGGTCCTGCGCCGAGTACAGCAGTGCGTTGAACAGACGCAGGTTGTTCTCGCCGTCGAAGCCCGGACCGGACGGCACCACCTGGCAGTCCAGGGCGTCCTGGCGGTCGGCCCGGTGCACGGGGTCGCTCTCGCGCAGCAGGAGTTCGTCGGTCTCGCTGTACCAGTCCGTGACGAACAGGGCGTTGATGCCCGCGACGACCGGCCCCTCGAAGCGCGCGAAGAGGTCACGCCACCTCAGGCCGCGCTCGATGTTGACCTTCGTGTCGTACGAGCGGTCGATGAGGTTCTGCGACCCCGTGAACGCCACCGACCCGTCGACCACCAGGATCTTGCGGTGGTTGCGGAGGTCGGGACGCTGGAACTTCCCCTGCAGCGGCTGCAGCGGCAGCATGAGGTGCCACTCGACGCCGGCAGCGTCGAGGAAGGCGAGGGTGTCCTTGTAGTACGGGTAGCTCTTGCTCGCCCAGTGGTCCATGAGGAACCGGACCGTGACCCCGCGCGCCTGCGCACGCGCCAGCGACTCGAAGAACGGCCGCGTGGTGTCGTCGAGCGACGCGATGTAGAACTCGACGTGCACGAACCGGCGCGCGGCGTCGACGGCGCGCGTCATCTCCGCGAACGCGTCGTCGTAGTGCGGGTACAACTCCGCCTGGTTGCCGCCGACCAGCGGCATGGACCCGAGCTGCCGGTTCAACTTCGTGATGCTCTCGAGCCACGTCGGCCACGGGTGGTCGCGGCGCACCCGCTCGATGCCTTCGGTCTGCTCGAGGATGTAGCGGTTGATCTCGGTCTGCTTCTCGCGGCGGGACCGGGGGAGCTTCGTGGACCCGAGCAGGAGGAACACGACGAACCCGATGTAGGGGATGAGGAAGATCGCCAGCAACCAGCCCGTCGCCGTCTGCGGCTTCCGGTTGATCGGCACGAAGACGAGTGAGAAGGCGCGGATCGCCAGGTCCAACAGGACCAGGACGATGATCAGCGCAACGACGAGCCAGTGCTCCACAGTGTCGGGCCTGTCTCTGCGCGGGGGAGCGCGGTCAGCGGAAGTTGATGAACTGCAAGGGGACGTCGAACTCCTGGCCCTTGAGCAGCTGGATGGTCTGTTGCAGGTCGTCCCGGCTCTTCGAGGAGACCCGCAGCTCGTCGCCCTGCACCTGGCTCTTCACGCTCTTCGGCGCCTCGGCGCGGATGAACGCGCCGATCTTCTTCGCGATGTCCTGCTCGATGCCGTTCTTGAACTTCACCTCGATGCGGAACTCCTTGCCCGAGGGGTACGGCTCGCCCGCGTCCAGACTCTTCAGGCTGATGCCGCGCTTGATCGCCTTCGTCTGGAGCACGTCGAGGACGGCGAGCGCGCGCTCCTCGGTCGAGGCCTTGATGAGGACGTCCTCGCCGCTGAACGCGACCGAGGCACCGACGCCCTTGAAGTCGTAGCGTTGCTCGATCTCCTTCGCCGCCTGGTTGAGGGCGTTCTCCGCCTCCATCTTGTCGACCTTGCTGACCACGTCGAAGGAGCTGTCTGCCATGGGGGACAGCCTATCCGCCGTGGCGAGGCCTCGTCCTGGAGGCCCGTGGCCCCGCCGACAGGTCGGCTCGGAGCCGACGTGGTCACGAGCACCCCCGGACATCGGCTATGCTCTTCACCGCGCCTTCGGTCGGTGACGACACGGGCCGGGTGCGCACACGGCGAGTTACCCAAGCGGCCAAAGGGATCTGACTGTAAATCAGCCGGCGTATGCCTCCGGGGGTTCGAATCCCTCACTCGCCACCGCAGGAGTCCGCAACCGCGCGACCCGACAGGACGGCCCCGTCTCCGGACGGGGCCGTTCTGTGTTCCTGCCGGAGCCGCGCTCGGCCAGTGGCAGCGCAGCCGTGGGGCGGTGTGTCCGGCCGTCGCCTCGCTGCGTCCCCCGGGGGTGGGGTGCGGCAGGATCGAGGGCATGACGGATGCCCCGCTCGTTGCCGACGCCCCTGACACCCTCGCCGACCTGGCGGAGGCGATCGCTCGTGAAGCCGCTGCCCTCGCTGCGCGCCGTCGCGCCGAGGGGGTCGAGGTGGCCGACCGGAAGTCGAGCATCGCCGACGTCGTCACCGCCGCCGACCGTGAGGTCGAGGCCCTCATCCGGCGACGCATCGCCGAGGCCCGACCGGACGACGCCTTCCTCGGTGAGGAGTCCGGTGCCGCGGACGGCGCCTCGGGGCTCACCTGGGTGGTCGACCCGATCGACGGCACCGTCAACTACCTCTACGGCAGCCCCGCCTACGCCGTGAGCATCGCCGTGGTGCGCGGTGTGCCCGACCCGTCGATGTGGGAACCCGTGGCGGGAGTCGTCATCGCACCGGCCACCGGCCAGGTGTACCGCGCCGTGGCCGACGGGCAGGCCACCCTCGACGGACGCCCCCTCACCGTGGCCGCGCCCGGGTCCCTGGCGGAGACGCTCGTCGCCACCGGCTTCGGCTACACCGCCGACCGCCGGTGGGAGCAGGCCGCCGTGCTCGCCGGCCTCATCACGGAGGTGCGGGACGTCCGTCGTGGGGGAGCGGCCGCGCTGGACTGCTGCGCGGTCGGGGCGGGCACCGTCGACGCCTACTACGAACGGGGCATCAACCCGTGGGACATGGCGGCGGGGTCGATCGTCGCTGCCGCTGCCGGAGCCGTCGTCCGCACGTGGGAGGCCGGCGACACGCGGTCCTTCCTGTTCGCCGCGCCGAGCATCGCGGAGGACCTCGTCACCCTCGTCCGCGCACTCGAGGAGGACGTCCTCGGGGCCTGAGCGCCGCCACCCGCTCTGGGGGTGCTGCACGGACGTCCACACGACTGGCGGCGAGCACCGTCCTTTGCTACCGTTCTGGGGTCCCGTTACCTGCTCGTTACCCGACGCGAGCGCCCGTGCCTCGAACTCAGGATCGCTACCGAACACATGCTCGACTCCTCGCAGACGCCCACGACCATCGACCGCGACGCCGACCAGGTGACGCCGTCCGTGCACCTGACGAGACGAGCTCGGATCGAAGCCGAACGCGCCGCCGCCAAGACGACCCGTCGTCGGGCCGAGGCGGTCCGCCCCGCGGCGACCGCGCCCCGGGGCTCCGGGCCCGTCACGCCGCCGGCGCCCTCCTCACCGGTCCTGCCGGCGTCGAATGCAGCACCGCTGACCCCGCCGGCACCGTCCTCGCCGGTCGTCGCGCCGCTGGCCGAAGCCGCACCGGTGTCCGGCCGGTCGGCCGCCACCGAGCGCGCGGTCCCCACGAAGCGGGCAGCCAGCACCAAGCGGAAGTCCGGAGCGAAGCGCCTCGAGCGTGCTGACCGGCCCGTCGGTGTCGCCCGCGCCACGGGCGCGACTGCCCACTCCGCCCGTCGGACGCCGTCCGTCCCAGTCATCGCCGACGGCCCCCGGGTCGACCGCGCCACCCGCCACATCTCCCGCACCGCCCCGACCACCTCGCGAGTGGGCCACGGGACGTCCTTCCGACGCACGGCGTCGGGCGTGACGGTCGTCGGTGCGCTCCTCTTCACGGCCGGGCTCGTCGTCTCGACGTCCCTCCCGGCGCAGGCGCTCTACGTGCCGCAGCCCGGTGCCGCGACCGTCCGTGCCGCCGTGCAGGACGTCCAGTCGCTCTCCGTCGGTGACGCGGTCGAAGGCCCCGTCGACCGTGACGCCTACACCGTCTCCCAGCCGCAGCGCGTCGTCCTCCCCTCCACGGGTACGGGGGCGGGAACCGGGACCGGGGCGGCGGCCGGAGCGTCGTCGTCGACGATCTCCACGAGCGACACGTCGGGCGCCATCCAGTGGCCGTTCCCGACCGCGGTGCCGATCTCGTCCGGCTTCGGCGGTCGCCAGGTCGCCGGGTGCTCGTTCTGCTCGACCTTCCACCAGGGCGTCGACTTCGCCCCCGGCGCAGGCACCCCGATCGGGGTCGTCGCCGACGGCACCGTCATCAAGGTGCAGGCGAACGACGGCGCCTTCGGCAACGACGTCTGGGTAGAGCACGACGTGGACGGCAAGAAGTTCGTCAGCGTCTACGGACACATGCTCGACAACTCGTTCGAGGTCGTCCAGGGTCAGCAGGTCGAGGTCGGCGACGTCCTCGGTCTCGTCGGCAGCACGGGCAACTCCACCGGCCCGCACCTGCACCTCGAGATCCGCATCGACGGCGTCCCCGTGGACCCGCTGGCGTGGCTCGAAGCCAACGCGGGCTAGGCCCGTACGGCGTCGACAGCGCGCACGAGGTGCGCGCACACGGCGTCCGTGAGGACGGCGCGCCCGGGCGTCGCGGTCGGTTCCAGACCACCGTCGGGGGTCTGCTATCCTCGTGTGGTGCCGCTCGCGGTACTCGCCCCGATAGCTCAGTGGTAGAGCACTTCCATGGTAAGGAAGGGGTCGTCAGTTCAATCCTGACTCGGGGCTCCGACTCGCAGTGTGATCACTCTCGCAGTGCTGATCACTGCGGATCCTTGGCGGGGTAGCTCAGTTGGTTAGAGCACACGGCTCATAATCGTGGTGTCGCGGGTTCAAGTCCCGCCCTCGCTACCGAGCTGGTCGGACGACACGCTCGTCAGACCAGCGGTACGACGCAACAGACGGGAAGCCCGGCGCAGCAGCGCCGGGCTTCCGTCGTTCCGGCCCGGTGGCGGTCAGCCGGACCCTGCCACGGTGATGTGCCTCCGGACCGGTCGCGGTCACCGGTCGCCGAGCGCGATCCCCGAGGTGTCGAGTCGGTCGGTCCGGTGCAGCAGCACGCCACCGCCGTGCAGGGTCGCCTCGACCAGGGCGGTCACACGGTGCCACGCCGCACGGCGACGGTGGGCTCCGATCGGACCGCCGGCGACCGCCGCCCCGTGGTCCGCGTGCCGGAGGGTCAACACGGCGTGGCCCGGCACCGAGGTCAGCGCGAGCTCGTACCGCCGGTACTGCCGGGTCGGGTGCACGAGGGCGCCGAGCAGTGCGGTGAGGACGCGATCGCCGCCGGACACGACGAGGCGGTCCGTGTCGGGCACGACCCGGTGGCCGTCGGCGCGGAGGGCCGCATCGACCAGATCGACGGCGGTGCAGCGGTCGCGCTCGAGCACCGCGTACTCGGTCGTCGTCTCCATCGCCACTCCCCGCCGGACCACACGGTCGCCCCCCGACCAGCGCCAGCTTAACCGATGCAAACTCATCTACACCCCCGCGTCCGAGGGGCTCGGTAGACTGCCCGGGTGTCAGTGAACCCCGAGCTCGTCGGCAGGACGTTCCCGCCGGCCCAGCCGTACCTGGTCGGTCGTGAGAAAGTGCGCGAGTTCTCCCGCGCCGTCTTCGCCACGAACCCGATCCACTCCGACCCCGAGGCCGCTCGTGCGGCCGGACACCCCGACGTGGTCGCCCCGGCGACGTTCGCGGTCGTCGTGCAGGAAGCGACGCTCGCACAGCTCCTCGCCGAGCCGGACGCCGGCATCGACTTCTCACGCGTGGTCCACGGTGAGCAGAAGTTCGCCTACGAGCGCCCGATCGTCGCCGGGGACGAACTCACCGCGACCCTCAGCGTGACGAGCGTGAAGACCCTGGGCGGCAACGCGATGGTCACCGCGGAGTCCGCCGTCGTCGACGCCCACGGGGCGCACGTCGTGACCGCCACGTCCACCCTGGTCGTCCGAGGAGATGACGCATGACCGACACCACGTCAGGCCCCGAGGTCGGTGCGACCGTCGCCGAGCGGCAGGTCCACCTCACGCGTGACTCGCTCGTCCGCTACGCCGGCGCCTCCGGCGACTTCAACCCGATCCACTACCGCGACGACGTCGCGGCCGAGGTGGGTCTGCCCGGCGTCCTCGCCCACGGCATGTTGACCATGGGCCTCGCGGTCCAGCCGGTGTCCGAGTGGCTCGGGGACCGCGGCTGGGTCGCCTCCTACGGGGTCCGCTTCACCCGTCCTGTCGTGGTCGACCCGCGCGACGGAGCCGACGTCGGTGTCGTCGCGAAGGTCGGCACCCTCGACGACCAGGGGCGCCCGCACCGCATCGACCTCACCGTGACCGCCGCCGGGCAGACCGTGCTCGGCAAGGCGCAGGTCACGGTGGCCTTCCACTGACCGTGGCGGCGCAGGCGCTCGCCGAGCTCACCACCCTCCGCGTCGGTGGTCCCGCCGGACGGCTCCTGGTCGCCGAGACGACCGACGACCTCGTCGCCCACGTCGTGGACGCCTGGTCCGACGACCAGGACTGGCTCGTGCTCGGCGGTGGCAGCAACCTCCTGGTGGCCGACGGCGGCTTCGCCGGCACGGTCGTGGTCGTCCGCACCCGCGGAGTCGCCCACGAGTCCGACGCCGACGGCGTCACCGTCCGGGTCGCGGCGGGGGAGCCGTGGGACGGATTCGTCGCCACGACCGTCGCGCGCGGGTGGACCGGATTGGAGGCCCTCAGCGGCATCCCGGGGACCGTCGGCGCGTCCCCCGTGCAGAACATCGGTGCATACGGGGTCGAACTGTCCGACGTGCTCACCGCGGTCGAGTTCCTCGACGCCGAGACCGGCGAGCGTTCCTGGGTCCCCGCCGCCGAACTGGCGCTCGGCTACCGCACGAGCACCCTCAAGCACGGGCGTCGCGGTGTCGTCCTGACGGTCGAGTTCCGGCTCGGGACGGCGAACGAGGACGGCGTGCCGGTGCGGTACGCGCAACTCGCCGGATCGCTCGGTGTCGAGCTCGGCACCCGGGTCGCGCCGGCCGACGTCCGGGCCGAGGTCCTCCGCCTCCGGTCGTCCAAGGGCATGGTCCTCGACGACGCGGATCCGGACACCTGGAGCGCGGGATCGTTCTTCACGAACCCGATCGTCTCGGCGTCCTTCGCCGAGTCGATGCCGCTCGACGCCCCGCGCTGGCCGGCCGGTGACGACGTCAAGCTCAGCGCCGCCTGGCTCATCGAGCACGCCGGCGTGCACCGGGGCTACGGCGTCCCGGGGTCGCACGCCGCCATCTCCTCCAAGCACACGCTCGCCCTGACGAACCGCGGAGGAGCGACCGCCGCCGAGGTCGCCGAGCTCGCCCGCTACGTGCAGCTGACGGTCGCGAACCGCTTCGGGGTGACCCTCGTACCGGAACCCGTGGTCGTCGGCGACCTGCTCGGCTGACGACGCGCGATCACGGCGGTGGTGGCGGGTCCCGGTAGGGGGTCTCGGCCCGCACACCGTCGTCCGAACGTGCTGGGCTCCGGACGGGTCGGCAGCGGACCGGACACGGGCGGGCCTCCCGTCCCGGTCGGGACCCGTCGCGTCGCCGTGCGCCGGGATGACCACGGGACCCGCCGCCGGGTCATGACCGCGCCGGGACGACGACGGGACCCGCCGGGCCATGACCGCGGGGGGACGACGACGCGCCCCGTCGGGTCGGGGCGCGTCGAGTGGTGCGGACCGCGGCGCCCGGCGGGGCGGCGCGGCCGGCGGGGCGACGCGGCCGGCGTCAGCTGAAGAAGCGGGTCAGCCGTTCGACGCCCTCGGCGATGTCGTCGTCGCCGAGGGCGTAGGACAGACGGAGGTAACCGGACGGGCCGAACGCCTCGCCGGGGACCACGGCGACCTCGGCGTGCTCGAGGATCAGGTCCGCCAGTTCGAGCGTGGTGGTGGGGGTGCTGCCGGCCCACTCGCGACCGAGGAGGGCGGTGACGTCCGGGTAGACGTAGAAGGCCCCCTGTGGCTCCGGCGTGACGAAGCCCGGGATCGCGTTGAGGCCCGCGACGATGGCCTTCCGTCGGCGGTCGAAGGCGTCCCGCATCGCGGTCACCGGTTCCTGCGGCCCCGTCAGTGCTGCGATCGCGGCGCGCTGCGACACGTTCGACACGTTCGAGGACAGGTGCGACTGCAGGTTCGAGGCCGCCTTGACGGCGTCGGTCGGGCCGATCATCCACCCGACGCGCCAGCCGGTCATGGCGTAGGTCTTGGCCACGCCGTTCACCAGGATCGTTGTGTCCGCCAGGGCCGGGACCTGCTCGAGGACCCCGGAGAACCGGACCCCGTCGTAGACCAGGTCCTGGTAGATCTCGTCGCTGATGACCCAGATGCCGTGCTCGAGCGCCCACTCGCCGATCGCGCGGGTCTGCTCGGCGGAGGCGACCGCGCCGGTCGGGTTCGAGGGGGAGCAGAACAGCAGGGCCTTCGTGCGCGGTGTGCGGGCGGCCTCCAGCTGCTCGACCGTCACGAGGTAGTCCTGGTCGCTACCGGCGAAGACGTCGACGGGGACGCCGCCGGCCAGACGGACGGCCTCGGGGTAGGTCGTCCAGTAGGGGGCGGGGAGCAGGACCTCGTCGCCCTCGTCGACGACGGTCTGGAACGCCTGGTAGACGGCCTGCTTGCCGCCGTTCGTGACGATCACCTGCGACGGGTCGACGGCGATGCCGGAGACCCGCTCGGTCTTCTCGGCGATCGCGCGCTTGAGGTCGGGCAGACCCGTCGCCGGCGTGTACCGGTGGTTGGCCGGGTCCTGCGCGGCCTGGACGGCCGCGTCCACCACGTGCTGCGGGGTGGCGAAGTCGGGCTCGCCCGCGGCGAAGGAGATGACGGGACGGCCGGCGGCCTTGAGCGCCTTGGCCTTGGCGTCGACCTTCAGCGTCGCGGACTCCGCGATCGCGGCGATCCGCGACGCGATGCGGGGACGGTCCGTGGACGCGACCGGGTCGGTGGTCGGGCGGGCGGTGGGCTGAGGGCTGGCGGCGTCGGTGCTCACGGGGTCAGCCTACCGACGCGCCGCGCCGGAGCATCCGTCAAGTGGACACCGCCATCGGGACTCCCGTACACTGTTCTGCGGCGGTTGAAGTCCGTCGGGTCAGCGCTCCGGCGCAGTCCCGGCCGTCCTGCTCGGCAGGACACAGGACTTCTCCGACCTGGAACGGCGGGATCCCTCGCGGGTGGCCGTTCCGAAGGGCGGTGGCTCAATTGGTAGAGCAGCGGTCTCCAAAACCGCAGGTTGCAGGTTCAAGTCCTGTCCGCCCTGCACATCGGGAAGGGTTGAAGTGGCGAGCAAAGACGTGGAGACGACCGACGACGTCGTCGCCCAGGCGAAGGTCGACCGCGCACAGCGCCGCGGCCCCTTCGCTGCGATCGCGCTGTTCATCCGCCAGGTCCTCGGCGAACTGCGCAAGGTCGTCACCCCGACGCGCAAGGAACTCTTCAGCTACACGGGCGTCGTGCTCGTGTTCGTCGTCGTCATGATGGTCCTCGTGTCGGTCCTCGACTTCGTGTTCGGTCTCGGCGTCGGCTACGTGTTCGGCAACGGCCCCACGGCCTGACCCAGCTGGCATGAACCCCGGCGTGCTGCACTTCTGGCGCGCCCGGCCTGACCGCAGGTCCGACCGCTCCGGTCCTCCTCGGGGTACGGTCTCCCGGAGACGGCGACCCGTTCCCCGCCGGGGATGCGAGCGCCAACCCGATCCGCACCATCGAACGGAAAGAACCGACTGTGTCTGACTACTCCCGCGACGACATCGACCTCGCGACCGCTGCCGAGCAGTCTTCCGAGGTCGAGGAGAACCAGGAAGGCGACGTCGAGACGAGCGAGCTCCGTTCGACCGACTCCGCCGAGGAGCGCGCGATCTCCGTCGAGGACGAGGACGACGAGTCGCTCGGCCTGAGCGACGAGCCGGACGACGGCACCGTCGCCGCCGGACTGGACGAGACGCTGGACGCCCTCGCCGAGTCGCGTGACCCCGAGGCCGACGCCGTGGTCGACGACGCACTCGAGATCGACACCGCGGACGAGGCTGAAGCCGCCGTCGAGGCCGTCGAGGACGAGGAAGAGTCCGAGCTCGAGATGGAGACGGCAGCCGAGGCGAACGCCACCATCGCGGGCGAGGAAGCCGCCGACGCGCTCGACGCCGACGCCGAGCAGGCGGACGACGAGACCGAGGCCGACCCGTACGACGCCTTTAAGGCCGAGCTCCGGATGAAGCCGGGCAAGTGGTACGTCATCCACTCCTACGCGGGCTTCGAGCGCCGCGTGAAGGCCAACATCGAGAACCGCATGGTCTCGATGTCGATGGAGGACTACATCTACCAGGCCGAGGTCCCGATGGAGGACGTCGTCGAGATCAAGAACGGGCAGCGCAAGCTCGTCACCCGCGTCCGGATCCCCGGCTACGTACTCGTCCGGATGGACCTCAACGAGGACTCGTGGTCCGTCGTCCGGCACACCCCCGGCGTCACGGGCTTCGTTGGCAACGCCCACAACCCCACGCCGCTCCGCTTCGACGAAGCGTTCGGCATGCTGAAGTCCCTGGTGCAGGTCGCCGAAGCCGCGCCGACCAAGGGCGGCTCGAAGTCCGGCGGTGCCGCACAGGCCCAGCCGCAGGCCGAGGTCGACTTCGAGGTCGGCGAGACGATCACCATCAAGGAAGGCTCGTTCGCGGGTCTGCCGGGTTCGATCTCCGAGATCAAGCCGGAGAGCGGCAAGCTCACCGTCCTCGTGTCGCTGTTCGAGCGCGAGACGCCGGTCGAGCTCAGCTTCGACCAGGTGACGAAGCTCTAGTCCTGGCGAACATCCAGTAGACTGTCTGAGTTTGGGTCCGCGCGCCTCGTGCGCTGCGGGCTCGTGACCGCGATCCGGATCCGCCGGAGACGCGGGAGAGTGCACGGATCCCCGTGCGTTCGATCCCAGGAGGAAACGGAACATGGCACCGAAGAAGAAGGTCACGGGCCTGATCAAGCTGCAGATCAACGCGGGCGCCGCCAACCCGGCCCCGCCGATCGGTCCGGCGCTCGGTCAGCACGGCGTGAACATCATGGAGTTCTGCAAGGCGTACAACGCGGCGACCGAGTCGCAGCGCGGCAACGTCATCCCGGTCGAGATCACCGTCTACGAGGACCGTTCGTTCACGTTCATCCTCAAGACCCCGCCGGCCGCCGAGCTCATCAAGAAGGCTGCGGGTGTGAACAAGGGTTCCGCGACGCCGCACACGGTGAAGGCCGGACGCATCACGGCGGAGCAGATCCGTCAGATCGCCGAGACCAAGCAGCCCGACCTGAACGCCAACGACCTCGAGCAGGCGACGAAGATCATCGCCGGCACCGCTCGGTCGATGGGCATCACGGTCGAGGCCTGAGCCTCACCCCTCACACCCCAGTACTCACCGTGGGAGAGCCGCGCCGGCTCGCCAACCACGTATCTCGCAAGGAGACCACCATGGCGAAGAAGTCCAAGGCGTACCGCGCCGCGGCCGCGAAGATCGAGGCCGACAAGTTCTACACCCCGACCGAGGCCGTCGCCCTCGCGAAGGAGACCGGTTCGGCGAAGACCGACTCCACCGTCGAGGTCGCGCTGAAGCTCGGCGTCGACCCGCGCAAGGCGGACCAGATGGTGCGCGGCACCGTCATCCTGCCGCACGGCACCGGCAAGACCGCCCGCGTCATCGTCTTCGCCACGGGTGCAGCGGCTGAGGCCGCCATCGCCGCCGGCGCCGACGAGGTCGGTGGCGACGAGCTCATCGCGAAGGTCGCCGAGGGTTACACGTCGTTCGACTCCGCCGTCTCGACCCCGGAGCTCATGGGCAAGGTCGGTCGTCTCGGCAAGGTGCTCGGCCCGCGCGGCCTCATGCCGAACCCGAAGACCGGCACCGTGACGCCGAACGTGGCCCAGGCCGTGAACGACATCAAGGGCGGCAAGATCGAGTTCCGCGTCGACAAGCACGCCAACGTGCACTTCGTCGTCGGCAAGGCCTCGTTCACCCCGGAGCAGCTCGACGAGAACATCACCGCCGCGCTCGACGAGGTCGTCCGCCTCAAGCCGAGCGCTGCCAAGGGCCGCTACATCATGAAGGGCGCCGTCTCGACGACCTTCGGCCCGGGCATCCCGCTGGACGTCAACGTCCTGGCCTGATCCACCGCACCACACGACGGCCCGCACCGGGAGGTGCGGGCCGTCGTCGTCCGTGCGGGGTCTGGTGGCCGGCGGCACGACCGGTGTGCCCGGCACGGACCACTACCGTGGGAGGGTGCGGACCTTCGTGAACTCCCTGCGGCTCGTCGTCGCGATCGTCGCCGTCGCCGCGGTGGTCACGGACCTGCAGGGTGCGCTCCGCGACGACTTCGTGTTCTGGGACTTCTTCGGGTACTTCACGAACCAGTCGAACCTGCTCGTCGCCGCGGTGTTCACCCTGACCGTCGTGGCCGCGTTCGGGGACCGTCCGACCGGTCGGCGTCTCGACCTGTTCCGCGGGGCGGCCACGGTGTACATCGCCACGACCGGCCTGGTCTACAACACCCTCCTGGCGCAGGTTGGTCAGCCGCTGGGGGCGTCCTGGTCGAACGACGTCGTGCACCGCTGGATCCCGCTGGTCGTGGTGCTCGACTGGGCGCTGTTCTCGGACCGGAGCCGCCTGCTCTTCCGTGACGTCTGGTGGTTCCTCGTCTACCCGGCGGTCTGGCTCGTGGTCGTCGTGACCCGTGGGGCCACCGACGGCTGGGTCCCGTACCCGTTCCTCGACCCCGTGTCCGGCTACGGAGCCGTGGCGTTGTACTGCCTCGGCGTGGCGGTGTTCATCGGGCTGATGGGCCTCGGTGTCGTGGCGCTCAGCCGACTCCGGGTCGTCCCGGTCAGCGGGCGTCCCGGAGCCGGTCGAGCACGAGGTCGGCGAGCGCGATGAGCCCGCGGATCGCGTCGTCGTCGCGGTCGATCCAGCGGCACTCCGGTTCGTCGGCGACCGGCACGAAGTCGTCGTGCTCCTCCCACACGAACAGCGTGCGGTCGGCACCGAGGACGTACTGCTGCCACCAGATCTGCCGGAGGTAGTGCCGGGGGACACGCTTCCAGCCGGACGAGGTCGTCTTGATCTCGGCGAGGAGCAGGCGACCGTCACGGTCCTGCCCGACACCGTCCGGCGTCGCGAGGTGCGCCCGGTTCGCTGCCGCGTGGAACAGGTGCGCCGAGGGCTGGATGCCGTGGGTCGCGGCGACCCACGAGGCGATCACCGGCTCACGGTCCTTGCCGTGCTCGGTGTAGACGTTGCCGGAGAACCGTGAGCCGTAGCGCTTGTCGGCGACGACGGCGTCGACCGCGCGGAGCGAGGCGAGACGTGCGACGTCGGTGGCGGTGATGCCCATGGCCCGCGCGCGGAGCCAGGCGACCCGGTCGGAGGAGTGCGCGACGATGCGCTCGGTGTGCCCGCGCAGTGACGTGAACGCGTTCCGGCTCGACCGTGCCGGGACGGACGGCGCCGTGCCCGAGGCGGGCTGGGCCTCCCACCCGTCATCAAGGTCGCCCCACAGGGTGGGCTGCACGATCGTCACGCGACGATTGTCCACCCGACCACCGGCACCGGCGAAACCGGCGCGCTGGTCATCACCGCGGTTGACCGCGGTCAGGAGACGAGCTGGCGGCCCTCGGCCAGGGTCACCAGCTCGTCGACGCCGGCGGGGGAGAGGGCGTAGGCGATCGCGAGGGCCGCGGCGCCCTGCAGCGCCGCGATCGATCCCGCGCGGGACTGGGCGATGACGAGGTGCTCGGTGGCGAGCGGCATCGAGCGGGAGTAGACGACCTCGCGGACACCGGCGAGCAGGTGCTCCCCGGCCTGGGTGATCGAACCGCCGAGGGCGATGACCGACGGGTTCATGAGCGAGACGCACGTGGCGAGGACCTCGCCGATGTCACGGCCCGCCTGCCGCACCGCGCCGATCGCGTCGATGTCGGAGCGTGCGACCAGGTCGATGACGTCAGCGCTGGTGTGCACGTCGTGGCCCTTCGCCCGGAGTGCGCGGGCGATCGCCGGGCCGGAGGCGACGGCCTCCAGGCAGCCGGTGTTGCCACAGTGGCACGGCACGTCACCGGCGCGCGAGACCCGGACGTGCCCGATGTCACCGGCGGTGCCCTGCGCGCCGCGCTGGAGCCGACCCTCGGAGACGATGCCGGAACCGATGCCGGTGGCGACCTTGACGAAGAGCAGGTGATCGAGGTCCGGCCAGCCGTGTGCGCGCTCCCCGAGCGCGGCGATGTTGACGTCGTTGTCGACGAGCACGTGGGCGCGGACGTGCTGCCGGAGCCACCCGGGCACGTCGAAGCCGTCCCATCCGGGCATGATCGGGGGGTTCGCCGGGCGTCCGGTCGAGAACTCCACCGGCCCGGGCAGGCCGATGCCGACGGCGATGACGTCGTCGCGACCGCGCCCGACCGAGTCGAGGAGTTCGTCGACGACCCGGATGAGCCACTCGAGTGTCGGGACGGGGCCGGCGGCGATGTCGATGCTGGCGTCGCGGGTGGCGAGTTGCGTGCCCACGAGGTCGGTCACCGAGACGCGGCCGTGCGATGCGCCCAGGTCGGCGGCGACGACGAGCCGCGCGGCCGGCCGCAGGGCGATCTGGGCGGGTGGGCGGCCCCCGGTGGAGGCCGCGGTGTCGACGGCGCCGACGAGTCCGACGTCGACGAGGGCGTCCAGGCGCACGCCGATGGTCGAGCGGGCCATCCCCGTCAGGGCGGCGAGTTCACCACGGGTCCGCGGCACTCCGTCACGCAGGATCTGGAAGAGCTCACTCGTCCCGACCGGCGGCGACGTTGCCGTCCGAGTCATGTCGACCATGCTCGGAGTGAACCACACATCCTCCGAGCCACGCAACGAAGTCCGTCGAACCTCTTCGAACTTCTGCTTGACCGCCGACAGAAGCGCCCATAGTGTGACGATCGGTCAGTGCAGACCACGTCTCGATGAGGAGAACACACGGTGACCCAACCGCTCTCGGTCCAGCTGTACACGGTGCGTGACGCACTGTCGGCGGACCTCCCCGGAACCCTGGCGACGATCGCCGACATCGGTTTCACGAACGTCGAGCTCTTCGGCTTCGTCGACCGTGCCGACGAGTACGCCGCCGCCCTGCAGCAGGCCGGCTTGACCGCGCCGAGCGGGCACGCACGTCTGGTGGACGTGGACGAGCAGGAGCTCGAGCGGATCCTCGCCGCGAGTGTCACCGTCGGACTCACCACGCTCATCGACCCGCACGTCGACGAGTCGCGCTGGACCACCCGCGAGGACGTCGAGGCGATCGCCCGCCGGTTCGACGACCTCGCCGTCCGCGCCGCCGACCACGGCCTGGTGCTCGGCTACCACAACCACGCGTTCGAGTTCTCGAACCGGATCGACGGCACGAGCGCCTTCGAGGTCTTCGCCGGAGCCCTGTCGGGAGACGTCGTCCTGGAACTCGACACCTACTGGGCGAAGGTCGGCGGGGACGACCCGGTGGCCGTGCTCGGCCGACTCGGCGACCAGGTCCGCTTCCTGCACGTCAAGGACGGCGACGGCTCGCACGACGACAAGCAGCAGGTGGCCGTCGGCAACGGGGTCATGCCGGTCCGCGACATCGTCGCCGCCGCACCCCAGGCGCAGCAGGTCATCGAGCTCGACGACCACGACGGTGACGTCGTGCAGGCCGTCCGCGACTCGTACGCCTTCCTCGCGGGAGCCGCCGCATGAGCGCGGACAGCACGACCGCCGTCGACACCGCGACCACCGCCTCCCGGTCGGGTCGCGTCGGCGTCGGTGTCATCGGCGCCGGGGTCATCTCGGACCAGTACCTGTCCAACCTCACGGTCTTCCCGGACGTCGAGGTCCTCTTCATCGCCGACATCGACCTGCCCCGCGCCGCGTCGCAGGCCGAGAAGTGGGGCGTCCAGGGGTCGGGCACGGTCGAGGAGCTCCTGGCGATCGACGACATCGAGATCGTCGTGAACCTCACCATCCCGGCAGCACACGTCGAGGTCGCGCTCCAGGCGCTCCGTGCCGGCAAGCACGTCTGGGGCGAGAAGCCCTACGCACTGGACCGGGAGAGCGCTGCGGAGCTGCGTGACGCCGCGGTCGCGGCCGGACGCACCGTGTCCGTCGCACCCGACACGTTCCTCGGTGCGGGGCTCCAGACCGCGCTCCGCACGATCCGCGACGGCCGCATCGGGAAGCCGCTCAACGGGCTGACGCTCTTCCAGAGCCCCGGGCCGGAGTCCTGGCACCCGAGCCCCGAGTTCCTCTTCGCGTACGGCGCTGGCCCGCTGTTCGACATCGGCCCGTACTACATCACGACCCTCGTGCAGGCCTTCGGACCCGTCGCGAAGGTCACCGCCACGGCGTCGAAGTCGCGTGCCACCCGCACGATCGGCTCGGGTCCGAAGGCCGGCACCGAGTTCCCGGTGGAGGTGCCGACGAACCACTCGGCGCTCATCCAGTTCGAGAACGGTGGGAGCGCGCAGAGCGTCTTCTCGTTCGAGTCCGACCGCGGCCGCACCGGTTTCGTCGAGATCGCGGGCGAGACCGGCACGGTCGTGTTCCCCGACCCGAACGACTTCGACGGCGACACCGAGCTGTACGCGCTCGGCGCCGAGGAGCCCGAGACGATCCCGGCCGTCGGGTCCACCTACTCGCGGGGGACCGGCGTGGTCGACCTGGCCCGCTCCCTCCGTGCGGGCGAGGAGAACCGGGTCCCCGGTGCCCTCGCCTTCCACGTCCTCGACGTGATGGTCTCCATCGCCGAGGCAGCCGAACGTGGTGAGACCGTGCTCGTCGAGAGCACCGTCGCACCCTCCCCGACCCTCCCCGAGGGTTGGGACCCCGCGGCGCAGACCCTGGCCTGACCAGACCCCGGCCCGACCAGGACCTGGGCGGACCGGAACCCGGTGGACCAGAGCTGCCCGTCCCACACAGCAGCACCCAGCACGATCCAGCACCACCCTCCTGCACCATCTCAACGACGAGAAAGTAGAGAGTCATGCGCACTGCCATCCGCGCACTGGCCATCACCGCGGCCGCGGCACTCACCGTGTCGGGCCTCGCCGCCTGCTCCTCCGGGTCCTCCGGCGCATCGGGCGACTCGAAGACGCTCACCTACTGGGCGTCGAACCAGGGCACCTCACTCGAGCACGACAAGGAGGTGCTGACCCCCGTCCTGGAGAAGTTCACCGACGAGACCGGGATCAAGGTCGACCTCCAGGTCATCGGGTGGAACGACCTGCAGACGAAGATCCAGACCGCCGTCACCTCGGGCCAGGGCCCGGACGTCGTCAACATCGGCAACACCTGGGCCACCTCGCTCCAGGCCACCGGCGCCTTCCAGGAGTTCGGTGACGCCGAGATGAAGGCGATCGGCGGCGCCGACAAGTTCGGCAAGGTCGCGCTCTCGACCGGTGGCGCACCGGGTGAGACCGTCACGAGCGTCCCGCTCTACGGCCTCGCCTACGGCCTGTTCTACAACAAGCAGATGCTCGCGGACGCCGGCGTCGAGCCGCCCACCACCTGGGAGGACCTCGTCTCGGCCGCCGAGAAGCTGACCACCGACGGCACGTACGGGTTCAGCCTCGCCGGTGGTTCGTACACCGAGAACTCACACTTCGCCTTCATCAACTCGGCTCAGAACGGCGGCGAGTGGTTCGACGGCGACGGCAACCCGACCTTCACCTCGAAGGCGAACGTCGACGGCATCAAGCGTTACCTCGACCTCATGCAGGAGAGCAAGGCGGCCAACCCGTCGAACGCGCAGTACGACAACGCGAACCAGTCGGTCGCGGACTTCGCGAACAAGAAGGCCGCGATGATCCTCAACCAGAACAACGCGAACACGACGATCGAGTCGCTCGGCATGAAGGCCGACGAGTTCGGCGTCGTGCCGCTGCCGGCACCGACCGGCGGCGAGGACATCGCCAGCTTCCCGGCCGGCATCAACCTGTCGATCTTCAAGAACACCGACAACAAGGACGGCGCGCTGAAGTTCGTCAAGTACATGACGAGCATGGACACGCAGACGACGCTCGACAAGCCGTACTCGGCCCTGCCGGTGCTCGCCGACGCTGCCGAGTCGGTCACCGACGAGCAGACGAAGACGTTCCTCGACATCTACAACAACAAGGCGAAGCCGCTCCCGCTGGTCCCCGCCGAGGACCAGTTCGAGTCCACGGTCGGCAAGGCGATGAACGAGATGTTCGCCAAGATCGCCACCGGTTCGACGGTGTCCGAGAAGGACATCAAGGACGCCCTGCAGACGGCTCAGGACCAGGTCTCCCAGGCCGCAGGTTGACCCCGACGGGAGGCCCGGACGCGTCCGCAGGGACGCGTCCGGGCCCCCCGCCCCACCTCTGAACACCCTCCACCCAGCCGGAAGGCCTGCCCATGTCCACGACGGTCCTGCCAGACTCCGAGGCCATCGACCTGACGCACACGAAGGCGCCGACCCTCTCGGGCCCGTCGCCCCGCGGGAAGCGTCGCGTCTCGTGGCTCCCGTACGCGCTCGTCGGTCCCGCGATCCTCTTCGAGCTGCTCATCCACATCGTGCCGATGCTCGTCGGCATCTGGATCAGCTTCGTGCAGCTCACCAAGTACTTCATCGCCAACTGGGGCGCCGCCCCGTTCGCCGGCTTCCGGAACTACTCCGTCGCGGTCGACTTCGACCAGGCCATCGGTCGCGGACTGCTCAGCTCGTTCCTCATCACCTGCGCGTTCACGATCCTCGTCGTCGGCCTGTCCTGGGGCTTCGGCATGGCCGCCGCGGTCGCCCTGCAGAAGCCGTTCCTCGGCCGTGGGCTCTTCCGCACGCTGTTCCTCGTGCCGTACGCCCTGCCGATGTACGCGGGCGTCATCACGTGGAAGTTCATGTTCCAGCGTGACTCCGGCGCCATCAACCACGTCCTCGTCGACCAGCTGGGGCTGTTCGGCGACGGCGCCCCGTTCTGGCTCATCGGCAACAACGCCTTCGTGGCGGTCGTCGTCGTGGCGATCTGGAAGACCTGGCCGTTCGCGTTCCTCATGCTCATGGCGGGTCTGCAGTCCGTGCCCGCCGACGTGTACGAGGCCGCCTCGGTCGACGGCGCGAAGCCCTTCCGGCAGTGGCGTTCGATCACGCTGCCGATGGTCCGCCCGGTCAACGTCACCCTCGTGCTCGTGATGTTCCTCTGGACGTTCAACGACTTCAACACGCCGTTCGTGCTGTTCGGCTCGACCGCCCAGCCCCCGGCCGCGGACCTGCTGAGCTTCCACATCTACAACGCGTCGTTCATCACCTGGAACTTCGGCTCCGGAGCGGCGATGAGCGTGCTCCTGCTCCTCTTCCTGCTCGTCGTGACGGGCATCTACCTGGCCGTCACCAACCGGAGGTCCGTCCGTGCGTGAAACAGTGGGCGCCAAGTCCTTCAAGATCGTCGTCCTCGCGCTGCTCACCGTCTTCACGGTGGTGCCGCTCTACGTGATGGTCACGACGGCACTCAAGCCGCTCGGTGACGTGCAGAACGACTTCACGTGGATCCCGTCGAACATCACGATCCAGCCGTTCATCGACATGTGGTCCACGGTGCCGCTCGGTCGGTACTTCATCAACTCGCTCGTGGTCTGCACCGTCGCGACCGTGTTCTCCCTGATCATCGCGACGTTCGCCGCCTACGCGGTGTCGCGATGGAACTTCAGGGGCAAGAGCGCGTTCACCACGACGGTGCTCTCCACGCAGATGTTCCCGGGCGTGCTGTTCCTGCTGCCGCTGTTCCTCATCTTCACGAACCTCGGCAACTCGCTCGGCATCCAGCTCGTCGGCAGCTGGCTCGGGCTCATCATCACGTACTTGACGTTCACGCTCCCGTTCTCGATCTGGATGCTCGCGGGCTACTTCGAGACCATCCCGCGCGAACTCGACGAGGCCGCGATGGTCGACGGCTCCGGCCCGATGGGTGCGCTGTTCCGGATCATCCTGCCGTCGGCCCGTCCGGGTCTCGTGGCGGTCGGGATCTACTCGTTCATGACCGCGTGGGGTGAGGTGCTCTTCGCCTCGGTGATGACGAACGGTCTCGGCTCGACGCTCGCGGTCGGCCTGCAGCAGTACTCGACGCAGACGAACGTGTACTGGAACCAGATCATGGCCGCTTCGCTGGTCGTGTCGATCCCGGTCGTCATCGCGTTCCTGGTGGTCCAGCGGCAGTTCGTCGCCGGCCTGACCGCCGGTGCGGTGAAGTAGACGCAGCCACCTGACGGGAGGTGCGGTGCGGGTGGGACCCGCACCGCGCCTCCCGTCCGTTCTGCGGGCGCGGCCCACCGCCGTCCTGCCCGCCGCCCGACCACGCACGACAGGATGGACGCATGACCGAGACCCGTGGGCGGCAGCTGCTGCCCGGACAGACCAGCCGCGTACACGTGTACGACGTCCAGGCGCGGGCCCGGCGTCTCGTCTTCGCGTCCGACACGGTGCTCGTCGAGGCGCCGAACGTCCTCGACGCCGACACACTCGTGCTCAACGCCGACGGCGACCTGTGGCTGCTGCCGCTGCCGGCGGCGGGGACGGTCCTGGACGAGACCGCGCTCGTGCCGGTGCCGATGGACGGCGTGCCGGAGATCAACAACGACCACGTGCTCGACCCCTCGGGGGATTCCGTCGTGGTGAGCGGCCGGGACGGCGAGCTCTACCGCGTGCCGCTGCCCGGCGGCGGCACCGGGACCCGGATCACCGACACCGCAGCAGTGCTGCCCGTCGTCCGGAAGTACTACCTGCACGGCATCGCCCCGGACGCCTCGGCGCTCGCCGCGATCGTCGGCGAACGCGACGAGCAGGGTGTCTGGACGACCGACGTGGCGCTGGTCGACCCCTCGACCGGTACGACCGAGTTCGTCACCCGCGACGAGCACCCCGACGACGGCTGCGCGTGGACGCCCGACGGTGCCGCCCTCCTGTTCAACACGGAGCGGTTCACCCCCGGGACCGCGCAGCTCGCCGCGCTGCGGACCGGATCGACCGAGCCCGTGCGGATCACCGCGGACGAGCGGGTGAACTGGTTCCCGCACGTCTCGCCGGACGGCGCGCACCTGCTGTACCTGTCGTACGAGCCCGGGGTGCAGGGCCACCCGGCCGACCACCGGGTGGAACTCCGGCTCCTGCCCGGGGTCCTGGCGTCGGGGGCCAGGATCACCGTCGTGCCCGAGACACTCGTGGTGCTCGACGGCGGGCAGGGGACCGTCAACGTGCCGCCGTGGGCGCCGGACTCGTCGTGGTTCGCCTTCTGCGACTACCCCGTCGCCGGCTGAGGACCACCGCCGTAGCGGTGCCTGCCGGTCGCGGGGGCTCCGGGCCCGGACCGGACCACCCGCCCGGAGGCCCGGTCCCCGGTCGACGAGACCGGCACCGGGCCTCCAGGCGGTGACGACGGGCGCGCTGCGCCACCGGTCATGCCACGCAGCCGGTCACGACGCGCCACCGGCGCGACAGGCCGCTCAGGGACCGTGGCGTGTCTTCCGCGGCCGGGCACCGCGACGATCGACTACACGTCGCGGACCTGCCCCTGCTTGATGTGCAGCCGGCGCTCCGCACGTCGGGCCACCCACGAGTCGTGCGTCACGATGACCACCGTCAGACCGCGGTCCTGCCACTGCCGCTCGACGAGGGCCATGATCTCGTCGCGCGTCGCCTCGTCGAGCGCCCCCGTCGGTTCGTCGGCCAGGAGCACGCTCGGGTCCTTCACCAGCGCCCGCGCGATCGCGACCCGCTGCTGCTGGCCCCCGGAGAGTTCGGCCGGCAGGTGGTCGAGGCGCTCGCCGAGCCCGACCTCGCCGAGCGCAGCGGTCGCGCGGTCGCGGACCTCGGCCCGCGACCGGTCGGCGAGTGACCCGGAGAACGCGGTCTCCACGTTCTCGAGCGCGGTCAACGTCGGGATGAGGTTGAAGCTCTGGAACACGAACCCGATCTCGCTCGCCCGCACGTCGGTCAGCGCCCGGTCGCCGAGCGTCGCGATGTCCCGGTCACCCAGGTACACCGACCCGGCGGTCGGCCGGTCGAGCGCCCCGAGCATCTGCAGCAACGTCGACTTGCCGCCGCCGGTCGGCCCCTGGATCGCGACGAGCTGTCCCTGCGGGATCTCGAGGTCGACACCGGTGAGCGCGGTGACCGCGCGGTTCTTCTGCTGGTAGGTCTTGGTCACGCCCGTCAGTCGGTAGACCGGTCGGGAGGCGGCGGGCACGGCACCCGTCGAGGGTGCGGCGTCGGTGGTGGTCACGGTGGCTCCTGGGTCGGTCGTCGGGACACGGGGTGCGCGGGCGGGTGCGGGTGCGGGTGCGTTCAGGGTGGCGGGCGTGCTCCGGCGCCGCATCAGGCCACGCTCCGCAGGGCTTCCGCCGGACGGAGACGGGAGGCCCGCCAGCCGCCGAGTGCGCCGGCGATGAGGCCGCCGAGGATCGCCAGACCGATCGCGAGCAGGATCACCTCGACCGTGACCGGCGCGTGCAGCACGACGTCGGTGGTCGTGGCGCTCTGCCCGCCGCCACCGAAGCCGCCGGCCGGGGCACCGCCGGTGGTGGCGCCGCCGGCCGCTGCCGTCGCGGCGCCGTCGGGCATCCCACGTCCGGCCCCGGGGCCCGTCGCGGTGCTCGAGGACGCGCTCGCCGAGATCGTCGGCGCGATGACGTTCACGACGAGGATGCCGACCAGACCGACCGCGGCGCCGATGACACCGCCGATCAGACCCTGCACGAGGGACTCGCCGGCGACCTGCCGGGTGATGCGGCCGTTCGACCAGCCGATGGCCTTGAGCGTGCCGAACTCACGGGTGCGTCGGGTGACGCCGGAGACGGTGAACAGGATCGCGATGAGGAACGCCGCGGCCAGGACGACGATCGAGAGCCAGGTGCCGAGGTTCGACACGAGGGACGACGCGGTGGCGAGCGAGCCGGAGACGCTCGAGGCGAGGTCGGCCTCGGTGGACACGGTCGCGTCCGCCAGCTCGTCCTGCAGTGCGGTCTTGATCGTCGCGACGTCGGACGACGACTCGGCGGAGACGTAGATCGACGTGACCTGCCCGTCGAGGTCCGCGAGCGTCTGCGCGGTGTCGAGCGGGACGTACGTGTTCGAGCCGGTGGTCGACGCGGAGCCGGTGGAGGCGACGATGCCGATGACCTCGAAGTCCTCGCCGCCGATCTCGACCGTGTCGCCGACCGCCTTCGACGCGCTCGTGGCGTACGCCGAGTCGAGCACGACGACGTCCTCGCCCGCATCGGCTGCGGTGAAGGTGCGTCCGTCCGTGATCTCGGTGCTCGTGAGCGGTCCGACCGTGTCGCCGGACACCGGGATGCCCGTGACGGTGAAGGAGTCGACGGAGAAGGAGCCGCCGCCGAACCCGCCGCCACCCGATCCGCCGTCACTCGGCGGACCGGCCTGGGCGGCGCTGTCGCTGCTGCCGTCGCTGTCCTCGCTCTGCTGGACCTGGCCGGAGAACGTGCTGTTCTCGAGCGTGAGGACGCCGGTGGCCGCCTTGACGCCGTCCGTGCCGGTGACACGCTCGACGTCCGTGGAGCTCAGGGTGCTCGCGCCCCGCGACACGGCCAGGCGGGACTGCGACAGGTCCGTCGAACCGCTGCCGTCCGAGGAGTCCTGGCCGCCGAAGTCGAAGGACGGCCGTCCGGTGCTGCTCGACGAGGGCGTCTCGGTCTTCGAGACCGTGATGTCGGTGCCGACGCCGTAGACGGACTGCAGCACGCTCGACTGAGCGGACTGCACACCGCTCGCGATGGACGACACGATCACGACGAGCGCGATGGCGAGTGCCATCCCGACGGCGATGATGACCGTCTGCTTCCTGCGGTTCGTGAGTTCGCGCCTGAGGTAGGTCAGGAACATGGTTCTCCTCGGTGGGGGGCCGGCTCCGGGGACACCGACCGCGCGGATCGCGCGGCGGGGCCGACGGGGAGAACCTAGGAAGGCGTGCCAAGGGCACCCCTTCCGTCCGCTATGAGAACGGTATGGGGCTCAGGACGGGGAGGGCGCGGACGCGTGACCCGGGCGATCCACAGGTCACACTGGGAGCTGCCACAGACCGCTCATAGGAATCTCTCGATACTCGAAGACGTGACCATCTCCCAGCCCTCCGCAGCCCCGCGTCTCACCCGTGCCGACGGTTCCCCGTTGCGCATCCTCGTCGTCGACGACGAGGCCAGCCTCACCGACCTGCTCTCGATGGCGCTCCGGTACGAGGGCTGGGACGTCCGGAGTGCGAACGGCGGTCAGGACGCGCTGGCGAAGGCGCGCGAGTTCCAGCCCGACGCCATGGTGCTCGACGTGATGATGCCGGACCTCGACGGACTGCAGGTGCTCGGCCGACTGCGCCAGAACAACGACGACACCCCGGTGCTGTTCCTCACCGCGAAGGACTCCGTCGAGGACCGCGTGACCGGGCTCACCGCCGGTGGGGACGACTACGTCACGAAGCCGTTCTCGCTGGAGGAGGTCGTGGCGCGACTCCGGGGCCTCATCCGTCGGTCGCAGATCTCGATCAGCGAGGCCGGGGACTCCCGCATCGTCGTCGGCGACCTCGTGCTCGACGAGGAGTCGTACGAGGTCTCGCGAGCCGGACGGGCCATCGAGCTGACCGCGACGGAGTTCGAACTGCTCCGCTTCCTCATGCGCAACCCCCGCCGCGTGCTCTCGAAGGCGCAGATCCTCGACCGCGTGTGGTCGTACGACTTCGGCGGCAAGTCGTCGGTCGTCGAGATCTACATCTCCTACCTGCGCAAGAAGATCGACGCCGGCGAGCAGCCCATGATCCACACGGTGCGCGGCGTCGGTTACGTCATCAAGCCCACCTCCTGAGCGGTCGCACCCGCATGACCCTCCGTCGTCGGCTCGTCCTGAGCATCGTCGCCCTGGTCGTCGCCGTGAGCGCGGTGATCGGCGGCGGCAGCATCGTCGCGCTCTTCTCCATCCAACGGTCCGCGATCGACGAGCAACTGCAGTACGCCACGAACCGCGCCCAGCGCTCGGTCGAGCAGCAGGGGCCGAACGGACCCGGGCTCGACATCGGTCGGCCGTCCGGGCAGGCCGCCGGGACGTTGACCGTCTACTTCCTCGACGGCAGCGTCGTGGTCGGCAGCGTCCTGGACAACGCGGGCGACGTCGACCGCTTGTCCGCCTCGGCCGTCCGGCCGCTCGGCACCGTCCGCGTCGACGGGCGCCCGCACACGA
This sequence comes from Curtobacterium sp. MCBD17_021, assembly GCF_003234525.1. NCBI lineage: Bacteria > Bacillati > Actinomycetota > Actinomycetes > Micrococcales > Microbacteriaceae > Curtobacterium > Curtobacterium sp. MCBD17_021. The sequence continues at coordinate 206,801 of NZ_QKTS01000003.1, read as the reverse complement.
TCGACCTGGGCGGGGGCCTGGGGAGCTACCGCGTCAGCGCCGCGACCGTGGGTCCCGCGGTCCTCGTCGTCGGGCTGCCGCTCGCACCCGTCCACGAGAGCGTGTGGAAGCTGTTCGGGGTGGTGCTCGTGGTCACCGGGCTCGCCCTCCTCGCTGCGTCCCTCGTCGCGACGGCCGCGGTCCGCCGAGCCCTCCGGCCGCTCGACCGGGTCGCCGAGACGGCCTCGACCGTCGCGCGCATGCCGCTCGAGCGGAGCGACGCACTGGTCGGCATCCGCGTACCCGACGACGACCCGGAGACCGAGGTCGGTCGGGTCGGCGCCGCCTTCAACCGGATGCTCGGGCACATTGCCGGCGCCATGCAGGCCCGCGAGCGCTCCGAGCAGAAGGTCCGGCAGTTCGTCGCCGACGCGTCGCACGAACTCCGGACGCCGCTCGCCTCGGTGCGCGGCTACGCCGAACTGACGCGCCGGATGGGCGGTGACCTGCCGCCGGACGTGGTCTACGCGATGAGCCGCATCGAGTCGGAGTCGGTCCGGATGACCTCGATGGTCGAGGACCTGCTGCTCCTGGCACGACTCGACGAAGGGCGCGAGATCCAGTTCGCCGACGTCGACCTCACCGGCCTCGTGCTCGACGCCGTCAACGACGCACACGCCGCCTCGCCGGACCACCCGATCGAGGTGGACCTGCCGGAGGACCCCGTCGAGGTCGTCGGGGACGCCGCCCGGTTGCACCAGGTGATCGTCAACCTCGTCACGAACGCGCGGACCCACACGCCCGACGGCACACGCATCACGGTCGGCCTCGCCCGGGTGCCTGCGGCCGACGGCGGCGGCGTCGACCTCACCGTCCGCGACGACGGGCAGGGCATCGACCCGGAGTTCCTGCCGAAGCTCTTCGAGCGCTTCGCGCGCGCCGACAGCTCGCGCTCCCGGACCGCCGGGTCGACGGGGCTCGGCCTCGCGATCGTCGACGCGGTCGTGCAGGCGCACGGCGGACGGGTCGGAGTGACGAGCCGGCCGGGGGAGACGGTCTTCACGGTGCACCTGCCGGAGCGACCGGGGGAGCGGGCGACGAGCGGGGCCGGTGACGTCGCTGTCGCTGGTCCTGCTGCTGGCCGGGGTGTCGGCGACGGCGGAGTCGGTTCGGGTGACCGACCAGGGGCGGCGGGTTCTCCTGCCGACGCGGCGCCGCCGACGTCGGCGGCGACCTGGGCGGGCGTCCCGGAACGGTCCTGAGCCACCGGTCCCGGCTGGCCGCGAGCCGGCACGCCTGGGGCGTGCGCATGCCGGGCCTCCTGGCCGCGGGCGGGGTTCCGGAACGCCACTCGGATGTGTTACCGTTCTTCTCAGCCAAAGACCGCTGGTCGTCGCTGCCGTGCTCACGCATGGACAGTGACCGAAGGTCCTCGTCACGAGGCAGCCCGCGCAGGTGTTCAGAACCACTCCCACACGTCGTGCGGGAGCAGCTCCGAGCCTCTGCGCCGGAGCTTTTTTCGTTCGTGGACCAGGGGCTGCCAGCAAGAACCCCAAGGAGAACCATGGCGAACAAGGAAGCTGCGGTCGCCGAGCTCACGGAGTCCTTCCGTAGCTCGAACGCCGTTCTGCTCACCGAGTACCGCGGTCTCACGGTCGCGCAGCTCAAGGAGCTCCGCAACTCGATCCGTGAGCACGCCACGTACGCCGTGGTGAAGAACACGCTGACCAAGATCGCGGCCAACGAGGCAGGCATCACGTCGTTCGACGACGAGCTCGCCGGTCCGTCCGCTCTCGCCTTCGTCCACGGTGACACCGTCGCCGTCGCGAAGTCGCTGCGTGCATTCGCCAAGGCGAACCCCGAGCTCGTGGTGAAGGGCGGTTACTTCGACGGTAACCCGCTCACCGCGACCGAGGTGGACAAGCTCGCCGACCTCGAGTCCCGCGAAGTGCTGCTCGGCAAGCTCGCCGGCGCCTTCAAGGCCTCGCTGTTCGGTGCTGCGTACCTGTTCAACGCACCCCTCTCGCAGGCCGTCCGCACGGTGGACGCCCTCCGCGAGAAGCAGGAGTCCGCGGCCTGACCAGGCACGCGTTCCACAACCACACCACGCATCAGTAAGTAGTAGGAGAAAATCATGGCGAAGCTTTCGCAGGACGAGCTCATCGAGGCCTTCAAGGAGCTCACGCTCATCGAGCTCTCGGACTTCGTGAAGAAGTTCGAAGAGGTCTTCGAGGTCACCGCTGCTGCCCCCGTCGCGGTCGCCGCGGCCGGTGGCGCTGCTGCCCCCGCCGAGGAGGTCGAGGAGAAGACCGAGTTCGACGTCGTGCTCAAGTCGGCCGGTGACAAGAAGATCCAGGTCATCAAGGAGGTCCGTGGCCTCACGTCGCTCGGCCTGGGCGAGGCCAAGGCGCTCGTCGAGACCGCCGACGCGAAGATCCTCGAGGGTGCGAACAAGGAAGCTGCCGACAAGGCGAAGGCTGCCCTCGAGGCCGCTGGCGCCACCGTCGAGCTCGTCTGAGTCCGACCTCCTGGTCACGAAGGCCGCTGCCCCTCGGGGTGGCGGCCTTCGTCGTGTGCGGGAGTGGTGGCCGGGTGTGGGTGTGGCGGAGCCGGGCCTCGGCTGGGCTGACGACTTGCGCCTCCCGGCCGGTTGATCCTGTCCGCCCGGGCGAGCCTCGGGCCGGTGGCGCCGTCAGATGACGGTCCGCACCTCCGGGAGGCGGCGCGGCTGGTCCTCGCGGATGTCGGACGTCGAGCGCCGCAGCGACCAGACGCGCGCGACGCGATCCTCGTGCCGGTCGGCGGGGAAGGGCGTGCTCGAACTCCTCGGGATCGACCGTTCCGCTGGCGTGCGTCTCGGCCTACGCCAGCGTGCTGTGGCGGCGGCCGTACGCGAAGTACAGGACCGCGCCGACGACCATCCAGATGCCGAACGCGATCCAGGTCCCCGCGCCGAGCGTCACCGCCAGGAACAGGCAGAACAGGACGCCGAGCACCGGCACCACGGGGAAGAGCGGCACGCGGTAGGAGCGCTCGAGGTCCGGCTGCGTCCGACGGAGCACGATCACCGAGATGTTCACGAGGGCGAACGCGATGAGCGTCCCGATGCTCGTGGCGTCGGCGAGCTCACCGAGGGGCACGAGTGCGGACACGATCGTGACCACGACGCCGACGATGAGGGTGTTGGCGATCGGGGTACCCGTGCGCGGCGACACCCGCCCGAACACCTTCGGCACGAGCCCGTCCCGAGCCATGGACAGGAGGATCCGGGTCTGCCCGTAGAGGACGGTGAGGACCACGCTGGCGATCGCGATCACGGCACCGATGGAGAACACGAGCGCCACGACGGGCTGCCCGGTGACGTCGACGACGATGCGGACGAGCGACGCCTCGTCCGCGGAGAACGACGTCCACGACCGAGCGCCGATGGCCGCGACGGCGACCAGGATGTACAGCGCGGTGATGAGGGCGATCGACCCGATGATGGCGCGCGGCAGGTCCCGGCGGGGGTCCTCGGCTTCTTCGCCCGCGGTCGACGCGGCATCGAAGCCGATGTACGAGAAGAAGAGCCGGGAGGCGGCCGCGCTGACACCCGCGGCCCCCATCGGCGCGAGTGGTTCGAAGTTCCCGACGCGGAACGCCGAGAAGGCGACGATGACGAAGAACACCAGGAGCGCGATCTTCACGAGCACCATGAGCGTGTTCACCCAGGCGCTCTCCTTCGCCCCGGGCAGCAGGACCAGCATCGCGATGAGGACGAGCGCCGCCGCGGGCAGGTTGACGAACCCGCCGTCGCCGGGAGGCGCGGACAGCACGGTGGGCAGGTGCAGTCCGAACACCCGCAGCGTCTCGTCGACGTACTCGCTCGCACCCACGGCGACGGCGGCGACCGACACCGCGTACTCGAGGACCAGGCACCACCCGCAGATCCAGGCGATCCCCTCGCCCATGGTCGCGTAGGTGTACGAGTAGCTCGACCCCGAGGTGGGCACCGCGCCGGCCATCTCGGCGTACGACAGCGCGGACAGCAGCGCCGCGACCCCGGCGACCACGAACGCGATCCAGACCGCGGGGCCGGCCAGCGGCACGGCGGTGCCGAGCACGACGAGGATGCCCGTGCCGAGCGTCGCACCGACGCTGATCATGGTGAGGTGCCACACGCCCAGCGTCCGACGGAGCGGTTGGCCGTCGACCCCTTCAGCCGCTTCCGCGCGGAGCTGGTCGACCGGCTTGCGCCGGAGGAGCTGGTGGCTGAGTGACGGCGCGGACGACATGGGACCTCACGGGAGCGCTGGCGGTGGACGGGTCATCGTCCCACGGCCCTCGGACGGGGTCCAAACCGGTCGTGTCCGTCCCTCCACACGGGAGGCCCGGATCACCTCCGTCCACAGCCCTCGGCGAACGGGTCGGGCCGGGTCCGCGCGCGGGCGTACATTCATCCGAGGACGACGCCGGACGGCGCGGAGAGGGTGCAGATGAGTCGGATGGACTCCGTCGCGGGCGGCGGCGGGATGCGCGGCGGCGGTCGCGGTCGGATCTCGAGCGGTGACCCCGAGGCGCAGCGCGCGGCGAACGCCGAGGCCCCGCAGATCCCGCACCTGCTCCGTCGCATCGCCGGGTTGTTCGTGCCGCACCGACGCGCGATCGTCCTGACGGTCGTGCTCGTGCTGGTGGGGGCGGCCCTGTCGGTCATCCCGCCGCTGCTGACCCAGCAGGCGTTCGACCGCGGTCTCTTCCCGCCGGAGGGTGGCCCGGACGTCCCGGTGCTCGCCGTGCTGGTCGGCGCGATGATCGGGCTCTGGATCGCGAGCGCCGGCATCGGGGTGTGGCAGACCTACCTGACCGCGACGGTCGGCAACAAGGTCATGGGTGCCATGCGGATGCGGCTGTTCGGTCACCTGCAGCGGATGGAACTGGCGTTCTTCACCCGCACGAAGACCGGCGTGATCCAGAGCCGACTCCAGAACGACGTCGGCGGCGTCGCCAGCGTGCTGAACAACACGATCTCGTCGGTGCTCGGCAACACGGTGACCGTCATCGCGGCCGTCGTCGCGATGCTGCTCCTCAGCTGGCAGATGACCCTGGTGGCGGTGGTCCTGCTGCCCCTGCTCGTCATCGCGCAGCGCAAGGTCGGCAAGGTCCGTGCCCGGATCGCCGCGCAGACCCAGGAGTCGCTGTCCGACATGACGGCGATCACGCAGGAGACGCTGAGCGTGTCGGGGATCCTGCTCGCCAAGAGCTTCAACCAGCAGCGCAGCGAGATCCACCGCTACGGGGACGAGAACCGGAACCAGATCGGCCTGCAGGTCCGGCAGCAGATGTCCGGCCAGTGGTTCTTCGCCATCGTGCAGATCTTCCTGTCGATCATCCCCGCCGTCATCTACCTGGTGGCTGCCTACCTGATCCAGGGTGGCGTCCCGATCACCGCCGGCACGATCGTGGCGTTCACCACCGTGCAGTCCCGGCTGCTGTTCCCGACCGTGGGACTGCTCCGCGTGGTGCTCGACCTGCAGACCTCCGGGGCGCTGTTCGCCCGGATCTTCGAGTACTTCGACCTGGAGCCGGCCATCACCGACTCCGCCACGGCGAAGCCGGTCGACGAGCACCGGGTCGGGCACGTCGCGTTCGAGGACGTCTCCTTCTCCTACCCGGACGGCGAACCCGACAAGCCCACCCTGCGGGGCGTGTCGTTCGAGTTGCAGCCCGGGCAGTTCGCGGCCTTCGTCGGACCGTCCGGCGCGGGCAAGACGACGATCTCGTACCTCGTGCCGCGACTGTACGAGGCCACTGCCGGTTCGGTGCGGTTCGCGGGGCAGGACGTGCGCGACCTCGTGCACGAGGACCTCATGGCGCACATCGGCATCGTGAGCCAGGAGACGTACCTGTTCCACGCGTCCATCGGCGACAACCTGCGGTACGCCAAGCCGGGGGCGACCGACGACGAACTCGAGCGAGCGGCGCGGGCGGCGAACATCCACGAGACGATCGCCTCGTTCCCCGACGGGTACGACACCGTGGTGGGGGAGCGGGGGTACCGACTCTCCGGCGGCGAGAAGCAGCGCATCGCCATCGCCCGGGTGCTGCTCAAGGACCCGCCCGTGCTCGTCCTCGACGAGGCGACGAGCGCGCTCGACTCCATCTCGGAGCGTGTGGTGCAGGCGGCGCTCGACACCGCGGCCCGTGGCCGGACGACGATCTCCATCGCCCACCGCCTGTCGACCATCCGGGACGCCGACGTCGTCTTCGTGCTCGACCACGGGCAGATCGTCGAACAGGGGACGCACGACGAACTCCTCGCGCTGGGCGGGACGTACGCCACCCTGCACGAGCAGCAGAGCGACCCGGTGGTGGCAGCTCGCGAATGACCCGACGGCCCCCGTCGGAGCGGCTGTTCGGGTGCGCTGCGTCGGGACGAGCAGTCCGCTCGTTCGCCCTCGGCTGACACCGGCTGGGTGTTCGTCGCGGGACGTCGCACAGCGGGGCACGCGACCTAGACTCGTCGGGTGCGTTACGCGAACTCCGTCATCGACCTCGTCGGCGACACCCCGCTCGTCAAGCTCAACCGCGTCACCGAGGGCATCCGGGCGACCGTCCTGGTGAAGGTCGAGTCCTTCAACCCCGGTGGATCCGCGAAGGACCGCATCGCGACCCGGATCCTCGACGCCGCCGAGGCGTCCGGCGAGCTGCGGCCCGGCGGCACCATCGTCGAGCCCACCTCGGGCAACACGGGTGTCGGCCTCGCGCTGGTCGCCCAGCAGCGCGGGTACCGCTGCGTCTTCGTGCTCCCGGACAAGGTCGGCGAGGACAAGCGGAACGTCCTCACGGCGTACGGCGCGGAGATCGTGGTCACCCCCACGGCCGTGGCGCCGGAGGACCCGGAGTCGTACTACTCGGTGTCCGACCGCCTGGTGCGGGAGATCCCCGGCGCGTACAAGCCGAACCAGTACGCGAACCCGAACGGTCCGCGCAGCCACTACGAGACGACGGGGCCGGAGATCTGGCGCGACACCGACGGGCGCCTGACGCACTTCGTCGCCGGCGTCGGCACCGGCGGCACGATCTCGGGCACCGGTCGGTACCTCAAGGAGGCGTCCGACGGGCGCGTCCGCATCGTCGGAGCCGACCCCGAGGGCTCGGTGTACTCGGGCGGCACCGGCCGGCCGTACCTGGTGGAGGGCGTCGGCGAGGACTTCTGGCCGAGCGCGTACGACCCCGACATCGCGGACGAGATCATCGCCGTGTCGGACGCGGACTCGTTCGCGATGACCCGCCGTCTCGCACGCGAGGAGGGCCTGCTCGTCGGTGGCTCGAGCGGCATGGCGGTGGTCGCAGCACTCCGCGCCGCCCGCGACCTCAGCGAGGACGACGTCGTGGTCGTGCTCCTGCCGGACGGTGGACGTGGCTACCTCGGCAAGATCTTCAACGACCGGTGGATGCGCTCCTACGGCTTCGCGGAGACCGAGGACGAGCGTTCCGTCGGCGACCTCATCGCCGGCAAGGACGGACGCCTGCCGGACCTCGTGCACGCCCACCCCTCGGACACCGTCCGCGACGTCGTCGACATCATGACGAAGTACGGTGTCTCGCAGATGCCGGTCCTCAGTGCCGAACCGCCCGTCGTCATCGGCGAGGTCGTCGGTGCGGTCGAGGAGAGGGCCCTGCTCGAGCACGTGTTCACCGGTGCAGCGGCGATGGCCGACGCACTCACCCCGTTCGTCGGGGACCCGTTGCCCCTCATCGGCATCGGCGAGTCCGTCTCGGCCGCGCGGCGGGCGTTGGAGTCGGCGGATGCGCTGCTCGTCGTCGGCGACGGCAAGCCGGTGACGGTCCTCACCCGACACGACCTCCTCACCTACCTCTCCGAATGACGACGGACGGTCGGCCGCGTACCGCGGGGCCGACCGTCACCCGTCACCCACCGGCCGCAGCAGCCCCGTCGCGCGCGGCCGCGACCGTCCCACACAGTCGTACCGAGCCTCCAGGAAGGGGCACCCGAGACATGACCGAGTTCAGCACCCGCGCCATCCACTCCGGCCAGGAGCCCGACGCCGCCACCGGCGCCGTCATCCCGCCGCTGTTCCTGACCTCGACCTACGTGCAGGACGGCATCGGCGGACTGCGCGGCGGGTACGAGTACTCCCGCTCCGGCAACCCGACCCGCGACTCGCTGCAGACGTTGCTCGCCGACCTCGACGGCGGCGTCGCCGCCTTCTCGTTCTCGTCGGGGCTGGCGGGGGAGGACGCGCTCCTGCGCGCCTACCTCGAGCCGGGCGCCCGGATCGTGATGGGGAACGACGTGTACGGCGGCACCCACCGCCTGGCGAACCGGCTGCACGTGCCGTGGGGGGTCGACCTCGTCACCGTCGAGATGAGCGAGCCGGACCGTGTCCGAGCCGCACTCGCCGACGCCCCCGCGAAGACCGTGCTGTGGGTCGAGACGCCGACGAACCCGCTCATGAAGATCGCGGACATCGAGACCCTCGCCGCCGTCGGACACGAGGCCGGCGCGCTCGTCGTGGTGGACAACACCTTCGCCTCGCCCGCACTGCAGCAGCCGCTGTCGCTCGGTGCCGACGTGGTCGTCTACTCGACGACGAAGTACCTCGGGGGACACTCGGACGTCGTCGGCGGTGCCGTGGTGCTGCGCGACCAGGAGCTGGCCGACGCGGTGCAGTTCGTGCAGTTCGGCGGCGGTGCCATCTCGTCACCCTTCGACGCCTGGCTCACCATCCGCGGGATCAAGACCCTCAGCGTCCGCATGGAGCGGCACTCCTCGAACGCGCAGGCCGTCGCCGAGGCCCTGCTCGCGCACCCGGCCGTCGAGCACGTGTACTACCCGGGTCTGCCGGAGCACCCCGGGCACGACGTCGCCGCGAAGCAGATGCGCGGGTTCGGCGGCATGCTCTCGGTGGCGCTCGCCGGAGGCCCGGACGCCGCCAAGCGGTTCGCCGAGTCGACCGAGCTGTTCGCGCTGGCGGAGTCGCTCGGCGGGGTGGAGTCGCTCATCGGGTACCCGAGCGAGATGACGCACGCGTCGGTGAAGGGCACCGAACTCGCCGTGCCGGAGAACGTCGTCCGCCTGTCGGTCGGCATCGAGGACGCCGGCGACCTCGTCGCGGACGTGCAGCAGGCGCTCGAGCGCTGACGTCGGGCAGCGGGGACCGGGGCACGTCCGGCCCCCGCTGACACGGACGCCCGGACCCGGCGTCCTACGATGACCGAGTGACCTCCACGACGGCGACCCGGGCGAGCCTGTTCGAGCCCCGGTACCTCGTGGCGACGATCGGGATGGTCGCGATCGTCGCTGTCTCGGCCTTCCAGAACCTCGCGATGACGACGATCATGCCGGTCATCTCCGACGACCTGCACGGCGAGACGCTGTACTCGTTGAGCTTCGCCGCGCCCCTCGCCGCGGGTGTGCCGGGGATGGTCCTCGCGGGCAACTGGACCGACCGGTCCGGCGGTCGGATCGTCGCGTGGGTGTCCGCGTCGCTCTTCGCGATCGGCACCGCGATCGTGATGATCGCTCCGACGATGCCGGTGTTCCTGGCCGGGCGCCTGGTCGAGGGGTTCGGCGCGGGCGCGATCGACGTCGTGCTCTACGTGCTGGTGGCCCGGGTCTTCCCGGCCGGACTGCACGGCTCGGTGTTCGCCGGGTTCGCGGCCGCGTGGGTCGTCCCCGCCCTCGTCGGACCGGCCGTCGCCGGCATCGTGACCGACGCGGTCGGATGGCACTGGGTCTTCGCCGGTGCGCTGGTCATCGCCGTCGTCGCGTTCGCCTGTCTGGTCCCGACGCTGCGGCACCTCCGCCCGCCCGCACCGGAGGCCCGACCGCCCTGGCAGCGCGGCCGCATCGCCTGGTCGGTGGGCGCGTCCGCCGCCGTGCTCCTCCTCAACCTCGCCCCCGACCTGCCGGTCGCGGTCCGGCTCGCCTCCGTCGTGGTCGGGCTCCTCGGCGCCTGGGTGGCACTCCGACCGCTCCTGCCCCGACGGACCTTCACGGCAGGTGCCGGACTGCCGTCCGTGGTGCTCCTCCGCGGGGTCCTGGCGGCCGGGTTCTTCGGCGGCGAGGCCTACGTCCCCTTCCTGCTGCAGGCCCAGCACGGACTGGAGCCCTCGGCGGCCGGACTCGCGCTCACCGTGGCCGCGCTGAGCTGGGCCGGTGCGAGCTGGCTGCACGGACGCCTGGGCGAGACGCGGCTGCCGGCGGCTCGCGCGTTCGGGACCGGGCTGGTGCTCGTGCTGGTGAGCCTGCTGTCGGCGCTCGCGGTCGCGCTGTTCGACCTGCCGGTGTGGGTGCTCGTCGCCGGGTGGTTCGTCGGCGGCGCCGGGATGGGCGTGGCGTACCCGCGGACGTCGATGCTCACGCTCCGGTTCTCCCGCGAGGGCGACGACGGCTTCGCGAGTTCGGCCCTGACCATCGCCGACGCCTCGGGCAGCGTCGTGGGGCTGGCGGTCGCCGGACTGCTGTTCACGACCGCCGGCGGACGCAACGAGCCCGGGGCATTCGCCCTCGTGTTCACGGCGATGACGGTGATCGCCCTCGTCGGGCTGGTGGCGGTCCGTCGGCTCGGACCCGTGCCGGCGCCGCCGGTGTCCGTACCGTCCGTCACCGCAGTCGGCTGACCGCGCGGGCCGACGTCGACCGCCCGTCGCCGGGGCCGTCGGGCGGGTAGCCTGGCAGACCCGGACCGAGGAGGACCCGTGCGTCGCAACGCCGCAGCCGTGCTGACCGCCACCCTGGCCGTCGGCGCGCTCGCGCTCTCGGGGTGCAGCGGGACGACGACCGCGGCGCCGACGCCGGTGCGGAGCACCGACCTGACGAGCTCCGACGGCGGGTTCGCCGAGAACGCGGTGATCGGCGTCGTCCTCACCGGGGACGCCGCCACCCCGAGCGACTCGGGCGACGGGCGCTCGTTGGCGACGCTGTTCCGTGAGGACCTGACCGAGGCCGGCTTCCGACCCGACGTCCGGGTGGCCGGCTCCGACCAGCCGGCCCGGCAGCGTGCCGCCGTGCGCGACCTGGTCGGCACCGGGGCGAAGGCGCTCCTCGTGCGGGCCGCCGACCCCGACGCCCTGCGGGCCGAACTCCGCGACGCGCACGACGCCGGTGTGGTCGTCGTGGCACTCGGCAGCGCACTGCCTTCGTCCGGCGGCGGGAACGACGGACTCGCGTCGGACTACCGGATCGACGGCGCGGACTCGGACGCCGACCTCGTCAGTCGCAGTGTCGACATGGTGGCTTCGTTGCAGCGCGGCGAGGAGCCGCAGGACGGCGACGACCCCGCGCAGTAGCGCCTGTCCCCGCGAGACGGGTACCGGTCAGCGCCACCAGGCCGGGAACGAGCGCGTGATGGTCTCGACGAGCGCCTTCCGCGAGCGCCGCGGGCCACCGAGCCACGCCTCGATCGCGCCGACGAACCCCTGCGCCACGAAGCCGGCGGCGACCTCGTCGATGATGTCGGGCTTCACGGCAGGGTCGAGCTCGCGGATGTGCATCGCGCTCGACACGGTGAAGTGCTCGACGAGCAGGCGGTGCAGCGAGGCGTCGTTCGGGTCCGGGAGCGCCCGGGCGTAGATGTCGCGATGGGCCGTCACGTGGTCGACCACGGCGTCGATGCCGCGTCGTGTGATGGCAGCGAGTTCCTCGGGGCCGGCACCGCGGTCGACGGCGGCACGGTGTGCTTCGGCGTCGTCAGCACGGATGCGGTCGAGCTCGGGAGTGAGCACGTCGGCGAGCAGCGAACCGGGGGAGACGGCGTGCGAGTAGAACGTCGCCCGGTTGATGCCGGCGGCGCGCGAGACGTCGGCGACCGTGATCTCGGAGACCGGGCGGTCGGCCGCGAGTCGGAGCACCGCCTCCCGGAGGGCGGCGGTGGTGTGCAGGATCCGAGCGTCGACCATGACGCTCCTCCCATCTCGTTCACGACGGCTCCCGACGCGCCTCGGCCGGGAGTCCGACGGTACCGCACGGTCAGGTCGGGCCACGGGTCCGCCGCACCGGCGTGCGGGAGGCGGACGGGCCTCCCGGCGTCGGAGGTCACCACACCGAGGCGGGAAGGGTGCGGGCGGCATGACGGACCGGCGTCCGGAGGACGCGGACGGCGCCGCCGACGGTTGTCGACGTGTCCGGCTGACCCGTACCATGGTGGAACGGACCGAATCGATTCGAGCGGCCGATCCCACCCACGTCTCCCCTCGGAGGATCTCGTCGTGTCCGCGCCTGCGACCACCGGCTCACTCAAGGTCATCATGCACCCGGGCGACTCGCTCACCCGGGGCCAGCGACTGGTCTACGTCTTCGTGCTCGGGGCGCTCACCGCGCTCGGGCCGTTCACGATCGACCTCTACCTGCCGGCGTTCCCCTCGCTGGAGCGGGACCTCTCCATCTCGGAGGGGGCGGTCCAGCTCACCCTCACGGCGACGACCCTCGGGTTCGCCATCGGTCAGTTGCTGGTGGGCCCCTGGAGCGACAAGGTCGGCCGTCGGCTGCCGCTCATCATCGCGACCAGCGTGCACGTCACCGCCTCGGTCTGCGCCGCGCTCGCGCCGAACGTCGAGGTGCTCGCGCTGTTCCGCGTCCTGCAGGGCATGGGCGCCGCGGCCGGTGGTGTGGTGGCGATGGCGACCGTCCGCGACCTGTTCGGCGGCAAGCCGCTCGTCCGGATGCTCTCGCGACTGGCCATGGTGAACGGGCTCGCCCCGATCCTCGCGCCGCTCATCGGTTCGCAGATGCTCCGGTTCGTGTCGTGGCGCGGGATCTTCGTCTTCCTCGCCTGCTACGGGCTCGCGGTCGTCATCGCGTCGATCCTGCTCATCGTCGAGACCCTCCCCGAGGAACGTCGTCAGGAGGCCGGGCACTCCACGATCGGCCAGCGGTACCGGGCCCTGTTCTCCGACCGGATCTTCGTCGGCGTGGCCCTCATCGGCGCGATGGTGTTCAGTGGGCTGTTCTCGTACCTCAGCGCGTCGCCGTTCCTGTTCCAAGGGGTGTTCGGCCTCGACGCCCAGCAGTACGGCCTGCTCTTCGCGGTGAACTCCGTCGGGGTCGTGCTCGGCGTGCAGATCTCGTCACGGTTGGCCCAGCGCGTCGGACCGCAGTGGATCCTCGCGTGCTCGACCGCCACGCTGTTCCTGGCGGCGCTCGCGATCGTCGTGCTCGACCAGCTCGGTGCCGGCCTCGTCGGGGTGCTCGTGCCACTCTGGTTCTACATCGCCGCCTGCGGGTTCTCGTTCCCGCTCGTGCAGGTGATCGGCCTCGCCTCGCACGGCAAGGAAGCGGGCACGGCGGCGTCGCTGCTCGGGGCGCTCAACTTCGGTGTCGCGGGGCTCATCTCGCCGGTCGTCGGACTGCTCGGCATCTCGACCGCGACCCCGATGGCCCTGGTGATGGGCACGACGGCGTCCGTCGCGATCCTGGTGCTGTGGTTCGTGGTGCGGCCGAAGACGGTCCCGGCACTGTCGCACTGACCCCGCGGTGCGGGGGGCGCTCACTTCCGCGCGAGTCCGACCGTCTCCGCGACGAGCAGACCGCCGACGGTCAGGACGGCCGCCCCGCCCACGAGCACCATCGCCACCGGCTGCTCGTACCAGGCGCGGAGGCGCGGCCAGCGTCGCTGGAACTCACGCGCCGACATCGCCTTCGCCACGCGGCTCGTCCGGACGTCGAGGCGGTCCACGAGCCGGTCGACACCCGCTTCGCCCCACACGTCGCCCCGGATGCGGAACATCGCCTCGCCCGCGGTGTCGAGCGCGACGACGTCACGGCTGGTCCGGTCGGCGGACACCCCGTGTCGGGTGACGAGCACGAGTTCGTGCACGCGGGAGCGGGCGAAGGTGTGGGTGCCGGAGAGCACGCCGCGGATCGTGACCCGGTCGGGGTGCACCGCGATGTACGAGGAGCGGAGCCGCAGGTAGGCCACGAGCACCGCGGCGGTGAGCACGAGCACGACTGCGGCGACCACGAGCCAGAGCCCGGTCGGGACGGCAGACCAGACGACCGCGACCGCGATCGGCAGGGCCGAGAACACGATGCTCAGTCCGGTCGAGCGCACGAGTGACGCCCGTGGTCGTACGAGTTCCTCGGCGGTCCTCGTGTCGAGCGGTGTCGCTCGCGCCGTCATGTCCCCCACGGCTGGTCTCCTCGTCCCCGGAGTGCACGGGCACGGCGGAGCGCCGGGCCCGCGACGGCGCCCCTGCCGTCCGATGCTGGTCGGGCGACCCGGGTCCCTCCGGCTCGCTCGTCCGGTCAGCATAGGGGACCGCCCACGGCGAGCACAGGTCGTCGGCCGTTTTCCGGAGGGTCGGGGGCGGACCGGGGTGCGCGGCGGTCCGCAGGCCGGGGGACCGGGGCGACTCCGGGCCTCCCGGACCGACGTGACACCGGTCCACGGCGGGGCCGGCAACGACGAAGCCCCCGCACGGGGCGGGGGCTTCGTCGTCGTGATGATCCTGCGGAGGATGGGGGATTCGAACCCCCGAGGGCTTGCACCCAACACGCTTTCCAAGCGTGCGCCATAGGCCACTAGGCGAATCCTCCGGGCGCCACCTCGCGGTGACGACACCCCATGGTACAGGTCCTGGACGGTGCTCACGACCACGGGACCTGCGCTGCTCCCGTCGCGCCTCGGTCACGACCTGCACGTGTGTGCACATGCCGGGTCCTCCCGATGTCCGCGCACGGGCGAGGTCTAGCCTGGAGGGGTGTCGACCCGCATCTACATCACGTCAGCAGAAGGACACACCGGCAAGAGCACCGTCGCCCTCGGGGTGCTCGAGACCCTCGCCCGGACCGTGGGGCGCGTGGGCGTCTTCCGACCCGTCGCGCGGTCGGTCGACGAGCCCGACTACGTGCTCGAGCTGTTGCTCCAGCACACCGCCGTCGACATCCCGTACGACGACGCCGTCGGTGTCACCTACGACGACGTGCACGCCGACCCGGACGCCGCGCTCGCCACGATCCTCACCCGCTTCGCCGGGGTGGAGCGCCGCTGCGACGCGGTGGTCGTCCTCGGGTCCGACTACACCGACGTCGGCAGCCCCACCGAGCTGTCCTTCAACGCCAAGGTCGCGGCGAACCTCGGTGCCCCCGTGCTGCTCGTGCTCGGCGGGCGCGACTCCGCCGAACGTGCCGCCCGTTCGGCGGACGGCATGGCGCAGGTCGCCGACGTCACGACGAGTGAACTCCGCGCCGAGCACGCCCAGCTCCTCGGTGTCGTGGTGAACCGGGCCGACCCGGACGCCCTCGACGCGATCGTCGCGAGCGTCACCGCCGCGGTGCGCGACCACCACCCGGACGCCCCCGTGTGGGCGATCCCGGAGGACACGGTCCTGGTCGCCCCGACCGTGCGCGCGCTCCTCGCCGCGACCGACGCGACGCTCGTCCGCGGGGACGAAGCCCTGCTCGACCGCGAGGCGCTCGGGACGGTCGTCGCCGGCATGAGCATGGAGAACGTGCTCCCGCGGCTCATCGAGGGCGGCATCGTGGTCGTTCCGGGCGACCGCAACGACGTCCTCATCGCGACCCTCCTCGCGAACGAGTCCGAGACGTTCCCGAGCCTCGCCGGCGTCATCCTCAACGGCGGGTTCGAGACCGCCCCGCAGGTGTCCCGGTTGCTCGAGGGCCTGTCGAGCTCCCTGCCGATCGCCCAGAACGGCCTCGGCACGTACGACACCGCGATGCGGATCACCCAGACCCGCGGTCGTCTCGCCGCGGACTCACCCCGCAAGGCCGACCTGGCGCTGGCCCTGTTCGAGCGCCACGTCGACGCCGAGGCCCTGCGCGACCGACTGCAGCTGACGCCCTCCGGGGTCGTCACGCCACTGATGTTCGAGCACGGGCTCATCGACCGGGCACGCGAACACCGCAAGCACATCGTCCTGCCCGAGGGCGACGACGACCGGATCCTGCGAGCGGCGTCGACCCTGCTGCAGCGGCAGGTGTGCGCGCTGACGATCCTCGGCGACCCGACCGCCATCCGGGCACGGGCGACCGAGCTCGGGCTCGACCTCGACGGCGCGCAGCTGCTCTCCCCGTTCGACCCGGACCTGCGCGAGCGGTTCGCCCAGGAGTACACGGCCCTCCGCGCCCACAAGGGCATGAGCGTCGAACTCGCCCGCGACACCGTGACCGACGTGTCCTACTTCGGCACGATGATGGTGCAGCTCGGCCTCGCCGACGGCATGGTGTCCGGCGCGAAGCACACCACGGCGCACACCATCCGGCCGTCGTTCGAGATCATCAAGACCCGTCCGGACACCTCCATCGTGTCGAGCGTGTTCCTCATGGCGCTCGCCGACCGGGTCCTCGTCTACGGCGACTGCGCGGTGATCCCGGACCCGACCAGCGAGCAACTCGCCGACATCGCGATCTCGTCCGCCGAGACGGCGACACAGTTCGGCATCGCGCCCCGGGTCGCGATGCTCAGCTACTCGACCGGCGACAGCGGTTCCGGCGCCGACGTCGACAAGGTCCGCGCCAGCACCGCGTTCGTCCGCGAGCGCCGGCCGGACCTGCTCGTCGAGGGGCCGATCCAGTACGACGCCGCCGCCGACCCGACGGTCGCGAGCGCCAAGATGCCCGGTTCGCCGGTCGCCGGCCAAGCGACGGTGTTCATCTTCCCGGACCTCAACACCGGCAACAACACGTACAAGGCCGTCCAGCGCTCCGCCGGCGCGGTCGCGATCGGTCCGGTCCTGCAGGGCCTCCGCAAGCCGATCAACGACCTGTCCCGCGGCGCCCTCGTGAGCGACATCGTCAACACCGTCGCGATCACCGCCATCCAGGCCGGCACCGCGGCCGCCGCACCCCGCACAGAAAGCGACCCCTCGTGAGCGCAGCCCTCGTCGTCAACTCCGGTTCGAGCTCGTTCAAGTACCAGCTCATCGAGCTCGAGGACGAGCGGACCCTCGCGTCCGGCCTGGTCGAGCGGATCGGCGAGTCGACCGGCTCGTGGAAGCACACGAACGCCCTGACGGGGGAGACCTCGTCGAACGAGAGCGCCGAGGTGCCGGACCACGCCGCCGGGTTCCAGGCCATGATCGACGCGTTCGACAAGGTGGGTCCCTCGTTCGACGAGCACCCGCCGGCCGTCGTCGGACACCGGGTCGTGCACGGCGGGACCCGGTTCGACGCCGCGACCGTCGTGACGGACGAGGTCGAGCAGCAGATCGACGCCCTGTCGAGCCTCGCGCCGTTGCACAACCCGGCCAACCTCGAGGGGATCCGGGCCGCGAAGCAGGTCTTCGACGACGTCCCGCACGTCGCCGTGTTCGACACCGCCTTCCACCAGACGATGCCCCCGCACGCGTACACCTACGCGATCCCGGCCGACCTGGCCGAGCAGCACCAGGTCCGTCGCTACGGCATGCACGGCACGAGCCACAAGTACGTCTCCGAGCAGGCCGCGGTGTTCCTCGACCGGCCGCTGTCCGAGCTGAAGACGATCGTCCTGCACCTCGGCAACGGCGCCTCGGCCGCCGCGATCGACGGCGGTCGCTCGATCGAGACCTCGATGGGGCTCACACCGCTCGAGGGCCTCGTCATGGGCACCCGCTCGGGCGACCTCGACCCGGCCGTGCTCATCCACCTGCACCGCGAGGCCGGCCTGTCCTTCGACGACCTCGACACGATGCTCAACAAGCAGTCCGGCCTGCTCGGCCTCACCGGCAGCGGTGACATGCGCGACGTGCAGGAGGCGGCGAGCAACGGCGACGAGACCGCCGAGGCCGCGCTCGCGGTCTACCGCCACCGCATCCGCCGCTACGTGGGTGCCTACACCGCCCAGCTCGGCGGGCTGGACGCGGTCGTCTTCACCGCCGGCGTGGGGGAGAACAACGCGCTGCTCCGTCGTCGGGTGCTCGCCGGACTCGAGCACCTCGGCATCGAGGTCGACCCGGACCGCAACGAACTCCACGCGAAGGAGGCCCGGCGGATCTCGACGGACGCCTCCCGCGTCGCGGTGCTCGTCATCCCGACGAACGAGGAGCTCGAGATCGCCCGGCAGTCCGCGGCCGTCGCACTCTGACACGCGCATCCCGGCACCGGGTCCGCACCTGTTGGACATGGTGTGGCGTGGCAGTCCCGGCACCGGGTCGGCACCTGTGGGACATGGTGTGGCGTGGCAGTCCCGGCACCGGGTCGGCACCTGTGGGACGGGAGGCCCGCCACCGGTCCGGTGGCGGGCCTCCCGTCCGTCGTCCGGATCGGTTCAGCCGAGGGCGTGCAGGGCGGCCGGGATCGGCGTGTCGCCGCTGGTGACCTCGAACTGCTTGCCGACCGCGCTGTCGTCGAGGAGGGCGTGCAGGGCCACCGCGGCGACGTCCGCGCGGGGGATCGACCCGCGCGGGACGGTGGTCCCGACGGTGACGGTGCCCTGCGGCGGTGTGTCGAGGAGGCCGCCGGGCCGGATGATCGTCCACCGGAACCGGCGCATCCGCAGGTTGGCGTCCGCCTCGGCCTTCGCGCGGAGGTAGACCTGGAAGACGCCGTCCTCGTCCTCGGCGGGGAGCTTCGCGGCCTCGGGGTCGTACGCGTCGGCCCCCATCGCCGAGATCATCACGTAGCGGTCGATGTCCAACCGCACGGCGGCCTCCGCCAGCAGCACGGCCGCATCCCGGTCGACCGAGAGCTTGCGCTCGGCCCCGCTGCCCGGGCCCGCGCCGGCGGCGAAGACCACCGCGTCGAACCCGCGCAGACGGAGCGCGAGTTCCTCCTCCGACAGCTGCTCGAGGTCGGCGACGAGCGCCTTCGCTCCGGTCTGTTCGACGTCGGAGACGTGTGCGGGGTTGCGGACGATGCCGACGGCGTCGTGACCGGCGTCGGTGATGAGGCGTTCGAGGATCAGGGCGATCTTCCCGTGGCCTCCGGCGATGGCGATCTTCATGGGTTCGATGCTGCTCCTTCCGTCCGGTAGAGTGTTCAGCGGCTCCTCACGTGACGCCATCCAGGCCAACTCCCCCAGGGCGGAAACGCAGCAAGGGTAACCGGGCTCTGGCGGGTGCGTGAGGAGTCTTCTTCGTTCCTGGAGGGTTCTTCTCGGTCTTCCGGGGCGCCTCTGGTGGCCTGTGGACAGCGGTGCCGAGGTGTCGGCGGTGCCGACTACCCTGGTCGCGTGGTCACCGCCCTGTATCGCCGTTACCGGCCCGAGAACTTCGCCGAGCTCATCGGGCAGTCGCAGGTCACGGACCCGCTCCGCACCGCGCTCCGGACGAACCGTGTCAACCACGCCTACCTGTTCAGCGGCCCGCGCGGGTGCGGCAAGACCACGTCGGCACGCATCCTCGCCCGCTGCCTGAACTGTGCCGAGGGGCCGACCGACACCCCGTGCGGCGTCTGCCCCAGCTGCGTCGAACTCGCCCGTGGTGGTGGCGGATCGCTCGACGTCATCGAGATCGACGCGGCGAGCCACAACGGCGTCGACGACGCACGCGACCTCCGCGACCGCGCCGTCTTCGCGCCCGCTCGTGACCGCTACAAGATCTTCATCCTCGACGAGGCCCACATGGTCACGCCGCAGGGCTTCAACGCCCTGCTCAAGCTCGTCGAGGAGCCGCCGGAGCACGTCAAGTTCATCTTCGCGACGACCGAACCCGAGAAGGTCATCGGCACGATCCGGTCGCGCACCCACCACTACCCGTTCCGTCTCGTCCCGCCCGCCACGATGCTCGAGTACATCGAGCAGCTCTGCGCGCAGGAGTCCGTCTCCGTCGCACCGGGCGTGCTGCCCCTCGTCGTGCGCGCCGGTGGTGGCTCGGTGCGCGACACCCTCTCGCTGCTCGACCAGCTGATGGCCGGCAGCGAAGACGGTGCGATCGCGTACGAGCGAGCCGTGGCGCTCCTCGGGTACACCGACGCCGCGCTGCTCGACGACGTCGTCGACGCGCTCGCCGTGGCCGATCCCGCATCCGCGTTCTCGGCCATCGACCGTGTCGTACAGACCGGGCAGGACCCGCGTCGTTTCGTCGAGGACCTGCTCGAACGGCTGCGCGACCTCATCGTCGTCGCGGCCACCAACGAGAGCGCCGGTGCGGTGCTACGCGGGGTCTCACCCGAAGAACTCGACACGATGTCGCGGCAGGCCGGGGTGTTCGGGGCGACCGCGCTGTCCCGTGGCGCCGACATCGCCAACCGCGCCCTGACCGAGATGACCGGAGCGACCTCGCCCCGACTGCACCTCGAGCTCATGGTCGCGCGGATGCTCGTGCCGGAGGCCGACGACACCCAGCGTGGCGCGCTCGCCCGCGTCGAGCGGCTCGAGCGCCGCGTCGGGGTCGGTGACGCCGGCGGGCACCAGGCCGGACCGGCGGTGATGCCGGCCGCAGCGCCTGCCCCGACGACCGCCGGCGAGCCTCGTCCTGAGCCGCTGACCGCGTCCGGCGCCACCGCGTCGGGCACCGCCGCGTCCGGCACCGCCGCCCCGGACACCACCGTGTCGGGCGTCACCGCGCCGAGCGCGACCGGGCCGAACGCGACCTCCGGCGACGGCGTCGCCAGGTCCGCCGAGCGACACCCCGCTGCCCCCGCACCTGCCGCGCACGCGACGGAGCAGGCGGGCGTCCCGACGAACGCCTCGACCGGTGACGCCGCCCGGGACGCCGCCGCTTCCTGGGCTGCCGCCGTCCCCGAGAGCACCCCTGAGCCCGCCGCGTCCTCGTCTCCGCCAGCCGCGGGGCAGGCGTCGCCGTCGTCCACCGGCGTCGGAACCGTCATCGGTGACGAACCCGCCGTCCGGCCCGTCACTCCGGTGGGACTGCAGCAGATGCGCGACACCTGGCCGCAGATCGTCGAGCACGTGCAGCGCGCGAAGCGCTCTGCGTGGGCGGTCGTCGCGACGGCGCAGGTCACCGCGCTCAAGGACGACGTCCTCACCCTGACGTTCCCGAGCCAGCAGGACGTGGCGTCGTTCAAGGAGATGAGCGACCCGAACACCAGCGTCAGCGAACACCTGCGGACCGCGATCACCGACGTCCTCGGGTTCCGCGTGAAGTTCGTGGCCCGCGGCCCCGGTGGTGGCGTTGCCACCGGCGGTGGCGCACGACCGTCGAGCACGCCGGCTCCCGGTGCTCCGGCACAGGGCGTCCCGTCGCAGGGTCTCCCGGCGCAGGGTGCTCCGGCGCAGCGTCGTCCCGCGCAGGCAGCGCCGACGGTGCAGTCGTCGACCGGACCGGCGCAGACCGCGCCGGCTCACCCCGGTCCGGCGACGGGTGGCCCCGCGACTCGGACCCGTCCGGAACCGGGGGCGCCCGCGGCCCCGGCATCGACGGAGCAGCGAGCCCCGGAGCAGCGAGCCCCCGAGCAGCGAGCCCCGGAGCAGCGAGCCCCGGAGCAGCCGACCCCGAGCGAGCCCCAGGACTCCGGCCCCGTGACCGAGTGGGCCGTCGCCACGATCCCCGCCTCGGACCCGACCGCCGGTGCCGTCCCCGAGGACGTCGAGCCCTCGTGGGCCGCTCCCTTCGGTGCCGTCCCCGTCGATGCCACCGTGGCCCCGGCCGAGCGTGAGACGCCGCGCGCGTCCGGGCAGCCGGCCACGCCTCCTGCTCTCGGTGCTCCGACCAGGAGCGATCACGCACCGACCGGGGGTGACGACCGGGGGACCGCCGCCGACGCGACCGCGGCCGACGCGCCCGCCCCGGCCGGGCCTCCCGACAGCGCCGCGGCCCAGAGCCGTCGGGGCCCGCTGTCGGACGCCGTACCGGTCGACGACTACCCGCTCGACGACGAACCGTTCGACGACGGCGCGCCGTTCCCCGACCCTGGTCCGGGCGGCGGTCGACGTGACCCGCAGCAGAGCCCGCGGACCCCGGTGAGCCCGGGGCGGTCCGCACCGCCCCGGTCGGCGACGCCGCAGTCCGCACCCCCGCGCGCACCGGAGCAGCAGCCCGCACCGCCGCATCGGCAGCAGCCCGCGGTCGGGCAACCTGCTGCCGTGCGCCGGACCGCCGTCCCCGGTCGCTACGGTGAAGCCGTCGTGCGGGAGATCCTCGGCGCGCAGTTCATCGAGGAGACGTCACTGACCGAGGGGAGTGTCTGATGTACGACGGCATCGTGCAGGACCTCATCGACGAGTTCGGGCGGTTGCCCGGCATCGGCCCGAAGTCGGCGCAGCGGATCGCCTTCCACATCCTCCAGACCGAGTCGTTCGACCCCACGCGCCTCTCCGAGCTCCTCGGCGAGGTCAAGGAGAAGGTGCGGTTCTGCGAGGTGTGCGGCAACGTCACCGAGAACGTCCGCTGCAGCATCTGCCGTGACCCGCGCCGGTCGCCGAGCACGATCTGCGTGGTCGAGGAGGCCAAGGACGTGGCCGCGATCGAACGCACCCGGGAGTTCCGTGGCCTCTACCACGTGCTCGGCGGCGCCATCAGCCCCATCGACGGCGTCGGTCCGGACGACCTCCGGATCCAGCAGCTCATGGTGCGGCTGGCCGACGGCACCGTCGACGAGGTCATCATCGCCACCGACCCGAACCTCGAGGGTGAGGCGACCGCCACCTACCTCAGTCGACTCCTCGTGCCGATGGGCATCCGCACCACCCGGTTGGCGTCCGGTCTGCCGGTCGGCGGCGACCTGGAGTACGCCGACGAGGTCACCCTGGGTCGCGCGTTCGAGGGTCGTCGGGTCGTCGGCGGCTGATCCCACCGCGCGGGATCGTTGCGTGCCGACCGGCCCCGACGCAACATCCGAGGAACACCGGCTACGATCGTCGAGCCGCGTGACGTCGCGGTGAACCGTCCCCAGGAGTGCGTGCCCGTGGCCTTGATCGTGCAGAAGTTCGGTGGTTCGTCCGTCGCGGATGCCGAGAGCATCAAGCGCGTCGCGAAGCGCATCGTCGAGACGAAGAAGGCCGGCAACGACGTCGTCGTGGCGGTCTCCGCGATGGGCGACACGACCGACGAACTCGTCGACCTGGCACACGAGGTCACCCCGATCCCGGCCGGCCGCGAGCTCGACATGCTCCTGACGGCGGGGGAGCGGATCTCGATGGCGCTCCTCGCGATGGCGATCAAGAGCCTCGGCGTCGAAGCGTCCTCGTACACGGGCAGCCAGGCGGGCATGCTCACGGACGCGCAGCACGGCAAGGCCCGCATCGTGGACGTCACCCCGAAGCGCGTCCGCGAAGCGCTCGACGCCGGGCACGTCGCCATCGTCGCGGGCTTCCAGGGCTTCAACCGCACCACCGGCGAGATCACCACGCTCGGCCGCGGCGGGTCCGACACCACGGCGGTCGCCCTCGCGGCCGCGCTCGAGGCCGACGTCTGCGAGATCTACACCGACGTCGACGGGATCTTCACCGCCGACCCGCGCATCGTGCCGAAGGCCCGCAAGATCGACCGCGTCACGACCGAGGAGATGCTCGAGCTCGCGGCGTCCGGCGCGAAGGTCCTCTACATCCGCGCCGTCGAGTACGCCCGACGGCACGGCGTCACCCTGCACGTCCGTTCCTCGTTCAGCAACGTCGAGGGCACCATCGTCTACAACCCTGCCGAGGGGGAAACCGTGGAAGAACCGATCATCACCGGCATCGCCGGCGACCTCTCCGAGGGCAAGATCACCGTCGTCGGCGTGCCCGACCAGCCGGGGAAGGCGGCCGAGATCTTCACGATCGTGGCGCGCGCTGGCGCCAACATCGACATGATCGTGCAGAACGTGTCGGCTGCCTCGACCGGTCGGACCGACATCTCGTTCACGCTGCCGAAGGACCAGGGGCAGACCGTGCTCACCGCGCTCGAGGTCGCGAAGTCCGACATCGGCTACGAGGGCATCCAGTACGACGACCAGATCGGCAAGCTCGCCCTGGTCGGTGCCGGCATGCGCACGAACGCCGGCGTCTCGGCGCAGCTGTTCCGCGCGCTGCACGACGCCTCGATCAACATCGAGATGATCTCGACGTCGGAGATCCGCATCTCGGTCGTCACGCGCGCCGACACGCTCAACGACGCGATGCGCGTCGTGCACGAGGCGTTCGGACTCGACGCCGACAACGAGGCCGTCGTCTACGCCGGCACCGGCCGCTGAACCCGAGCAGGAGCACGACCATGACCGACACCCAGCTCACCGTCGCCGTCGTCGGCGCCACCGGACAGGTCGGCGCCGTGATGCGCCGCCTGCTCGAGGAGCGCGACTTCCCGGCCAGCACGGTCCGCTTCTTCGCCAGTGCCCGCTCGGCCGGTACCACGCTGCCGTTCCGCGGCGAGGAGATCGTCGTCGAGGACTCCGAGACGGCCGACCCGTCCGGCATCGACATCGCGCTCTTCTCGGCCGGTGCCACCGCGTCCCGCGCACTCGCGCCGCGCTTCGCTGCAGCGGGGGCGCTGGTCATCGACAACTCCAGCGCCTGGCGGATGGACCCGCAGGTCCCGCTCGTGGTCAGCGAGGTGAACCCGGAGGCGATCGACGCCGCCGAGAAGGGCATCATCGCGAACCCGAACTGCACGACGATGGCGATCATGCCGGTCCTCAAGGTGCTCGACACCGAGGCGGGCCTCCGCCGTCTCGTCGCGACGACGTACCAGGCCGTGTCCGGCAGCGGCCTGGCCGGTGTCGAGGAACTGCTCGGACAGGCCCGTGCGGCCCTCGAGCAGGACACCGCAGCGCTCACCCACGACGGCTCGGCCGTCACCTTCCCCGAGCCGGTGAAGTACGTCCGGCCGATCGCCTTCGACGTCGTCCCGCTCGCGGGCAGCATCGTCGAGGACGGCGAGGGTGAGACCGACGAGGAGAAGAAGCTCCGCAACGAGAGCCGGAAGATCCTCGGCCTGCCGGACCTGCTGGTCGCGGGCACCTGCGTCCGCGTCCCCGTCTTCACGGGGCACTCCATCTCCGTGCACGCCGAGTTCGAGCGGCCGCTGTCGCCCGAGCGGGCGACCGAGGTGCTCGGGAGTGCTCCCGGCGTCGAGCTTTCCGACGTCCCGACGCCGCTGCAGGCCGCCGGCCAGGACCCGTCCTTCGTCGGACGGATCCGCGCCGACCAGTCCGCCCCCGCGGGCCGCGGGCTCGCGCTCTTCGTCAGCAACGACAACCTGCGGAAGGGCGCCGCGCTCAACGCCGTGCAGATCGCCGAGGTCGTCGTCGCGCGACGCGCGGCCACCGTCTGACGCGCTCGGGCGGCAGGACGGTGCTCCGCACGGCCCGTCGCGACCACTGACGCCACGGGAGGCCCGGTACCAGGTGGTACCGGGCCTCCCGTGGCGTCGTGGGCTGCTCACGCGCGGCGGCGGTAGGCTCGACGGGTGGCAGTGAAGCAGGTGGACCCCATCGATGTCGTCCTCGTCGGCGGAGGGATCATGAGCGCCACCCTCGCCGCGATCATCCACCGGCTCGAGCCGGACTGGACGATCCGCGTGTACGAGCGGCTGGGCAGCGCGGCGCAGGAGTCCTCGAACCCGTGGAACAACGCCGGGACCGGACACTCGGCGCTCTGCGAGCTCAACTACACCCCCGAACTGCCGGACGGCCGTGTGGAGATCGCGAAGGCCGTCACGGTCAACGAGCAGTTCCAGGTCTCGCGACAGTTCTGGTCCCACCTGGTCGAGGACGGCACGCTGCCCGACCCGACGAGCTTCATCAACCCGACGCCGCACATCTCCTTCGTCTGGGGCGCGGACAACGTGGCCTACATGCGGGCCCGGTACGACGCCATGAAGGACCACCCCCTGTTCGCCGGGCTCGAGTACAGCGAGGACGCCGAGCAGATCCGGAAGTGGGCACCGGCGCTCATCCCCGGGCGCAGGAAGGACCAGCCGATCGCGGCGACGTACTCGGCCGCGGGATCCGACGTCGACTTCGGCTCGCTCACCCGGCAGCTGTTCGACCACCTGGAGATCGAGGGCCTGCAGTTCGAGCCCTCGCACCGCGTGACGAAGATCGTCCGCTCGAAGGTCTCCGAGGGCTGGGTGCTCGACGTCATGAACGACGTCGGGCGCTCGAAGCAGCGGGTCGCCGCGAAGTTCGTCTTCGTCGGGGCCGGAGGCGGTGCGCTGCAGCTGCTGCAGAAGTCGGGCATCCCGGAGATCCGCGGCTACGGCGGCTTCCCGGTGTCCGGGGAGTTCCTGCGCACCGACGACCCCGAGGTCGTGCAGCGGCACGCGGCGAAGGTCTACGGCAAGGCGAGCGTCGGTGCCCCGCCGATGTCGGTGCCCCACCTCGACACCCGCATCGTGGACGGCAAGGCCTCACTCATGTTCGGGCCCTACGCCGGGTTCAGCCCGAAGTTCCTCAAGCAGGGCTCCGTCCTCGACCTGTTCGCCTCGATCCGCCCGCACAACCTGCGGCCGATGCTGGCCGTCGCGTTCTCGAACCTCGACCTCGTGAAGTACCTGGTCGGTCAGCTCCTCGCGTCCAAGCGCACGAAGTTCGAGGCGCTCCGCGAGTTCATGCCGAGCGCCCGACCGGAGCACTGGCACCGGATCACGGCCGGTCAGCGGGTGCAGGTGATCAAGCCCGATGCCGACAAGGGTGGCGTGCTGCAGTTCGGCACCGAGGTCATCACGTCGGCGGACGGCTCGATCGCGGGGCTCCTCGGCGCATCGCCCGGCGCCTCGACCGCGGTGCCGATCATGCTCGGGCTCCTCCGCAAGTGCTTCCCGGACCGGTGGGACGGCTGGCAGGGTGCCGTGCGCGAGATGGTCCCGACCTACGGGCAGGACCTGGGCGACGACGCGGCCCTGGCGAGCGCGACGCTCGACCGGACCGCATCGGTGCTCGGGCTGCGCCGCTGACGAGCCACACCTTGCGCCTCGTTCGAACGTGTGTTCGAATGGAGGCATGCGGTGGGACGGACAGGCGATCACGGCCGAGCGGAGCGACATGCTCCCCGGGCTCGAGTCGAACAGCGGGTTCGTCCGGAGTGTGACGACGCCCGAGTTCGCCGGCGTGACCTTCCACGAGGTCCTGGCGAAGTCGGCGCTGAACAAGGTCGGGGGAGCGGACGGCGGCACCTGGGGCATGACGATCAACCCCTACCGCGGGTGCAGTCACGCGTGCGTGTACTGTTTCGCCCGCCCGACCCACACGTACCTGGAGTTCGACGGCGGAGCCGACTTCGACCAGCAGATCGTCGTGAAGACGAACGTCGCGGACGTCCTGACCCGGGAACTCGCGAAGCCGACCTGGGACCGTCACCCGGTGGCGCTCGGGACGAACACCGACCCGTACCAGCGGGCCGAGGGTCGGTACCGGCTGATGCCCGGGATCATCCGGGCGCTCACCGATTCGGGCACGCCGTTCAGCATCCTGACGAAGGGCAGTCTGCTCCGTCGGGACATCCCGCTCCTGGCCGAGGCGGCGAAGTCGGTGCCCGTCGACATCGCCATGTCGATCGCCGTGTACGACGACGACCTGCAGCAGTCGGTGGAGCCGGGGACGCCCACGACCTCCGCACGCCTGGCGACCGTCAGGGCGGTGCGTGACGCCGGGCTCGACTGCTCGGTGTTCCTCATGCCGGTCCTGCCGTACATCACGGACACCCGGGCGCACCTGCAGGACGCGGTCGGGCGGGCCGCGGCCTCGGGCGCCACGAGCCTGATGTACTCCGCGTTGCACCTCAAACCGGGCATCAAGCCCTGGTGGTACGAGTGGCTCGGCCGGACCCACCCCGACCTCGTCGGCCGCTACCGGGCGATGTACCTCGACAACACCTACGCCCCGAAGGACTACCGGCGGTGGCTGGCGGAACGCGTCCGTCCGATCCTGCACGAGCACGGGCTGTCCCTCGGACGGGTCGACCCGGCGACCGGTTCGATGGGGTTCTCCGACGACGCCGTACCGCGCACGTCCGACCAGTCGCCGCTGAAACGGTCGGACCCGGGCTACGCGCACCGGGCCGAGTACCGTCCGGCCGCCAGGGCCGGGGCCGGAGCTGGAGCTGGAGCCGGCACGGGGGCGGGGACGCGGGTCGGGAGCGGAACGGGGGTCGGCAACGGCACCGTCGCGTCGGACGGGACGGGTGCGGCAGGTCCGTTCCGCTCGACGGCACGGACGGCGGTGGCACCGACGGCGGCGGCACGGACGGCGGCGGCACGGGACGCGGCGGCACGGACGGCGGCGGCAGGGACCGCGGCAGCAGCAGCAGTGACCACGGCCACGACGGCACCGCGCCTCTTCTGATCGTCGATCCCGCTTCCGGGGGACAGTGAAGGGTCGGTGGTCGCCGCTACCATGATCGAGTCCGCCTCCGGACGAACCGATCGGGGTACACGACCGTACCCATCGTGGTTGGATCGAAGACGGCGCCCCCGCGTCCGACAGGCCACCCCACGGCCTGCGGTAGCGGTGAGCACCCGGTGACCGGGTGCTCCGTGACCCCTCGACCGCACGGAAGGACAGCCCCGGTGCTCGGCATCCCCACGCATCTCGCCCCACGGGTGAACGCGTGGTCGACCGTGCGCGCCTTCCACGCGGCTGCGATCGGGTCCCTCGTCGCAGCCGCCCTGCTCCTCCTGCTCTACCGGATCGACGCGCCGTCCGACCACGTGTTCGGAGCGGTGCTCGCCGTCGTGCCGATGCTCGTCATGATCGGGGTGCACGTCCACGTCGGCACCTGGCGGTCGGCCGCCGCGTTCCTCGTCGTCGGTGGCCTCTGCTCGTACTGGTTCGCGACGGTCGTGCAGCGCGAACTCGCCGAGGTCCCGTGGGTGACGTCGTACCTGCTCTCGCTCGTCGTCGTACCGCTCGTGCTCATCGGCGGATCCGGCAGCGGGACCGTGCGCGTGGTGATCTGGTCCGTGTCGGGCTTCGTCGTCGGGCGCGTCGTGACGTCGATCGCCGCGGCACAGGCCGGCGGTCCCGACCACCCGCTCGTGCTCGCCTGGGTGACACTCGGCTTCGTGATCGGACTGGTGCTGGCGGTCAGCCGCTCCACCGCCCGCTCCGAGCGGATCCAGCCCGAGTTGCTGCGGTCGGCGCGTGAGGAGCACGTGACGGCGTACCGCGCCGGCATCGAAGCGGAGGCGGCGGCGATCCTGCACGACACCGTCCTGAACCACCTCAACGCGATCGCGCTGGCTCCGGCCGGCCCGATGGACGAGCACCTCGCGCAGACGATGGAGTCCGACGTCGCGATGCTCACCGGACGGGCGTGGCTCGCCGGCGACGCCTCCACCACCGAGCCGACCGCCGACGACGCGACGGCGGGAGCGGTCGCCGCCTTCGAGCGGATGCTCGCCGAGCAACGCGAGACCGGCCTCCAGGTGACCGTCACCGGGGACCCCGTCTCGGTCGCCCGGCTCGATCCCCGCGCGATGACGGCGCTCCTCCGCGCGGTCGCGCAGTGCCTGACCAACGTCCGGAAGCACGCGGGCACCGACGCGGCCGAGGTCAGCGTCTTCGACGACGGCGTCGCGTGCACCGTGATGGTCGTCGACGACGGCCGCGGGTTCGACGAGCAGGCCACCGGAGCCGACCGCATGGGCCTCCGCAACTCGGTGCGGGAGCGCATCGGCCGTGTCGGTGGCGAGGTGCAGGTGTGGTCCTCGCCCGGCTCCGGCACGAGCGTCATGATGAGCGTCCCGTACACGTCGGCGGCCGGAGTCGTCCCGGTCCTCCAGCACGGCGACGACGACGTGGAGCGTGCCTCGTGAGCGCCGGACGGCAGCGCGGGTCGGGTCGCCGGACCGCGCAGCAGTACGACCCGCTCGGCGCGATGGGGTCCCGGCCGCTCGCCGTCGTGCTCGGTGCCGGTGGGGTGCTGTGGGCTTCCCTCGTGTCACTCCTCGACCGGGACGTCCTCGGCAGTCCGACGCTGAGCGCCCTGACCGTCCTGCTGCTCGCCGCTTCCGCGGTCGTGGTGATCAGCGCCTCCAGTCCGTTCCGTGCCCCGTTCACGAGGTGGGCGTTCGTCGCCCACGTCGCGCTGCTCGCGCTCGCGACCGTGACGAGTGCTGCGGCGCAGTGGGGCCCGGACCGGTCGCTCGTGAACGACTTCATGGTGCTGCTGAGCGCGGTGGGCGTCGTCGCGGTCGCCCCGTACCGTCCCTGGACGGACCTGGTCGTCGGCGGGATCGGGCTCGCAGCCGTCAACGCCGCGACCGGCGGGACGGTGGCGTTCATGCACCCGGCGGGCGTCCCGGTGCCGGTGGCCGCGTTCCTCGCTGCGGCGCCGACCCTGGTCCTCACCGCGGCGGCTGCCGTCTTCGCCCACACCTTCGCCGGACTGGCGGAGCGGGTGCAGATCCGGGCCGGCTCGTACTCGGTCGAGCGAGCCGAACGCGACGGCATCACGGCGAGCGTGCAGCAGGACCGGTCGACGATCCTCGCGCGGGACGTCGCCCCGTTCTTCGCCGAGCTCCGGACGCGGGCGTCGGTCACCGACGCCGACCGGGCCCGGGCGCGCGACATCGCCGACGGCATCCGGCGCGTCATGGTCGCCGAGGCGGACCGGACCTGGCTCGAGTACGCCGTCCGCGTCGCGGGTGACGCCGCGGCCACCGTCGACGATCCGCACGGCCTCGCCGCGGCGATGGACGCGGACCAGCGGACCGTCGTCCGCACCTTCGTGCGCGCGGTGCTCGCCGCCGACACGGTCGACCCCGCCGGCATCCGGGTGACCGTCGCTCCGCAGGACCCGGCCAGCGGTGGGTCGCCACCGGTCACCATGACCTTCGACGTCGCCGTGGCCGACTCGGACGTCGGCATCCACCGCACGTTCGACCCGTACTTCGCCGTCCTCCGGGTGACGTTCCCCGACCTCGACGTCGCCGTCCGACCATCGTCCCTGACATTAAGGTTCTCGTATGACCAGCACTGACCCGACCCGGTTCCCGGAGGGCGGTCCCGCCATGCCGACCCCGGGTTCCCGCCGGGTGCGCTTGGCCATCCTCGACGACCACGAGGTCCTGCTCGACAGCCTGTCGAGCTGGATCGCGGTGAACGCCTTCGACTTCGACCTGGCACTCACCGCGCACACCTGGCTCGAGATGGTGCACAGCGACAGCTTCCCGACCGACCTGGTGTTCCTCGACTTCCAGCTCAAGGAGCCGGTGTCGATCGAGGCCCGCGTCCGGACCTGCCGAGCGGCCGGGGCGAAGGTGATCGTGCTCTCCAGCGTCGACGCCCGTGAGTCCCGCGACCGGTCCCTGGCGGCCGGTGCAGCGGCGTTCCTGTCGAAGTCCCTGCCGATGCGCGAGGTCATGGACATCGCGCGCGAGGTCATGGGCGTCGCTCGCGAGACGCCGGCACAGCGGGAGTGGCGGCCGCTGCCCACCGGTGCCAGTGCGCACCAGCGTCCGAAGCTCAGTCACGGTGAGGAAGAGGCGCTCCGTCTCTACGTGTCCGGCTACTCGACGAACGAGGTCGCCGCGCAGATGAACGTGCAGTACGAGACCGCGAAGACGTACCTCCGGCGCGTCCGCGAGAAGTACGCCAAGGTCGGTCGGCCGGCGTCGAAGAAGTCGGACCTCATCCGTCGTGCGGCGGAGGACGGGTTCCTCGCCTAGTGGCCAAGCTCTACTTCCGCTTCGGCGCGATGAACAGCGGCAAGAGCACCGGGCTCCTGCAGGCTGCGTACAACTACGAGGAGCGGGGCCAGCGCGTCCTGCTCGCGAAACCCAGCGTCGACACCAAGGGCGACCGTGAGATCGTGTCGCGGCTCGGGGTGACCCGCACCGTGGACGTCGTGCTGCCCGCCGACGCTGACGTCCGTGCCGCCGTCGCCGACGCGGGTGCGACCGACCCGGCGTCAGACCGGCTGGACGGCATGGTCCGTCCGGTGAGCTGCGTGCTCGTCGACGAGGCGCAGTTCCTCACCCCGCGGCAGGTCGACGACCTGCTGCGCATCGCGGTCCTCGACGACATCCCGGTCCTCGCGTACGGCATCCGCACCGACTTCCGGACCGAGGCGTTCCCGGGGAGCCGACGTCTCCTCGAGGTCGCGCACTCCCTCGAGGAGCTCAAGACCATCTGCCGGTGTGGCCGCAAGGCCGTGTTCAACGCGCGGAAGGTCGACGGACGGTTCGTGTTCGACGGGTCACAGGTCGCGATCGACGGCGTCGACGTCGAGTACGAGTCCCTCTGCGCCAACTGTTACCTCACCGAGTCGGGCGGTCGGTTGGACGGCGAGACCGGGCGCTGAGCGCCGGACGGACGGGAGGCGCGGGCCGGAGCCGTCGCGGGCTTCCCGGCCGACACGTCGCGGGCCTCCTGTCCCACACGTGGCCCGGAATGGGCGCTCGACGCAGGACGTTGCCTCGGACATGAGCGACGCACCCCTGCACCTTTCCGTCCTCGACCTCGCCACGCGCGAGTACGGCCAATCGAACACCGAAGCCCTGCAGGGCTCGATCGACATGGCCGTCCGCGCAGAACAGCTCGGCTACGAGCGCTTCTGGGTCGCCGAACACCACGGCATGCCGGGGATCACCTCGTCGGCGCCGGCGGTCCTGCTCAGCGCCGTCGGGGCGGCGACCTCCACCATCCGCATCGGCTCCGGCGGCGTCATGCTGCCGAACCACGCGCCGCTCGTCGTCGCCGAGCAGTTCGGCACCCTCCGCGCGCTGTACGGCGACCGGGTCGACCTCGGCATCGGCCGCGCCCCCGGAACCGACGGGGCAACCGCGATGGCCCTGCGCCGCACCGACCGGCTCGACGTCGACGACTTCCCGCAACAGCTCGCCGACCTGGTCGGCTTCTTCACCGGCATGGAGGAGTCGAACCCTCTGTCCCGCATCCGAGCCGTGCCCGGTTACGGCGACGTGCCGGAGTTCTGGCTGCTCGGGTCCTCGGGCTACAGCGCGCAGGTCGCCGGAGCCCTGGGCATCCCCTTCGCGTTCGCCCACCACTTCGCGTCGGACAACACCGAGGCGGCCCTCGCCCTGTACCACCAGGCGTTCCGGCCGTCTCGCTTCCGCTCCGAGCCGCTTGCGCTCATCGGCGTGCAGGTCGTCACGGACGAGGACCCGGGCGTCGTGGAGGAGCAGAGCGCACCCGGCATGATCTCGTTCATCCGCATGCGCCAGGGGGCGAAGCCCGAGCCGGTGTCGATGGAGGAGGCCCGTGCGTACGAGTTCTCGGACCTCGAGCGTCGGTTCATCGCTGCTCGGACCGAGCGCCAGGCGTACGGGTCTCGGGAGCAGGTGGCGGTGAAGATCAACGAGCTCGTCGAGTCGACCGGTGCCGACGGCGTCATCGTCGCTCCGGGGGCGGCACAGGCCCGCTACCGGCACCAGGCGCTCGAGGTGGTGGCCGGACTCCACGCCGAGGGACGGCTCGTCCGGCCCGGCGTCGCGGTCGGGTAGCGCAGCGGCGTCGGGGGCTGGCTCGCCAGCGACCGGCTGAGCCAGCGACCGGCTGAGCCAGCGACCGGCTGAGCCAGCGACCGGCTGAGCCAGCGACCGGCTGAGCCAGCGACCGGTTCGGGCAGCGGAGCTCCGTTGACCGAGCCGGTCTTCGCTGTGCGCGGAGCCACGGCAGATGCAGAACGGCCCTGGTTCCGAGTGGAACCAGGGCCGTGGCTGTCGGGGTGACAGGATTTGAACCTGCGACCTCGTCGTCCCGAACGACGCGCGCTACCAAGCTGCGCCACACCCCGCGGTGTGATCACTCCGTTCCCGGAGCAACCCCAGAAGTCTATCCGATGTTCGGGGGTGGTCACGACCACACCGTGACGGCCGGGCGCGTCGCGCTCAGGTGCGGGCGGTGAGGGTGACGACGACGGCTTCGGGACGGACGGCGAACCGGACGGGCGCGTAGATCGAGGTCCCGAGACCCGCCGACACGTTCAACCACGACCAGTGGGTGCGGTTCTGCCACTGGTGCAGCCCGCTCGCGTACCGCCGGGGCAGGTCCGAGTTCGTCACGAGTGCGCCGAACCCGGGGACCGCCACCTGGCCGCCGTGCGTGTGCCCGGCGAAGACGATGTCCGCGCCCTGGGTCACGAAGGCGTCGAGCACGCGGCGGTAGGGCGCGTGCGTGACGCCGATCGAGACGGGGGAGGGGCCGCTCTCGTCCTCGGACCAGGGCACCTCCGAGCGCATCTCGTCGACGTTGGCCGGCAGGAGGTCGAGCCGGTCCCAGTCGCGGTGCGCGTCCGAGGTCCCGAAGAGTTCGAACCGCGACCCACGGACCTCGATCGCACGAGCATGGTCGTTGAGGTCGAGCCAGCCGAGGGACTCGAAGAACGCTGTCTGCCGGTCGACGTCGAGCTTCGCCGGTTCGGCGTCCGGGCGTAGGCTGCTCGGCCCGGACAGGTACTTCGCCGGGTTGCGCGGTGACGGTGCGAAGTGGTCGTTCGATCCGTTGACGAACGCCCCGGGGATGCCCCGGAAGGGCTCGAGGGCGTACTCGACAGCGGCGTTGGCGGTCGCGTGTCCCAGATTGTCACCGGTGTTCACGATGAAGTCCGGCTCGACCAGGCTGAGGTCACGGATCCACTGCTGCTTGTCGGCCTGCCACGGGGCCATGTGGATGTCCGACAGGTGCAGCACGGTGACGTCCCGCGAGCCGGCGGGGAGGACCGGGACGGTCTCCCACCGGATGCCGAACCGCCGGCGCTCCACGACGGCACCCCAGGCGGCCGTGGCGGCACCGACCGCGGCGCCGGCGGCGAGGACGCCGAGAGCACCGCGGCCGCGCGTCATCGGCAGTCCTTCGGCGCCTTGCCGTTCTTGTTGCCGTAGAGCTTGAGCGTCACGCCGGTGTCCTTGCCGGCCACCGTCCCGGCTCCGGGCTCGACGGCTGCGACGGTGCACTCGTTCTTGCCGTCGCCCTTCTCGTACTCGCCGGAGACCGCCACGTTGCCGAAGCCGGACCGGGTGAGGGTCGAGCGCGCGTCGTCCAACCCCTTGCCGCCGACCTCGGGCACCGCCGCCTGCGAGCCGTCCGTGGTGTAGACGGTCACGCTCGAGCCCTTCGAGAGCTGGAGGCCCCCCGCCGGGTTGGTCGAGAGGACCGTGCCGGGCGTCCCGCCGCCGGCCTGGAGGCCGCCGTCGACGTAGGTCAGGCCGGCACCGGCGATGGCGGCGCGAGCGGCCTCTGGCGTCTGCCCCTGCACGTTCGGGACCGCGACGCTGTTGCCGCGGATCGACGAGGGGGCGGGGTCGGCGAACTGGCCGCCCGGGTACTGCGTGTTCGCGATCGTCTGGGCCTGGCGCCAGAGCGCGGTGCGGGAGCCCGCGTACTGCCCGTTGGGGCCGTAGACGTAGCGGAGGCTCTGCTTGCCGACCGTGTTGCCCATCCACGCGACCGTGGCGACCTTCGTGGAACTCCCGACGAGCCAGATCTGGTCGGCCTCGTCCGTCGTACCGGTCTTGCCGAACTCGTCGAAACCGTCCGGCGTGCGAGCACCCGGCGCCGTCCCGATCGTCAGGACCTTCTTCATCGCGTAGATCGCCGTCGCGGCGACCTGCGGGTCGATGGCCTGCGTGCAGTCCTTGGGCTGACCACCGAGCGACTTGCCGTCCGCGTCCGTGACGTTGTCGATCGCGATCGGTCGGCAGAACGTGCCGTTGTTGGCGATGCCCGCGTACGCCGCGGCCATGGTGAGCGGCGCGATGTAGTTCGTCCCAAGCACGAAGGAGGCGTTCGTCTTGACGGAGCTCGTGGTCTTCTGCGAAGTGTCGTCCGCGAACTCGGCCGAGGTCGCACGCGGCTGCGCGAGGTGGACACCGAGCGACTCGGCGGTCTTCCGGATCTCGCAGTAGTCGAGCTTCTGCGCCATGTTCACGTACGAGACGTTCACCGACCGGTAGGTCGCGTTCTCGACGGTCATGTTGCCGCCTTCACCGGGTGCGTCGTTCTTCGGGGTGTAGTTGACGCCGACCGGGCTGCCGCACTGCGTGTAGGTCGGGAAGGCGCGGGGGGTGCCGTTGACGATCTCGCCCAGTCCGTGACCGTTCTGCAGCCAGTTGAGGAGCGTGAAGGGCTTGAACGTCGATCCGGTCTGGAAGCCCTCGCCGCCGCCGTACTGCCGGTCGACGCTGTAGTTGATGCCGGTGTCCGTCGCCGGGGCGCAGGCGTTGGGGTCGGCGCCTTCGGAACCGCAGGCTGCGAGCTGGTTGTAGTTCTTGTTCTGCGCCATCGTGAGGATGCGGCCGGTGTCGGCCTCGACCGAGTTGAGGACACCACCCAGGGCGAACCGCGCCTCGGTGTTCGGCGCGTAGGCGTCGATCAGTTCCTTCTGCGCCCCGTTGAGGTCGAGGTTCAGCGTGGTCTGGATCGTGTAGCCGCCGTTGCGCCAGGCGGCGTCACGCTGCTTCTGCGTCGAGCCCAGCTGGGACATCTCCTTGACGACCTGCACGGCGTAGTCGCAGAAGAACTGCGAGCCGTTGCCCGTGGCGGCCTTGCACCCCTGGGTCGGGTCCGTGAGCTTCACGTAGTCGGCGGGCTTCGAGGCGATGGCCTCGTCGAACTGCTTCTTGTCGATGTGCTCCTGCGCGTACATCGACTTCAGGATCACGTCACGACGGGCGACGTTCGCGTCGTAGTACTTCGGGTCCGACAGGTTGCGGGTGTTCGGCGACTGCACGATCGCGAGGATCGACGCGGCCTCGGCCGGGGAGAGGTCGGTGGCGTTCTTGCCGTAGTAGTGCTGCGCGGCTGCCTGCACGCCGTAGGTCTGGTCGCCGAAGTACGCGATGTTGAGGTACCCGGTCAGGATGTCCTTCTTCGGGTACTTCTTGGCGAGCCCGATCGCGAGCTTCATCTCCTCGAGCTTGCGGGAGACCGAGACCTTCGTGGCTTCGTTGTAGGCCTTGAGACGCTCTTCCTGCGTCGGGAGCTCCAGCGCCTGCTGCATCTTGATGTTGCGGACCAGCTGCATGGTGAGCGTCGAGCCACCGCCGGAGTCGCCCAGGCCACCGCCCGCGACGGTGCCGACACCGGCACGGACGAGCGACGTCATGTCGACGCCGCCGTGGTCCCAGAAGCGCTTGTCCTCGCCGTCGATGGCGGCGTTCTTGAGGTTGTCGCTGATCTGGTCGTACTTGAGTTCCTGACGGTTCTGGTCGTAGACCGTCGCCAGGTGCACGGGCTTGCCCGCCGAGTACGCCAGCACCTCGTTGCGCTGGGGCAGGTCGCCGAGCTCGATGTACTCGGGCAGCGACTCGAACACGCCGATCGTCGACGTCGTGGTGACTCCGGCGACCGCGATGGCCGGCGTGACACCGATGGTGACGAGCAGGCCGGCGAGTGCGCTGAAACCGACGAAACCGACGAAGGCGCCGACTGCGGAGACGGGCTTGGTCCGACGGGCAGACGTCTTCTGGGCAGACATAGGATGCAGCCTAAACGACACCTCGGACTGGAAGGCTGGCAAGGAACCGCATGCGCCGCTGGGAATACCTCACGACTCCGTTGATCATCCACAACACCACCGCCATCCTCAACAACTTCGGTGACCAGGGCTGGGAGCTGGTCCAGGTCGTCACCGGCCCGGAGGGCGGGCTCGTCGCCTACCTGAAGCGTCCGAAGGCCGACGCGTGAGCGTCGCGGCCCGTCTGCTCGAGCTGGGCGTCACGGTGCCGGCGGTCGCGGCCCCGGTGGCCGCGTACGTCCCCGCCGTGGTCTCCGGCGCGCACGTCTTCACGGCGGGGCAGCTGCCCTTCGTCGACGGCGCGCTGCCGGTGACGGGCAAGGTCGGGGCCGAGGTCGACGCCGAGACCGCGACCGCCCAGGCCCGGCAGGCAGCTCTCAACGCCCTCGCCGCGGTCGAGAGCGTGGCCGGCTCGCTGGACCGCGTCGCTCGGGTGGTCAAGGTGACGGTGTTCGTCGCCTCGGCCCCGTCGTTCACCGGGCAACCCGGCGTCGCCAACGGCGCCTCGCAGCTCGTCGGGGACGTCTTCGGCGAGGCCGGCGTCCACGCCCGCAGCGCGGTGGGCGTCGCCGTGCTCCCGCTCGACGCCCCCGTCGAGGTCGAGCTGGTCGTCGAGCTGAGGGACTGAACCGACCGCGGACGGAACGCGTCCGCTCGCGCCGGAAGGGCCTCCCGTGGGATCTGACGGGAGGCCCTTCCTGCGTCCGGCGGGCTACATCAGCTCCGCGATGGTCGCCATGACCGTCGGGTCGGCGAGCGTCGTCGTGTCGCCGATGCGACGCCCCTCGGCCGCGTCGCGGAGGAGGCGCCGCATGATCTTGCCGGACCGGGTCTTCGGCAACTCGGGGACGATGACGACCTGTCGGGGCTTCGCGATGGGACCGATCCGCTTGCCGACCCACGAGCGGAGCTCGGCGGAGACGGCCTCGCGGTCGACGCCCATGGCCGCTTCGGCGGTGAGGATGACGAAGGCGACCACGGCCTGGCCGGTCGTCTCGTCCGCGGCACCGACGACCGCGGCCTCGGCCACGCCCTCGTGCCCGACGAGCGCGGACTCGATCTCGGCGGTCGACAGGCGGTGGCCGGAGACGTTCATCACGTCGTCGACGCGACCCTGCACCCAGATGTCGCCCTGCCCGTCGAGCCGTGCGCCGTCGCCGGCGAAGTAGCGGCCCGGGAACCGTGACCAGTACGTCTCGACGAACCGGTCGTCGTCGCCCCAGATGCCTCGTGCCATCGACGGCCACGGCTCGGTGATGGTGAGGTAGCCGCTGCCGCCGGGGTCGACGCGGTGTCCGTCGTCGTCGACGATCTCGGCGACGATCCCGGGCAGCGGGGTCTGGGCGGCGCCCGGTTTGAGCTTCGTGACGCCGGGCAGGGCGGAGACCATGATCGCGCCGGTCTCGGTCTGCCACCAGGTGTCGACGATCGGCGTCCGGTCGTGGCCGATCACCTGGCGGTACCACTGCCAGGCCTCGGGGTTGATCGGTTCGCCGACGCTGCCGAGGAGCCGGAGCGTCTCGAGGCTCCGGGCCTCCGGGATCTGGCGGCCGGCCTTCATCGCGGCACGGACCGCGGTCGGAGCCGTGTAGAGGACCGTCACCCCGTAGGCGTCGACGAGGTCCCACCACCGACCGGGCTTCGGCTCGTCGGGCGTGCCCTCGTACAGCACCTGCGTGACGCCGTTCGCGAGGGGGCCGTACACGACGTAGGTGTGTCCGGTGATCCAGCCGATGTCGGCGGTGCACCAGTAGACGTCCTTCTCGGGGTGCATGTCGAACACGTTCTTGTGCGTGTACGCGGCCTGGGTGAGGTAGCCGCCGGAGGTGTGGACGATGCCCTTCGGCTTCCCGGTCGTCCCCGAGGTGTACAGGATGAACAAGGGGGTCTCGGCGGGGAACGCACGAGCCTCGTGCTCGGGGGCCGCCGCCGCGAACTCGTCGTGCCACCACCGGTCCCGATCGGTCCAGGCGATGTCGTTGCCGCCGCGCTGCACGACGAGCACGTGCTCGACGCTGTCGGTGCCGTCACCCCGGAGCGCTTCGTCGACGGCGGGCTTGAGCGGGGACACCGCGCCGCGACGCCATCCGCCGTCCGCCGTCACGACGACCTTGGCACCGGCGTCCTCGATCCGGGCACGGAGGCTCTCGGCGCTGAACCCGCCGAAGACGACGGAGTGGATCGCGCCGATCCTGGCGATCGCGAGCATCGTGACCACGGCCTCCGGGATGAGGGGGAGGTACACCACGACCCGGTCGCCCTGGCCGACGCCCAGGCCCTGCAGCATGTTGGCCGCGCGCTGCACGTCGGCGGTCAGTTCGGCGTACGTGATCCGTCGGGTGTCGCCGTTCGCGCCCTCGAAGTGGATCGCGACGCGGTCGCCGTTCCCAGCACGGACGTGGCGGTCGAGGCAGTTCTCGGCGACGTTCAGCTCGCCGTCGGCGAACCACCGGGCGAAGGGCGCTCCGGACCAGTCGAGCGTGCTCGTGAACGGCGTCCGCCAGTCGAGGAGCGCTCGGGACTGCTCGGCCCAGAACGCCACGCGGTCGGAGCTCGCGGCGTCGTGGAGTCCCTGGTCGGCGACGGCGTCCGCGACGAACTCCGGCGACGGTGGGAAGGTCGCTGCTTCGTCGGGGGTGTCGGCCTGCTGCGGATCGGCCTGCTGCGGAATCGTCATCGATGTCCTTTCGTCTCGTCCGCCCGGGACGCGGTCGGACCACCGAGGCAGACGACGACCGGGCGCAGTCGGAGACTACTCCCGACCGTGCGGGTGCTGACGGCGCCGGGACGACCGGGCCGAGATCGTGGAGGCGGCCGGATCCGACGGGGTCACACGAGTCCGACTGCGTCGGGCGGGATGGGGGCGGGCGCAGCACGGCAGTCGAACCGCGCAGGTCGACGCGTTCCGCGTCCAGGAGTGTCGTCGCATCCCGTTCGTGGGGTACAGTTGTCTGTGCCGGGCTCGTTCCCGGTGGCATCGGTCATGATTCCCCCCAATCCGCCGGTGTCCAGGCGGCACCCGTTCCCCCCAACAGGTGCCGCCTCTTCCTTTTCCCGACGGTGCCCGTGCCGGTACCGACCGGCCGATGCGCCCATGATCCCGCTCGATCGGCACGGTGCCGCGCCCCGAGTGGACAGACCGGTCGACCCAGTCGCCCCCGTACCAGGCCACCCGGGCCCTCCGACGAGGGGCTCGCACGGACCGCTGGGTCACGTCGGCCGTCGGTCGGCGCCGTCGTTCTCCCGGTGACCGTTCGCTCGTCGATGTCGAGCGGAACGGGGTACGGACCTGCTCGTCGGGGTACAAAGTGACCACGAACGTGATCGACGCCAGTGCTGTCCACCGATCGGCCTGGAGGCCCTGGTCACGCCCCGCGCGCTCGTACCGTTCCCGACATGCACCGGCATCGCGCTCCCTTCCTGCCCGGCTCGCCTCGTCTCGCCCAGGGACGGCGCGGCGCGTCGCTGATCGACTTCGAGGAGCTGGCGCCCCTGGTCGCGGACCGGCGGGTGACGGACGTGCTGGTGCTGGGCGGTCGAGGGGTGTGGACGGACCGGGGCACGGGGCTCGACGTCGTGCCGGGCCTGGTCTTGTCCGAGCAACGGACCCGTGATCTCGCGCGGGAGCTGGTGGCACGCGGCGGACGGCACGTCGACGAGTCGACTCCCTGCGCGGACGTCCGGCACGGCGACGGCATCCGCGTCCACGCGGTGCTCGCTCCGGTCTCTGTGCACGGGACGGCGCTCTCGATCCGGCTCCCGGAGGACGAACGGCCGACGATCGACCGGATGGCCGACAGCGGGTTCTTCCAGCGGATCCCGCGTCGGGTCGTCGATCGAGCAGTGCACGAACGGCGGAACGTGCTCGTCACCGGGGCGACCGGCAGCGGGAAGACCACACTCCTGGCGGCGATGCTCGCGATGGTGCCGCCGGACGAACGGATCATCACCGTGGAGGACGTCGCCGAACTCCGGATCGACCACCCGCACGTGGTCGCTCT
The DNA here is from genome assembly GCF_003234525.1 of Curtobacterium sp. MCBD17_021. Taxonomy (NCBI): domain Bacteria; kingdom Bacillati; phylum Actinomycetota; class Actinomycetes; order Micrococcales; family Microbacteriaceae; genus Curtobacterium; species Curtobacterium sp. MCBD17_021. Next base: position 165,583 of record NZ_QKTS01000003.1, on the reverse strand, counting down.
CGAGGCGCGTCAGGCCAATGCAGAAGGAGCGGGCGCGCTCGGACTGGAGCGGCTGCTCCGCGAAGCCCTCCGGATGCGCCCCGACCGCATCGTCGTGGGGGAGTGCCGGGGGCCCGAGATCCGCGAGCTCACCTCGGCGCTCAACACGGGGCACGACGGAGGTGCGGGAACGGTGCACGCGAACGGGCTCACCGACGTCGCCGCCCGGCTCGAGGCGCTCGGGGCGTTGGCCGGGCTCGGCGCCGAGCCGTTGGCCCGCCAGGCGGCGAGTGCGTTCGACCTGGTGCTGCACGTCGAGCGGCGGCACGGCGTCCGCGCCCTTGCAGCGGTGGGACGGTTGGGTGTGGACCCGTCCGGTCGCCTCGAGGTCACGACGGTCGACGCGGTCCCGGGCACGGTCGGGTCTGGTCGACGGGCGCGAGTCGCGCCGGCCGCAGGCGTGACAGCCACCGGAGCCGGGGCGGGCAGGAGCGCGTGATGCCCGGCAGCCGGACGACCGGCGACGGGGCGACCGGTGTGGCGCGGGTGCTCGACCGCGTCGCCGTCCTGGTCGCCGCAGGCGTCCCGCCTCCCCGGGCCTGGGCGCTCGTGACCGGCGGGTCGGACCCGGTGGGAGGTCCGGCGAGCGCGCCCGCGAGCGCGGGTGCCGTGCCGGGTGACACCTCGTTCGGCCGCGACGTCCAGGGGGTGCTCGCCGTGGCAGCCCGGACCGGCGCACCGGTCGCCCCGGCGCTGCGCGCGCTCGCCGCCTCCCTCCGCGACACAGCGCAGGCCGAGCGGTCGGTCCGGGTCGCGTTGGCCGGACCGCGGGCGAGCGCACGCGTGGTCCTGGCACTCCCGGTGCTCGGCGTGCTGCTGGGCTCGGTGTGGGGAGTCGATGCGATCGGCGTGCTCATCGGTGGCCCCGTCGGTCGGGGCTGTCTCACCGCCGCGACGTTGCTCGTCGCGGTCGGGCACCGGTGGACGGGGCGACTCGTGGCAGCGGCGACCGGTGCGCCGACGGTGCCGGGGCTGCTGCTCGACGTCTGGGCGATCGCGGTCTCCGGTGGTGGTGCCTGGAAGGACGCCGCCGCGACCGTCGACGCGGTCTTCGCCGGTCGCACCTGGCCGGCGGACGACCGTGCCCGACTCGCGGAGACCCTGGCTCTCGCCGAACGAGCCGGAGTCCCGGCGGCGGAGCTGCTCCGGGCCTGCGCGCTGGACCGTCGTGCGGACGCTGCCGCCGAGGGCATCGCGCGAGCGGAGCGCCTCGGGGTGCGGCTCGTGCTGCCGCTCGGCGTGTGCGTCCTGCCCGCGTTCGTGCTGGTCGGGGTGGTGCCCGTGGTCCTCGGGATCCTCTCCTCCACATCCGCGGTCATCGGGTGACGTCTCCACCGGTCGATCGAGAGCAGCCCGGGCGGTGGGGTCGGAGGCCGAGACTCGGAGCACGGACCGCGAGGCCCGGGACGCACACAGGACAGAAGGAAGGACACCACATGGAAGAGGACGTCAGGCCCGTGGGCGAGCCAGCGGCGGCACGACGACGCCCACGACGGCTTCCGGGTCGACTGCACGACGATCGGGGGTCGGCCACGGCGGAGTACGCGGTGGTCATCCTGGCCGCGGTGGCGTTCGCCGGGGTCCTCGTCGCGGTGATGCGCTCTGGCGAGGTGCAGGCCATCCTCACCGAACTCGTCCGGAGCGCGCTGACCCCGTGAGCGACAGGGCCTGCAGACGGCGACCCGGCGAGCGGGGATCGGTCACCGCCGAGTTCGCGGTCACGCTGCCCGTCGTCGCGGTCGTCCTCGCCGCGGGGATCGCCGGTGTGCTGATCGTCGACGGACAGGGCCGGTTGCAGTCCGCGGCGATCACGGCTGCGCGGGCATTCGGCCGCGGGGACGACGCTGCCGGTCGGGACGCGCTCCGGACAGCGGCGGCGGGCTCCGTGCGGGTCGACCGTGTCCGCGGCATGGTGTGCGTGCACGTCGGTCGCGCTGCGGGGAGCGGGCCGTTCGCGGGCGTCGGGCTGCGGGGCGATGCCTGCTCGGTGGACGAGCGCGCCGACGCCGGGGACGAACACGCCGACGCGGCGGCCGGCTCGCCCGAGGGCGGACGATCATGACCTGGAGGAGGGTGCGCCGGGGTGCCGGTGCGCCGGTCGCCGGGCCGGTCGGGCGGGCCGGGCAGGCGGGGCGGGTGCTCGAGTGGGAGGAGACGGCAGGCGGGGCGCGAGCGGGCGACCGGGGTTCGGCGACGGTCGTGCTCATCGCGGTCCTCGCCGCGTTGTCGCTCGTCGTCGCGTCGGCGCTCGCCGCCGCCGGACACCGCGTCGCCCTGGCCCGAGCGCAGGGCGCGGCGGACACCGCGGCGCTCACCGCTGCGGCTGCGACGGTGGAGCTCATCCCCGGCCGACCGTGCCTGGCGGCGCTCCGGTCCGCCCGGGCCGTCGGGGCGGACGTCCTCGCCTGCTCGTTGGCCGGTGCGGCGGCACGCGTCGTGGTGGCGGTCGGGTCCGGTCCGCTGGCCGCCCGGGCGGTCGCGGTCGCCGGGCCGCGGCAGGACGACGACGGTGCGACCGGACCGGTACGCACCGTCCGGGTGGTCCAGCCGGAGGTCGCGGACCCGATCCGGCTCCACCGGGCATCCCCACGGGAGTGTGTATGGTGTGCCTGTCGGCCCGCCGGTCACCGAGTTCCCGGTCGACCCGGACGCATCCACGACGTCCGTCGGCTGACCAGCACCATCGATCAAGGAGACACGTGCCAGGCACGAAGAAGCTCGTGATCGTCGAGAGCCCTGCGAAGGCGAAGACGATCGCGCAATACCTCGGCGACGGATACGAAGTCCAGGCGTCCGTCGGACACATCCGCGACCTCGTCGAGCCCAAGAACCTGCCGGCCGAGCTCAAGAAGGGTTCCCTCGGCAAGTTCTCGGTCGACGTCGACAACGGGTTCGAGCCGTACTACGTCGTCTCCGATGCGAAGAAGAAGACCGTCGCGGACCTCAAGCGCGCCCTGAAGGACGCCGACGAGCTCTACCTCGCAACAGATGAGGACCGCGAGGGCGAGGCCATCGCGTGGCACCTGCTGCAGGTCCTCAAGCCGAAGGTGCCCGTCAAGCGCATGGTGTTCCACGAGATCACCAAGGAAGCGATCCAGCGCGCCCAGGAAGCCACGCGCGAACTCGACACCGCGCTCGTCGACGCGCAGGAGACCCGCCGGATCCTCGACCGGCTGTACGGGTACGAGGTGTCGCCGGTCCTCTGGCGCAAGGTCGGACCCGGCCTCTCCGCCGGACGTGTCCAGTCCGCCGCGACCCGCCTCGTGGTCGACCGCGAGCGTGAGCGCCTCGCCTTCGTCTCCGCGAACTACTGGGACCTCACCGCGCGGTTCGAGAAGTCCGACGAAGGTGGCTTCACCGCTCGTCTGGCCCGGATCCACGGCAAGCGCGTCGCCTCCGGTCGTGACTTCGACGACCGCGGCGAGACCACCTCGGACGTCGTCCGACTCGACGAGACCTCGGCGAGTGCGCTGTCCGCCGTCCTCGAGCGTGCCGGTGACGCCGTCGTGCGCAGCGTCGAGTCGAAGCCGTACACCCGCCGTCCCGCAGCGCCCTTCACCACCTCGACCCTGCAGCAGGAAGCGGCGCGGAAGCTCCGGTTCTCGGCCCGGCAGACCATGAGCGTGGCGCAGTCGCTCTACGAGAACGGCCACATCACCTACATGCGGACCGACTCCGCCTCGCTCTCCCAGCAGGCGGTGTCGGCGGCGCGCAAGCAGGCGACGGCCCTCTACGGTGCCGACTCGATCCCGGACAAGCCGCGCTCGTACGCCGGCAAGAGCAAGAACGCGCAGGAAGCGCACGAGGCGATCCGTCCTGCGGGTGACACCTTCAAGACGCCGTCCCAGATGGAGGGCGTCCTCCGCGGCAACGACCTGCGACTGTACGACCTCATCTGGAAGCGCACCGTCGCGTCGCAGATGGCGGACGCCAAGGGCTCGACCGCGTCCGTCGTGCTCGGCATCACCTCGACGGAACCCGTGGAGGGCCTGGCGTCCACGTCCTCCGGCACCGACGTCGAGTTCACCGCCTCCGGTACCGTCATCACCTTCCGCGGGTTCCTCAACGCGTACGAAGAAGGACGCGACGAAGACCGCGCCGCCGGTGACTCGGCCGACGACGCCAAGCTGCCGCAGATGGCGGAGGGCGACCACCTCGGTGTGCACGACGTCGCTGCCAAGGGGCACGACACGTCCGCCCCGCCGCGCTACACCGAGGCGAGCCTGGTCAAGACACTCGAAGAGCTCGGCATCGGCCGCCCGTCGACCTACGCCGCGATCATCTCCACGATCATGGACCGCGGGTACGTCACCCAGCGCGGCACTGCCCTCGTCCCGAACTGGATCGCGTTCAGCGTGGTGCGGCTGCTCGAGGACTACTTCGGAGACCTCGTGCAGTACGACTTCACCGCCGAGATGGAGAACGACCTCGACCGGATCGCCAGTGGCGACGAGGACCGCGTCGACTGGCTCAAGGGCTTCTACTTCGGCGGCGGCGACCAGCGTGGTCTGCGCACGGTCATCGACAACCTCGGTGAGATCGACGCGCGGGAGATCAACTCGGTCGAGCTCGCACCGGGGCTGACCCTCCGCATCGGCCGGTACGGCCCCTACATCGAGACGCCGAGTGACGACCCCGAGAAGCCGCGCCGCGTCAACGTCCCCGACGACATCGCGCCCGACGAACTCACGCTCGAGAAGGCGCGCGAGCTCGTGGAAGCACCGGTCATCGGTGACCGCGTCGTCGGCATCAACCCCGAGAGCGGCAAGGAGGTCCTCGCGAAGGACGGCCGCTTCGGCCCGTACGTGACCGAGCGCACCCCGGAGCCCGAGCCCACGGTCGACCCGGCGACGGGCGAGGTCCTGCCGGCGACGGCCGAGTCGGACTCGTCGGCGGCAGCAGAAGCCACCACCACGACGACGACCACCACCAAGACGGCGACCAAGGCGAAGACCACGGCGGCGAAGAAGACGAAGAAGAAGGCCGCGGCCCCGAAGGAGCGCACCGCGTCCCTCTTCAAGTCGATGGACCCGCAGACGGTCGACCTCGAGACGGCGCTCAAGCTCCTCGACCTGCCCCGCACGGTCGGCACCGACCCGGAGTCCGGCGACGAGATCACGGCACAGAACGGTCGCTACGGGCCGTACCTCAAGAAGGGCACCGACACCCGGACGCTCCCGAGCGAGGACGCGATCTTCGACGTCGACCTGCCCGGTGCCCTCGAGCTGTTCGCCCAGCCGAAGTACGGAGCCAAGCGTGCCGCCAGTGCGGCACTCAAGGAGTTCGACGCCGACCCGGTCTCCGGCAAGCCGATCAAGGTCAAGGACGGCCGATTCGGCCCGTACGTGACCGACGGCGAGACGAACGCGACGATCCCGCGCGGCGAAGAGGTCGAGGCGGTCGACTTCGAGCGCGCGGTCCAGCTCCTCGCCGACAAGCGCGCGAAGGGCCCGGTCAAGAAGAAGGCCCCGGCTCGGCGCGCCCCCGCGAAGAAGAAGTGACCCCGGACGCAGCCGTGCCGGAGCCGACAGCGCCGACCGCGTCGGCGGCCACCGGTCGAGGGTGGTTCATCACCCTCGAGGGTGGTGACGGTGCCGGCAAGACGACGCAGGCGGAGCGCCTCGAGCAGTGGCTCGAGGCGCACGGCCGGCAGGTGATCCGGACACGTGAGCCCGGGGGCACGCCGCTCGGTCAGCGCATCCGCGAGATCGTCCTGCACGAGCGCGGCCACGTCGCCCCCCGGGCCGAGGCGCTCCTCTACGCCGCCGACCGCGCGCACCACGTCGAGACGGTGGTCCGTCCGGCGCTGGCCCGCGGTGCGGTCGTGCTCCAGGACCGGTACATCGACTCCTCGGTGGCCTACCAGGGCGTCGCCCGCGGCCTCGGTGCCGAGCAGATCCGGACGGTCTCGGACTGGGCTGCCGACGGCGTGACGCCGGACCTCACCGTGCTGCTCGATCTCGACGTGACCGTCGGCCGGGCCCGGGTCACCGCCGCGCGCGGTGACGTCTTCGACCGGCTCGAGTCCGAGGCAGCGACGTTCCACGAGACCGTGCGGCAGGCGTTCCTCGCCATGGCCCGCGCCGAACCGGACCGTTTCCTCGTCGTGGACGCCGCCGAACCGGCGGACGCGGTGCAGGAGCGGGTCCGGGTAGCCGTGTCGGGCCTCCTCGGGATCGCCTGATGTCCGTGAGCGTCTCGCGGTCGGTGGCTGCTGCGAGGATGATCCCGTGAGCGTGTGGGAAGGCCTGACCGGGCAAGAGGAGTCGGTGGCCGCGCTGCGGAGTGCCGCCGAGTCGGTCGACGGCACCGGTGGCATGACGCACTCGTGGCTCATCACCGGCCCACCTGGCTCCGGTCGGTCGAACGTCGCCGCCGCCTTCGCCGCGGCGCTCGTCGGCAGCGGCCCGGACGACGACCACACGCTGCGGCTCATCACGGCCGGCACGCACCCGGACGTCGCCCGCCTCACCACCCAGCGGGTCATCATCACGATCGACGAGATCCGGCAACTGGTCACCTCGTCGCACTTCTCACCCTCGGTCGGGCGTTACCGCGTGATGATCGTCGAGGACGCCGACCGGATGACGGAACGCACCTCGAACCTGCTCCTCAAGGCGCTCGAGGAACCGCCGGAGCGCACCGTGTGGATCCTCTGCGCCCCGAGCGAGGCCGACCTGTTGCCGACGATCCGGTCACGGGTCCGTTCCGTGCGACTGCGGGTGCCCGGCATCGAGTCCGTCGCCGACCTCATCGTTGCCCGCACCGGTGTCGACCGGGTCCTCGCCACCGATGCTGCCCGACAGGCGCAGAGCCACATCGGCATGGCGCAACGCCTTGCCACGAGCGAGGACGCCCGGGAGCGCCGTCGGCGCACCCTGACCACCGTGCTCGGGATCCGCAGCGTCGGCGACGCCGTGAACGCCGCCGCGGCGCTCCTCGCCGTCGCCGACGAGGACGCCAAGGCGATCACGCTCGAGCGAGACGCAGAGGAACGCGACGCTGCGCTGCGGTCGCTCGGCGTGCAGCCGGGCGGGACCGTGCCGCCGGCGCTCCGCTCCCAGCTGCGTGCGCTCGAAGAGGACCAGAAACGCCGGGCGACCCGGAGCCTCCGCGACGGGTTGGACCGCATCCTCGTCGACGTCTCGTCGCTCTACCGAGACCTGCTGCTCCTCGGTCTCGGAGCGCCGGCGGAACCGGTCAACCTGGCGATCCGCCACGAGCTCGAGCGAGCGCTGCCCTCCGTACCGCCGGCGGCCGCGCTCGAGGTGCTCGACGCCATCGCCACCGCACGGCAGCGGATCGGGGCGAACGTCGCGGCCCTCCTGGCCCTCGAAGCGCTGCTCGTGACGGTCGCCCGCGCCGTCCGCTGACCTGCCGCCGCGCGGGCCTCCCGGCGGGCAGTCCGCACGACCTCTCATGCCGTCCGTGGCGGTGCACGTGCGAGGATCGTGCCCATGACCGACGCCGAACCGGGCCTCCGTGAGCGGAAGCGCCGCGCCACCCGACTCGCGATCCAGCAGGCCGCCCTGCGCATCGCGATCGAGCACGGCTTGCAGGCGGTGACGGTCGACGAGGTCTCCCGTCGGGCGGACGTGTCACCGCGGACGTTCTTCAACTACTTCCCGAGCAAGGAGCAGGCGATCCTCGGGGACGACCCGACCCTGCCGCAGGGGGAGGAGGTCGAGGCGTTCGTCGCCGGTGGCCCCTCCGGCGACCTGCTCCCCGACCTCGGCGTCCTCCTCGTGCGCTCGGCGCGGGAACTCATCGAGGAGCGTGGGCTGATCGAGGAGCGCCAGCAGGTCCTCCGCGCGAACCCCGAGCTCTTCAGCCAGCGGATGGCGTCGATGAAGGAGTTCCAGTCAGGCATCCAGGTCGTCGTCGAACGTCGCCTGCGACGCGGCGCGGGACTGGGCGACGGCGACGGCGACGGGACCGCCGACCTCGACACCGACACCGACACCGACACCGACGCCGTGCTCCGGCGCCGTGCGCGGCTCGCGTCGCTCGTGGGGCTGGCCGCGCTCCGGCATGCATGGTGGGAGTGGTCTGAGTCGGACGCCGACGTGCACCTCGTCGACGAGCTCGCCCGCTCCTTCGACGACCTCGGCGCGCTCGTTTCGCGCTCGCTCGTCTGATCCTGTACAGTTGGCTCTCGTGCCGCTCCGGCTAGCCGGAGCGCCCGCCGCCTTAGCTCAGTCGGTAGAGCGATTCACTCGTAATGAATAGGTCGTCGGTTCGATTCCGACAGGCGGCTCCGGTGAAAGCCCTGGTCGAAGACTCCTGCCCGAGTCTTTGGCTGGGGCTTCTTCTTGTAGTGGTACACGCTGCAGTTGCACGCAAGCGCTTGATGCCGCCCACGCCCAACGTGCGGCGCTCAAAGACCGGGGTGGGCTGCGCCTGCTGCCGTCTTACGCCAACCAGCACAGTTGGCTTCGTTAGTTCTCCTGCACGGCAGTGCCGTGTGGCGGTGCACCCGAGCCGCTCGACCCCCAGTAAAGGGGCTCCCTGCGCCGGATTTCTGACCGTAGGCTCAGCCGGTCTACAGCAACAACAAGGGGAACCCGATGACTAACTACCAGACCGCTCCTGCGGCATCACCCACTTCGCCGAAGCGTTCTAACCCGCTCGGGCTCACTGCTCTCATCATTGGCATCGTCGCGGTCATCGGCTGCGCCATTCCGATCGTGAACTTCGTTTCAATCTTCCTCGGCGTCGTCGCCGTGATCCTGGGCATCATCGGGCTCGTGCAGAAGAACCGCACGCGTGGCCTCGCGATCGCTGGCACCATCCTCGGTGGAATCGCTTTGATCGTCGGTATCGCGACGGCTTCGATCTACGCCGCCGCCGTTAGCAGCGTCTCCGATGCACTCGAGACGTCAGCGCCGGCCGCGACTGAGGACGCTGCTGCCCCGGCTGAAGAGCCCTCCGAGGAGGCCTCTGAGGACACTTCGTCGTCTGACGTGCCGGCTGAATACACCTCTGCTCTTCGGTCCGCTCAGAACTACTCCGACGTGATGCACATGTCGAAGGAGGGCATCCGGGGGCAGCTCACGTCCGACGTCGCTGACAAGTTCTCTGCTGAGGCTGCTGGTTACGCTGTCGACAACGTGAAGGCTGACTGGAACGCGAACGCGCTTGCTACGGCGAAGAACTACCAGGAGACGATGAGCATGTCTCCCGAGGCGATTCGCGATCAGCTCACGTCGGACGTGGCCGACAAGTTCACGCCGGAAGAGGCGGACTACGCGGTACAGCACCTCAACGACTGATCTCGCACCAGCAAGGAGCCCTGCCCGCGAAACGTCGCTGGCAGGGCTCCTTGCTGTCGGCCGCTTCCGGCACCATCCTCGCCTGGCTGAGCATCAGTGGGCACAGCCCGAGCACCCCGACGTCACCCTGCGCCAGCCCGCCGTATTCGACCCTGAACTCGCCGGTTGGCTGATGCCCATTGACCCGCCGCAGCCCCTTTTGGGCCGACGTCGCGTTCGAACTTGTCCCCGACACCCTGCAACTGAAGTGCTTCGCGATCGCAGGCAGCGACGTCGCCGTCCTCGTGTAGACCGCATGGCAGGGACGACTGCAGCGTGTCCCCGTCGACCGTGACTATGCCACATCCGCCGGCCTCGGCGCGAACGTCTGCTGATCGCCCGTCGGCGCCGCGACCCATTTGCGCTCGGACCGGCGCTCTCCCTACCCGAGGCGGCGTCCGGCGGCCCGGTCTGTGATTGCCTGAAGCCCGACCCGGTCTTGCCTGGTTGCTGTTCCCTGACCTGGCACTCGAGGTCGAAGTGAGCGTCATCGCCTGGGCGGACCGCGGGCTGCTCGTCCCGCGGCGGTTTGGGTCAGGCGGGCGAATGCGCTCGGATGTGGCGGGACGCCGTACGTCCTCAACGGACCGCTCTTCTTGTCGGTCTCGAGTATCTTCTATTGGCACCACGATGGAAAGACCCTCACCGGGTCCTTGCGAATCCGATGGGGGTCTGGTCGCGCTTCCTTGTAGGCGGAACTGCCTAAACGGCGAGTGAGCCGCCCGCCTGCGTGAACATGGCGTCCTGCAATGACCACCAGCCGCCCCTGCCCCCGTGAGGAAGACGGCTTGGATCGGTGTAGGCGCGCGGGATGCCGAGGGCTGCGAACGTGGTCGACGTCTGAGTCTCGTTGAGCTCGTGGATCTCATCCGTGTTGCTGACGACGCGTGCGATCAGATTCGCATCGGTACTCGTGTTGAGGTGACGCACGTAGTGCATGCCTGCGACGAACACGTGCCCCGAGGCGACGTTCTTCAAAACATACATATCTTCGTCCTCCATGACGGGAAGCGGGTTGACCGGAGCAGGATTGGTTGGTGTTCCAGGATTGAGCGGAGCGTTCTCGAAAACGGGCGCGGGATCGACCGCGGCACCGTTGACGTGGTACTCGAAGTGCAAGTGAGGGCCCGTGACGTTGCCGGTCTGCCCTGTGAGGCCTAGTTGCGTGCCAAGCGGGATGCGTTGACCATTCGACACCAGAAGGCTGCCCTCGATCATGTGGCTATACGTGGTTACGAGCCCCTCGCCGTGGTCAATCTCGACGTGGTACCCGAAACCGCTGTAGAGCTGCGCCATCGTCACCGTACCGGCTGCTACAGCGTGAATTGGTTGTCCGGTCGGCGCACCAAGATCGAAGCCCATGTGGTTGGTCGTTCCGACGCCTCCTGGAGACGCACGGGGTCCGAACGGTGAAGTAACTGCGTACCGCTTTGTATACGGGTAATGCCAGGTCGGCGCCGCCCAAGCTCTGCCCGGTAGCGCAAGTTCAGCACTCAGTAGTAGTGCGCTAAGGCCTCCCATCGCGAGCAAGGTTCGACGCGGCAACTCGCCTCGATTTTGAGATTCCGTTTCTTTTGCCACGCCTAGAACTCTGGCAGTCTTCAAAGCTGAGCGCGTACCCCCGTGCGGGCGTCAGCATCATGGGGGACATTGTTGTCGATGGCATCAGCGGCGATGGCGACATCCACATTTCCGGTACCGACGAAAGACTTTCTCGGGGTCACCGAGCTTGAGGGGATATTCTCATGCTGGGGGTTGTCGTGCCTGCTCGCGGATCTCGGCGATCTCGTCGCCACATTAGGCGTTGTCGAGGTCGTCCTCGAGGAGCAGGTCGCGAATGTGCGGGTCGATCGTCGGGAGGTGGTCGGTTCTGCCCCGACTACGCGTGACGTCACGGATGAACTGCCGGAACGCCTCGAGCAGGATGCGAAGGACGCGTCACTCGGGTGACGTGCGCCTTCACCTCGCCAAGCTCGCGGCGTAGATCCTCGAGCTGGCGGTCGTACTCCTGCCGGGAAGACCGCGAAGGTTTCGAGAGTCACACGGCTGGACTCGTTGTCGGCGTGCTGCTGGTCGATCTCGTGCTGCTCGGTCGGGGCGGGGATGCTGGCTCGGTGCGTGCGGACCTCCGACCGTACGAGCGCGACGCCGACGAGGCCCGCCGCGGCGACCACGGGGCCGACGACACGGACGAAGCGCTTCGTGGCCTCTGTTTCCACCATCCCCATCCGTTCTTCTTCGCGTCGAGGGGATGCCGAACACTCGCCATCCGAACGAGCCGGTGAGGGCGATGGGCACGAACCTGACCGTTCAGCGGTCCAAGTCATCGGTGTCTACGAGGACACCTGCGGCGATGAGTGCGCAGCCGCAGACGGCGAGCATCATGACGAGCAGCGACTTCGCGTACATCTCAACGCGCCACATGCGCTGCGGGAACGCGACGCCAAGCAGACACACCAACGCGACAATGGCGCGGCCGCCGGACCACGATTGCGCGTAGGCCGCCGAAATACTTCACGGAAGGCTCCACAACGCGTATCTCCGCAGGACGTGTCTCCGCAGGGGGGCCGTCCTCCCCGCAGGGGCCCGTCACCGGCACTCGTGCACGCGCGCCTCCCACGGGCGCAACCGTCCGGCCGAGTCCGGCTCCCCGAGGTTCCCGAGCACGAGGTCGCCTGCCCGCCCCGCGACACCCGCCGGCAGGACGAGCTCGGACGCCGACAGGTTCGCGACCACGACGAGCGGCGGGTCGTCCTCGTCACGAGCAGACGCGGCGGGAAGCGACCGCGTGAACGCCCACAGTGCAGGGTGCTCCGGCTCGAGCAGCGCGAAGGTCCCGAGTCGCACGGTCCGTGACCGGTGCCGCAGGTCGACCAGGCGGCGGTGGTGCTCGTACACCGAGCGGTCCCCGGCGGCGCGGTCGGCAGCGACCGTGATCCGCGGCCAGCCCTGACCCATCCCGATCCACGGCTGCGCGGTCGAGAACCCGCCGGCGGGTTCGCTGTCGTCCCAGGGGATCGGCGTGCGGGCGTTGTCGCGACTCCGGAAGGCGAGGGCCTCGAGCGCCGACGCCATCGGGATGCCCCGGCCGACGGCCCCACGGAACCAGTTGAGCGACTCGACGTCCCGGTACTGCTCGATCGCGGTGAACCCGGCGTCGACCATGCCGATCTCGTCGCCCTGGTACACGTACGGCGTGCCGCGGTGCAGGTGCAGCACGGTGGCGAGCAGCGTCGCCGACTCGTACCGGAACGCGAACGGGTCCGTCCCGGACCCTGGGCCGTCCGCCGCCGACCGCGCCGCCGCCCCGAACCGTGACACCGGCCGCGGCTGGTCGTGGTTCGACAGGTACAGCGAGTTCCACCCGCGCGCTTCGAGCCCGGTCTGCCACCGCGCGAGTGAGGCCTTCAGCGCCGGCAGGTCGGTCTCCTGGCGGGTGAACTTCGATGCCGGCGCGTGGTCGAGGCCGACGTGCTCGAACTGGAACACCATGTCGAGCTCGTGTCGCTCGGGGTCCGTGAACAGCGCGGCGTCCTCGACGGTGACGCCCGGCATCTCCCCGACGGTGAGCAGCGCGTCCCGACCGGCGAACACCCGCTCGTGCATCTCCTGCAGGTGCTCGTGGATCCGCGGCTGCATGACGTACGCGTCGCTGTCGCCGGAGAGCGCGTCGTCGTCCTTCGCGATGTGGTTGATGACGTCCATCCGGAAGCCGTCGACGCCGCGGTCGAGCCAGCGGTTCATCATCTCGTACACGGCTTCACGCATGTCCGGGTTCTCCCAGTTGAGGTCCGGCTGCTGCGGTGTGAACATGTGCAGGTAGTACTGACCCGTGCCGGGGTCCCACGACCACGCCGGCCCGCCGAACGCGGCGCGCCAGTCGTTGGGCTCGTGGCCGTCCACCGGGTCCCGCCAGATGTACCAGTCGTGCTTCGGGCAGGTGCGCGAGCGCCGTGCGGCGCGGAACCAGGGGTGCTGGTCGCTGGAGTGGTTGACGACGAGGTCCATGACGAGTCGCATGCCCCGTCGGTGCACCTCGACGAGCAGCGCGTCGAACTCGTCGATCGTGCCGAACAGCGGGTCGATGTCCTCGTGGTCGGAGATGTCGTAGCCGTTGTCGGCCTGCGGGGAGCGGTAGACGGGGGAGAGCCAGATGACGTCCACCCCGAGGTCGGCGATGTGGTCGAGGTGCTTCCGGAGCCCGGCGAGGTCGCCGACCCCGTCCCCGTTCCCGTCGGCGAAGCTCCGCGGGTAGACCTGGTAGACGACGGCTCCCGTCCACCACGGTTCCGGTTCGGTCACGGCGCCTCCTCGCGTCCGGAACGCGCCTCCGGCGCGTCGGCCAACCACCTGTCGGACGCCAGGCCCGTCACCCGCCCGGTGCCGAGCCTCCAGTCCGTCTCCTGGTGACGCGCACGGTACGCCGACGGCCCTGACCGCCGACCCCGGGCACGCACCCGGCGGTCCGCCCGGCCCGGCGTCCGGCTGGTAGACAGGGGCATGGCCGTTCGATGGGGAGTGCTCGGGACCGGTGGCATCGCCCGGTCGTTCGTCGGTGACTGCACCGCCGCGGGGGTGGAGTTCGTCGCGGTCGGTTCGCGCACCGAGGAACGTGCCCGCACCTTCGCCGGCGAGTACGGCATCCCGCGGGCGCACGGTGACTACGCCGCCCTCGTGGCCGACGACCAGGTGGACGCGGTGTACGTGGCGACGCCGCACTCGCGGCACGCCGAGGACGCGCTCCTCGCGATCGAAGCCGGCAAGCACGTCCTCGTCGAGAAGGCCTTCACGATCACGGCCGCCGAGGCACGACGGGTCCGCGACGCAGCGAAGGCCCGGGGTGTCCTCGTGGTCGAGGCGATGTGGACCCGGTTCCTGCCGCAGACGGCGATGATGCGTCGGGTCGTCGCCGAGGGCCGCATCGGGACGCCGAGACTCGTGCAGGCGACCCACCACCAGGCCCTGCCGACGGACCCGCACCACCGGCTCAACGACCCGGCGCTCGGTGGCGGGGCACTGCTCGACCTCGGGGTCTACCCGGTCTCGTTCGCGGTCGACGTGCTCGGCGTCCCGACGGCGCTCGTCGCGTCGGGGACCCTGAGCGACCAGGGTGTCGACACCCAGATGGGCATCGTGATGACGCACGAGGGCGGTGCGCAGTCGACCGTGCACTTCGCGCTCGACCTCCGGAGTCCGAACGGCGCGTCGATCATCGGCACCGAGGGTCGGATCGACCTCGACCCGACCTGGTGCACGCCGACGACCTGGCGCATCCGGGACGCCGACGGCGTGGTCGTCGAGGAGTTCGACGGGCGCGAGGAGCTCGCCGGGTACGGACACGAGGCCCGCGCCTTCGAGGCGGCGATCACGGCGGGCGCCGCGCACGGCGGACCCGTCGAGATCGCCGCGGGCGGTCCGGCCGACATCGAGCACACCGTCGCCGTGATGGCGGTCATGGACGAGGCGCGCCGGCAGGTCGGCGTGCGGTACCCAGCGGACGACGAGGGCTGACCGGCAGGAGTCGCCGCTCCGGGCCGACCGGTCCGGGCTCACCGCTCGGGGCTCCCCGGCCCGCACGCCCCGTCCTGGAGGCCCGGACACGCGTCTCGTAGGATCGTCGCGATGTCCGAGCAGTCACCCCAGCCGTCCACCGGCGGCCCCGTCTCCCGTTCCGTCGCGGCACTCCGCGCCTCCGCGCACCGACGACCCGTGCCGTGGGCGGTCGGCGGCCTCGTCGCGGTCCTCGTCGTGGGCTCCGGGGGCGCGGTGGCGGTGGGCGCGGCGACCGGGGACCAGCCGCGCCCCGCGGTGTCCGCCAGCGCCTCCCGGACGCTCACCGCCAGCCCGACGTCGACCGTGACACCGTCGGCATCCACCACGCCGACCGCCACGGGGGTGCCGAGTGCGACCCCCACGCCCACCCCGACCCCGACCGCTGCCGCACGGACCTGCTCGATCGCCGGTGCCGCGTCCGCGAGCGGCCTCGGCCGCTTCGAGGGGTACGTCATGGACGCCGCCACGGGCGAGGAGCTGTTCTCCCGGAACGGTGGCACCCCGGCGCAGACCGGCAGCGTCATGAAGACCCTCACGAGCGCGACGGCCCTCGCGGTGCTCGGCGGCGGCCACACGATCCCGACGACCGTCACCGACGAGGGCGGCGGCACGATCGCCCTGGTCGGCCACGGCGACGCGACCCTGTCGGCGGGCAACGGCACCGTCTACCCGGGCGCCCCGACCCTCCCGCAGCTCGCGCAGCAGGTGAAGGCCCGGCTCGGTGCCACGCCCGTGCGCACGATCGTGGCCGACGGCACCTGGTGGAGCGAGGCCGACGCCTGGCACCCGACCTGGCCGGTGAGCGAGCGGACGATCGGGTACCAGCCCGAGATCACCGCGCTCATGGTCGACGGCGACCGAGCGAACCCCGCTGCTGCGACCTCGCCCCGGTCCGAGGACCCGATCGGTCGGGCCGGGGAGGCCTTCCGGACGGCCCTGGTGGACGCCGGGGTCGTCGGGGCCGCGACGGCGCCGATCACGAAGCGGGCGACGACCTCGCAGGCCACGATCGCGCAGGTGCAGTCGCAGCCGGTGTCGACGCTCATCGGGCAGATGATCCCGAACTCGGACAACACCCTCGCCGAGATGCTCGCCCGGGTCTCGTCGAAGGAGGCCGGTGCCGGCGGGACCGCGGCCTCGCTCACGGGTGTCTACGCATCGGCCCTGCGCGGGTACGGCGTCGACCCCGCAGGCATCACGATCATCGACGGGTCCGGCGAGAGCGCGGCGAACGCGGTGTCACCGTCGTTCGTCGCCCACCTCATGGTGCCGGTCACCACGGGGGCGAAGGGGCTCGGGACGCTCGCCGGGGTGCTCCCGGTCTCCGGCGTCTCCGGGACCCTGTCAAGCCGGTTCACCGGGGCGAACGCCGACGCCAGGGGCAAGGTGCACGCCAAGACCGGGTGGATCGACAGCGCGAACACGCTCGGCGGGTACATCGACGCCGCGGACGGTACCAAGCTGACGTTCGCGTTCTACGCGATCGGGTCGTCGCGGGCCGCTGCGCTGCCGGCGCTCGACGCCGTGACGGCCGCGGCGTACCGGTGCGGCGGGTCGCTCGCCGCCTCCTGACCCGGAGACCTCCGCTGCCCCGGCGCTGAGCCGACGGGTGTTGGATGGACGCATGGCCAGGGCACTGCTCATCACCGACGTCCAGAACGACTTCACCGAGGGCGGCGCGCTCGCGGTCGACGGGGGAGCGGCGGTGGCCGAACGGATCACCGCCTTCCTGCGACGGCACGCCGACGAGTACGACCTCGTCGTCGCGTCCCGCGACTGGCACGACGCCACCGGGGACAACGGCGGGCACTTCGCCGGATCCGACGGACCGGACTTCCGGACCACCTGGCCGGTGCACTGCGTCGCGGACACGCCGGGCGCCGAGTACCACCCGGCGCTCGACCTGTCCTTCGTCGACGTGCACGTGCGGAAGGGCCAGGGCGAACCGGCGTACTCCGCCTTCGAGGGGACGACCGACACCGGTGCCGACCTGGTCGACGTCTTCTTCGACCGCGAGGTCCACACCCTCGACGTCGTCGGCATCGCCACCGACCACTGCGTCCGTGCGTCGGCGCTCGACGGAGTGCACGCGGGCCTCGACGTGTTCGTCCACGAGGACCTCGTCGTCGGTGTCGACCCCGCGGCCAGCGAGGCGGCGCTCGAGGAGATCCGTGACGAGGGCGGCCACACCGGCCGCAGCGACATGGACGAGGGGCGGCAGCGCCCGGGAGGAGCGGTCCTGTGACCGACACGACCGGACCCAGCAGCAGCACGACCGACACCAGCAGGACGGACGGGACCGTCACGACCACCGTCGGGGACGAGCACGTCAGCGTCTCGGACGTCCCCACCGGCCTGTTCATCGGCGGGTCCTGGCGACCGTCGTCGAGCGGGGCGACGTTCGACGTCCGCGACCCCTCGACCGGAGCCGTCCTCGCGAACGTCGCGGACGCCACCCCGGAGGACGGGGTCGCAGCCCTCGACGCCGCCGTCGCCGCGCAGGAGGACTGGGCAGCCACCGCGCCCCGCCGCCGGTCCGACCTGCTCCGCCGCGCCTTCGACCTGGTGCACGAGCACGCCGAGGACATCGCCGCGGTGATGACGCTCGAGATGGGCAAGCCGCTCGCCGAGTCACGGGGCGAGATCGTCTACGGAGCCGAGTTCCTCCGCTGGTTCTCGGAGGAGGCCGTGCGCATCGGCGGCGACTACCGCACCAACCCGGAGGGCACCGGTCGGGGGATCGTCCTCAAGCGCCCGGTCGGACCGGTGTACGCGATCACGCCGTGGAACTTCCCGCTCGCGATGGCCACCAGGAAGATCGCGCCGGCACTCGCCGCCGGGTGCACGGTGGTGCTGAAGCCGGCGGACCTCACCCCGCTGACGACCCTGTACCTCGTCGAGTTGTTCCGTCGTGCCGGCCTGCCGGACGGCGTGCTCAACGTCGTGCCGTCCTCGGACGCGAAGGCGTTGTCCGCACCCGTCATCGCGGACCGCCGCCTCCGCAAGCTCACGTTCACCGGGTCCACCCCGGTCGGGTCGGCGCTCCTCAAGCAGGCGGCCGACAACGTCCTCAAGACGAGCATGGAGCTCGGCGGCAACGCCCCGCTGCTGGTCTTCGACGACGCCGACCTCGAGCGCGCCGTCGACGCGGCCATGCAGGCGAAGTTCCGGAACGTGGGGGAGGCCTGCACCGCCGCCAACCGCTTCTTCGTGCAGGAGGGCATCGCCGACGACTTCACCGCCGCGCTCTCGGCCCGTGTCGACGCGCTGCGCATCGGTCGGGGCACGGAGGAGGGCACCGACATCGGTCCGCTCATCGACGACCGTGCGGTGGACAAGGCGGCGTCGCTCGTCGACGACGCGGTCGAGCGTGGAGCCCGGCTCGTCTCGGGTGGGCAGCGGGTCGAGCGCTCGGGCACGTACTACGCGCCGACGCTCCTCGACGACGTGCAGCCCGGTTCGGACATCCTCACGACCGAGATCTTCGGCCCGGTCGTGTCGATCACGCGCTTCGCGACCGAGGAGGAGGGCATCCGGCTCGCCAACGACACCGAGTACGGCCTGGTGGCCTACGCCTTCACGGAGGACATCCGACGTGGGCAGCGGCTGGCCGAGCGGCTCGAGACGGGCATGCTCGGGTGGAACACCGGGGTCGTGTCGAACGCGGCGTTCCCGTTCGGCGGCGTGAAGGCCTCCGGTCTGGGCCGCGAGGGGTCGCACGAGGGCCTCGAGGAGTACCTGGAGACGGTCTACGTGCTCACGCCCGACCCCTTCGCCGCCTGACCCCTTCGCCGCCTGACCCCTTCGCCGCCTGACCCCTTCGCCGCCTGACCCCTCGCGTGTTGCGGAGCGTCAGACGAGCAGCTGGTGCTTCGCCAGGTCGCGGTAGAGCGGCGTGCTCTGCACGAGCTCGGAGTGCGTGCCGGTGCCGACGACCCGGCCGTGCTCCAGCACCACGATGACGTCCGAATCGACGACGGTGGACAGCCGGTGCGCGATGACGAGCAGCGTCCGGTCCGCGGCCACGGCGTCGATCGCCAGGCGCATCTTCTGCTCGTTGACACCGTCGAGCGAGGACGTCGACTCGTCGAGCAGGAGGATCGGGGGAGCGGCGAGCAGGGCGCGCGCGATCGCGAGGCGCTGACGCTCACCGCCGGAGAGCATCACGCCGTCCTCCCCGACCTGCGCGTCGAGCCCACGCGGGTCGCGGTGCAGCACGTCGCCGAGGTTCACCGCCTCGAGCACCCGGACGCACTCGGACTCGGAGGCGTCCGGCGACCCGAGCAGCAGGTTCGCGCGGAGGGTGCCGGCGAGCACCGGAGCGTCCTGCTCGACGTACCCGATCTGCGCCCGGAGTTCGGCACGGTCGAGCCCGCGCACGTCGAGTCCGCCGAGACGGATGACACCCTCGGTGGGGTCGTAGAAGCGCTCGATGAGCGCGAGGGTGGTCGACTTGCCGGCACCCGACGGACCGACGAGGGCGACCCGCGACCCGCGTGGAACGCTGAAGGACACGTCGTGCAGGACGGCCTGCTCGTCACCGGTGCCACCAGCGGCGGGAGCCGGAGCGCTGAGGTCCCCGGACCCGGCGGCCCCGTCCGCACCCACGGCGTCCGGGGTGGCGGCGTAGCGGAACGTGACGTGCTCGAAGGTGATGGCGTCGTCGGTCGCGACCGCCGCGGCCGGGTGGACGGCGGCGTCGTCCTGGTCCTCCGTCGGCAGGTGCAGGATCTCCTCGATGCGGCCGAGCGCACCGAGGGCCTGTGCCACGGCGACGACCGCGCCGAGTGCCTGACCGAGCGGCATGACCATCATGAAGAGCAGCAGGATGAAGGTGATGAGGGTCGCGATGGTAATCTGCCCCGCGGCGACCTGCGCGCCGCCGATGCCGAGCACGGCGATGAACGCGACCTGCATGACGATGCTCGCGACCGGGACGACGAAGGCGGACATCCGGGCGATCACGAGCCCGCGACGGTAGGCCTCGGTCGCGTGCTGGTCGACCTCGCTGACCTCGCGCGCGGTCGCGCCGGCCGCGCGGATGGTGCGCACGGCCCCGATGCCGCGCTCGACCGCCGCCGTGAGGTCGCCGACCTTCTCCTGCGCGGCCTTCGACGCGACCCTGATGCGTCGGCTGAGGCCGCCGACGACGACGACCGCGACGATGACGATCACGACGACCACGGCGAGCAGCAACGGGTCGATGACGGCCATCGCGACGACCGCGCCGACGAAGGTGAGGGCGCCGCCGATCGACTCGATGAGGCCCTGCGTCAGGACCGCGCGGAGGAGTGTGGTGTCGCTGCCGACGCGGGACACCAGGTCACCGGTCCGCCGCACGTCGAACTCGGAGATCGGCAGGTTGAGGATGCGGGCGATGAGCTTCCGCCGTGTCGACAGCACGACGCCCTCTCCAGCGCGCTGGAGCAGGAAGTGCTGCACCCCGTTGAGCACGCCGGCGACGAGCACGAGCACGACGAGCGCCCACACCAGCGTCGACATCCCGGTGCCCTCCTGCACCGCGGTGACGACCTGGTTGACGAGCAACGGCTGGGCGAGGGAGGCCGCGGCGCCGAGGATGCTCAGCACGATGATGACGACCATCGCCGGCTTGTTCTCGAACAGGTAGGACAGCAGTCGACCGAAGGTGGCGCGGGGCCCGTCGGTCGGCTTCGGGCGTGCGAACGGGTTGCTCATCGTGGGTCGATTCTCTCACCGTCGCACCGACAGGGGGACGGGAGGTCCCCACCGGGCTCGGCCGGCCCGCCGCTGGCGCGTCGGTCTGGTACCGGCCGGCGTGGGCCCCACCCACCGGAACGGTGGGCAGCCTCCCGTGCGTCAGCGGTCGCGGCTAGCGCGCGTCGCGCCCGGAGGGGACGGCTTGCCGCGCCGCGGCCTCGTCGAGATCGGCGCCACGCGTCTCGCGGACCAGCAGCAGCGCGACCAGGGTGACGACCGCCGCGATCGTCAGGTACAGGCCGACCAGGAAGATGTCCCCGTCCGGCTTCCACAGCGCGACCGCGATCGTCGGCGCCAAGGACGCTCCGAGGATCGACGCGATGTTGTACGCGAGCGCGGAGCCGGTGTACCGGACGTTCGTCGGGAACAGCTCCGGCAGCAGGGCACCCATCGGGCCGAACGTCAGCCCCATCAGGGACAGGCCGACGATGAGGAACGTGACGACGGTGATCGGGCCCTGCGACGCGGCAAACCAGAGCTGGAACGTCAGACCGAAGAGCGCGATGCCGATCGTGGTCGGGATGAGCGTGCGGCGACGGCCGAACTTGTCGGCGAGGATCCCGGCCACCGGCGTGAAGATCCCGAAGAACACGACGCCGATCATGAGGAGGGTCAGGAACTCGCCGCGCGTGTACCCGAGGCCGACCTTGGGGACCAGCGAGGTCGCGGTGGTGCCGTACGCCAGCGTGAAGGTCGTCATGAAGTAGAAGAGCACGTACGTGGCGACCATGCCGAAGGTGCCGACGACGACGGCCTTCCACGAGGTGCGGAACACCCGGGCGAGCGGGACCTTGGCGACCGTGCCGGTCTCCTGCACGCCACGGAACGCGGGCGACTCGACGAGCTTGAACCGCACGTAGAGGCCGACGAGCACGAGCACGGCGGACAACAGGAACGGGATGCGCCAGCCCCAGGCCTGGAAGTCGGCGTTCGGGGTGCCGTCCGCGCCGGCCGGCATGGCGGCGTTGATCGCGATGAACAGGCCGTTGGCGAGGAGGAACCCGATCGGGGCGCCGAGCTGCGGCATCGAGCCGAACACGCCGCGCTTGCCCTCCGGGGCGTTCTCGGTCGCGAGCAGCGCTGCACCGGACCACTCGCCGCCGAGCCCGACGCCCTGGGCGAAGCGCATCACGGCGAGGAGCACGGGGGCCCAGATGCCGATGGTGTCGAACGTCGGCAGGCAGCCGATGAGGAACGTGGCCGTCCCCATCACGAGCAGCGAGGCGACGAGGGTCGTCTTCCGGCCGATGCGGTCACCGAAGTGGCCGAAGAGGACCGAACCGACCGGGCGGGCGAAGAACGCCAGCGCGAAGGTGACGAAGGACGACAGCTGCGACGCGGTCGGGTCGTCGTTCGGGAAGAACAGCGTCGGGAACACGAGGACCGCTGCGGTCGCGTAGACGTAGAAGTCGTAGAACTCGATGGAGGTGCCGACGAGGCTCGCGATGACGACGCGCGAGCGCGGGTTCGTCTTCGGGGCGGACGTCGTGGTGGCCGGTGCGGCGGACATGGGCGTGAGGGCACTTTCGCGGTGCGCGCGCTCGGCGGGAGCGCAGCGTGGGGCCGGACTGCGGACGCCGACCGGTTCGCGCGGGGTGGCGCGGACACCGTGTCGGGTGCGTTCGGTGGTGTGGTCCCGCTCGTGACGGGGTCCTCAGTGTACGACGGATGTCGCACACCTGCGAATCCACCCGGAGGTGCCCGTCAGTCCGTCGGGATCCGCCCGGCCGGCCCGGGACCTGTCAGCTGGCCGCGCCGGTCCCGAGGTGGGCCGGCAGGGTGTGGCCCATCCGGTCACGCTTCGTGTCGAGGTACCCGGCGTTCTGTGCGGAGACCCCGACGACGAGCGGCACGAGTGCGTCCACCGCGATGCCGTGCTCGACGAGCTGACGACGCTTCTCCGGGTTGTTCGACAGCAGCCGGACCCGTGTGATGCCGAGGTCGGCGAGGATGCCGGCCGCTCCGCCGTACTCCCGCGAGTCGGCGGGGAGCCCGAGCGCGAGGTTCGCGTCGAGGGTGTCGAGGCCGTCCTCCTGCAGGCGGTACGCCTTGAGCTTGTTGATCAGGCCGATGCCACGTCCCTCGTGCCCACGGAGGTACACGACGACGCCGCCCTCGGCCGCGATGGTGTCGAGCGCCGCGTCGAGCTGCGGACCGCACTCGCACTTCAGTGAACCGAACGCCTCGCCGGTCAGGCACTCGGAGTGCACCCGCACCAGGGCGCCGTCCGTCGGAGCCGACCCGTCGGGGGAGGCCGCGATGACGGCGACGTGCTCCGCGCTCGTCACGAGGTCCCGGTAGGCCCGCATCTCGAACGTGCCGTGGGTGGTGGGGACGTTCGTCGCGACCTCGAACTGGACCGGGCTCCCGGGGGTGGCGGAGGTCAGTGCGTCGGTCATGTGGTGCTCCGGTCGGTGGGGGCCCCGTCGACCGCGCTCCCGGACGGCTGCGGGACCGGACGGGCGCGGACCAGCAGGTCGGGGCCGAGGCTGGACGTTGACAGTACACGCAACATCCGCGCACCGTGGATACTTCCCACCCCGATGTCGTCGAGGGCGACCCGGGGACCGCCGAGGAGCACCGGGGCGAGGTAGACGAGCAGTTCGTCGGCGAGCCCGGCGGCGACGAACGCCGACGCGACCGTCGGTCCGCCCTCGACGAGCACGCTGTGCACGCCCTGCTCGCGGAGGGACCGCAGCGCTGCCCCGAGGTCGTGCCCCGGGATCGTGACGACGCCTCGGGGGTGACGGTGCAGTGCTGCGTCGGCGGGCAGGGGACGGTCGCCGAGGACGACGGGCAGGGGCTGGTCGGCGAGGAACTCCCCGGCGTCGCCGCGGGCGGTCAGGCTCGGGTCGTCGGCCAGGGCGGTGCCGGTGCCGACCAGGACGGCGTCGTGCGCGGCGCGCTGCTCGTGGACGTGCTGCCGGGCGGCGGCTCCGGTGATCCACCGGCTCGACCCGTCGGCGGCGGCGGCCCGGCCGTCCAGGCTCGACGCCCACTTCACGGTGACCCACGGGCGGCCGAGGCGGACCGAGAGCAGCCAGCGTTCGAGGAACGACTCGGCCTCGGCCGAGAGCACCCCGGCGACCACGTCGACGCCAGCGGCTCGGAGGCGGTCCGCGCCACCGTGGGAAGCGGCACCGGGGTCGTCGACGGCGTAGACGACCCGGGCGACGCCGGCGGCGATGAGGGCGACCGAGCACGGCCCGGTCCTGCCGGTGTGGTCACAGGGCTCGAGCGTCACGACGGCGGTCGCTCCGCGCAGCTGCGCCGGGTCCACCTTCCGCATCGCGTCGACCTCGGCGTGCGCGGTGCCGGCGCCCTTGTGCCAACCCTCGGCCAGCACCTGACCGGCGGGGGAGAGCAGGACGGCACCGACACGGGCATGGTCGCCGACGACGGGGCCCCGTGCCGCGAGTTCGAGCGCCCGGCGCATCGCTCGCGTCTCGGCGTCGGAGGCGGTCCCGCCGTGCGGCGCCGGGGTCGGGTCGGGTGCGGTGTCGCTCACGGAGCGAGACTACCGGCGACCCCCGGCGTCGACCCTGGCGGCCAACCGAGGTCCGAGGCGGGGGCACCGTCCGCTCGACGGAGACCCTTCCACGCCTGGGCGGGGGAGCCGTCGCGGTTCGGCACGAGGGCGTCGCCGCTCCCCGTGTACGAGAACCCCGCCCGCCGGGCCACGGCTGCCGAGGCGGTGTTCCCGACGTAGCACTCCCAGTACACGTCCGGAGCGCCCTGCGCGAAGGCCCACGTGACGACGAGCTCGACGGCGTCGTGCACGAGCCCGGCCCCCCGAGCCGACGGAGCGAGCCAGAACCCGAGGTCCCGGCGGGCCGTCCGGTAGCTGATCACCCCGTCGAGCCAGGTCGATCCCTGCCGCCGGATCGCCCAGGTGTACTCCCGGTCGGACGCCCAGCCGGGGCCGACGAGGGCGTCGACGAACCCCTGTGCGTCCTGCGGTCGGTACGGCTGCGGGATGGTCGTCCAGCGCGCGATCTCCGGGTCCTGGCAGGCCTCGGTGATCGCGGCCGTGTCGGCGCGGGTCGGCAGGTCGAGCCGGACCCGTGCCGACTCGAGGATGACGGGGAGCACGGTCGGTCAGCGCGCTCGCGGCACGAAGCCGATCGCGTCGTACACCCGGGCGAGCGTGGCGTCGGCGATCGCCTCGGCGCGCTCGGCACCGACGGCGAGCAGGCGGTCGAGCTCCGCCGGGTCGTCGAGGAGTTCGAGCGTGCGGGCCCGGACCGGCTCGAGCTCGGCGACGACGGCGTCGGCCACCGCGCCCTTGAGGTCGCCGTACCCCTTGCCGACGAACGACTCCTCGAGGTCGGCGACCGCGGTGCCGGTGAAGGCGGAGAGGATCGCGAGCAGGTTCGTCACGCCCGGCTTCGCCTGCCGGTCCGCGCGGATCTCGCGCTCGGTGTCCGTGACGGCCGACCGGATCTTCTTCGCGGTCCGCTTCGGGTCGTCGAGCAGACGGACGAGACCGTTGTCGGACGCGGCCGACTTGCTCATCTTGCTGGTCGGGTCCTGCAGGTCGTAGATCCGGGCCGTCTCGGAACCGATCCGGGCCTCCGGGACGACGAACGTGTCGCCGAAGCGCGAGTTGAAGCGCTGGGCCAGGTCACGTGTCAGTTCGACGTGCTGGCGCTGGTCGTCGCCGACCGGGACGACCGCCGTGTCGTACAGCAGGATGTCGGCGGCCATCAGGACCGGGTACGTGAAGAGCCCGACCGAGGCGGACTCGGCACCCTGGCGCGCGGACTTGTCCTTGAACTGGGTCATCCGGCTGGCCTCGCCGAAGCCCGTCAGGGTGTTCAACACCCAGGCCAGCTCGGCGTGCGCCGGCACGTGCGACTGGACGAACAGCGTCGACTTCGACGGGTCGATGCCCGAGGCGATGTACTGCGCCGCGGTGGCCCGGGTGCTCGCGCGGAGCTCGGCGGGGTCCTGCGGGGAGGTGATCGCGTGCATGTCGACGACGCAGTAGATGGCGTCGTGGTCGTCCTGCAGGTCACGCCACTGCATGAGCGCGCCGATGTAGTTGCCGAGGTGGAGTGACCCGGCCGAGGGCTGGATGCCGGAGAAGATACGCGTGCTGGTCATGCGGGAGTCCTGGTGCTCGAGAGCGGGTGAGGGGATCAGAGTTCGTAGTCGACGACCACGGGGGCGTGGTCGGACCACCGCTGGTCGTACGCGGCGGCGCGGTCGACGGTGTACGAGGTCACCGTCTCGGCGAGCTCGGGCGTGGCGACCTGGTAGTCGATGCGCCACCCGGAGTCGTTGTCGAACGCCTGGCCGCGCCAGGACCACCACGTGTACGGACCGTCGACGTCGCCGGCCTGGGCGCGGCCCACGTCCACCCACCCGAGGCCCGGGCCGGTGGAGCCGTCGGCGCCCTCGACCTGCTCGCCCTCGGTGCCGAAGAACCGGCTGAAGTAGGCCCGCTCACGGGGCAGGAAGCCAGCGCGCTTGACGTTGCCCTTCCAGTTCTTGATGTCCCGCTGGTCGTGGCCGACGTTGAGGTCACCGACCACCACGGCGAGCGGGTTGTGCGACCGGAGTGCGGGCAGGCGCTCGGTCATGGCGTCGAGGAACTTCCACTTCTCGTCCTGCTTCGGGGTGTCGACCTCGCCCGAGTGCACGTAGGTCGACACGACCGTGACGGTGCGGCCGCCGATCTCGTAGTCGGCCTCGAGCCACCGGCCGGCGGAGTCGAAGTCCTCGGCCCCGAGCTCGACGCGGTGCAGGTGGGCCCGGTGCCGCGACGCGATGGCGACGCCCGCGCGACCCTTCGCGGTGGCCGGGTCGTGCACGACGTCCCACTCGTCGCCGAGCAGGCCGGTCAGGTCCTCGGTCGAGGCGCGCACCTCCTGCAGGGCGAGCACGTCGACGTCGCGCTCGGCGAGCCAGTCGCCCATGCCCTTCCGGAACGCGGCACGGATGCCGTTGACGTTGACGGTCGCGAGGCGTAGGCGGGTCATGCCGACCAGCCTATCGGCGGCGTCCGACGGCCCGGACGTGGTCGCGGTGGCGCCCCGCGACACGACGGGAGGCCCGGTACCAGCTGGTACCGGGCCTCCCGTCGCGGACGTGGTCGCGCCGAGCGCGGTCAGGCCGCGTCGTGGTCCGTCTGCAGGAAGTCGACGAGGCTGTCCGCGGTGGTCTCGGCGTCGTCGCCGGACACGGTGAGCGTGACCTCGTCGCCGTTCTCCACCCCGAGGCCGAGCAGGCCCAGGATGCTGCCGGCGTTGGCCGACTTCTCGCCCTTGGCGATGGTGACCTGGTGCCCGGACGCGGTGACGTTCTGGACGAACAGCGAGGCGGGGCGGGCGTGCAGGCCGGACGCGCTCGCGACGGTGACGGTGCGGGTGGCTTCGGACATCGATGGACTCCTGTCGATGGGTGGTGCGCTCATGCTAGCGAGCGCGTGGCGGGTGGTTCCCGGGCTGGCGGGGAAGGGACGGACCCCGAGACGGCGGTCAGTCGCGTCCGGGCCAGAAGACCTCGGTACCGGCGGCCTCGACCTCGCGCACGAGGTCCAGGTTGACGCCGGGGTCGGTGATGATCGTGTCGATCGCGGCGAGCGGGGCGACGCGGCCGAACTCCTCCCGCCCGAACTTGGTGTGGTCGGCGAGCAGGATGCTCCGGCGCGCGGACTTGATCATCGCGCTCTTCACGGCGGCCTCGGCCATGTTGTGGGTCGTCAGCCCGCGCTCGGGTGTGATGCCGTTGATGCTGACGAACGCGACGTCGACGCTCACCATGCCGATGAGCTGGTGCGTCCACGTGCCGACCCCGGCGAGCGAGTCGCTGCGGATGTTCCCGCCGAGCAGGTGCAGGTCGATGCCGGGACGGTTCGCGACGGCCATCGCGACGGGCAGTGAGTGCGTGACGACGGTGAGGCCGCGGTCGGTCGGCAGGAGCTCGGCGAGGCAGATCGTGGAGGTGCCGGCGTCGATCATCACCGAGCCGTTCTCGGGCAGCTCCTCGAGCGCCGCCTCGGCGATGACCATCTTCTCGGTCTGGTTGATGCCGCCGCGGTCGCCGACGCCCGGGTGCAGGGTGATCCGTTCGACCGGGATCGCGCCGCCGTGCGCACGCCGGACGAGCCCGCGCCGCTCGAGGCTCGTCAGGTCGCGGCGGATGGTCTCCGGGGTGACGGCGAGCAGTTCGGCGAGGTCCTTCACGTCGACCCGGCCGTGGGCGCGCGCCTGCTCGACGATGCGCTGGTGGCGTTCTGGTGCGTACATCTGGCCTCATCGGGTCGAGCTCGTCGCCACCTGCGGGATGGCATCCGGAGCGGAACGGACATGCTCGGGCAGGTCCACTCCGGCAGGCCCGCGGCGGTTCTGGACGGCAAACGCAAACGGGCATCTGTTTCTGCATTTTTATCCCCGGATGTGTTTGTTTGTCAACGCGGGGCGATGTAAGGTGCTGCAGAACCGTCCGGATGCAGCACGCCCCGGACACGGCACCGCCCCCGAACCGCCCACCGCTGCTGCGCGTGAGATGAAGGAGTCTCCCCATGTCCGATCTGCTCGGAACCGGCGTCGGCCGCGGCGTTGCCCACGGCCCCGTGCTCCGGATGGCGGACCCGCTGGGTGAGCCCTCGACCGCTCCGCTCGACGGCTCGGCCGACGACGCCAAGCAGGCCGTCCACGACGCGCTCGCCGCGGTGGCCGACGACCTCACCAAGCGTGGACAGCTCGCCGGGGGCGACGCCCAGGCCGTGCTCGAGGCGCAGGCGCTCATGGCGCAGGACCCGACGCTCCTCGACGACGTGCACACCCGCATCGACGGCGGCACCAACGCCGAGCGCGCCGTGTACGAAGCGTTCGCCCAGTTCCGCGACCTGCTCGTCGGCATGGGCGGGTACATGGGGGAGCGCGCCGCAGACCTCGACGACGTCGCCCAGCGCATCGTCGCGAAGCTCCGTGGCGTCCCGGCCCCGGGCGTCCCCGAGTCGGACACGCCGTTCGTCCTCGTCGCGCGTGACCTCGCGCCGGCCGACACCGCACTCCTCGACCTCGACAAGGTCCTCGCCCTCGTCACGCGCGACGGCGGCCCGACCTCGCACACCGCGATCCTCGCCCGCGCCAAGGGCATCACCGCGATCGTCGGCGTCACCGGGGCCGACGACCTGGTCGAGGGCCAGCAGGTCGTCGTCGACGCCGTCGCGGGCACCGTCGTCACCGAGCCGTCCGCCGACCTCGTCGCCGACGTCGAGCAGCGGATCGCCGAGCGCCGCGCCGCCGCCGCCGCGCCGCTCACCGCTGGAGCGCTGGCCGACGGCCACGTCGTCCCGCTGCTGGCCAACCTCGGCAGCCCCGCCGACGCGCAGGCCGCGGTCGAGCTCGGCGCCGAGGGTGTGGGCCTGTTCCGCACCGAGTTCCTGTTCCTCGACGCCCCGACGGCCCCGACGGTGGAGTCGCAGCAGCAGTCGTACGAGCAGCTCCTCGCCGCGTTCCCCGGCAAGAAGGTCGTCGTCCGCGCGCTCGACGCCGGTGCCGACAAGCCGCTGCCGTTCCTCACCGACAAGGACGAGGAGAACCCGGCGCTCGGCCGCCGGGGCCTGCGCGCCCTCCGGAACAAGGAGCAGGTCCTCCGCGACCAGCTCACCGCGCTCGCCCAGGCCGACGCCGCCACCGAGGCCGACCTCTGGGTGATGGCCCCGATGGTCGCCGACGCCGAGGAGACCGAGTACTTCGTCGGCCTGGCCCGCGAACTCGGCATCCGCACCGCCGGCGTGATGGCCGAGGTGCCCTCGCTCGCGCTGATGGCCGAGCAGGTCTTCCGGTCCGCGGACTTCGTGTCGATCGGCACGAACGACCTGACGCAGTACACGATGGCCGCCGACCGGATGCTCGGCACCGTCGCGAGCTACCAGGACCCGTGGCACCCCGCGGTCCTGCGTCTCGTCGCGCAGCTCGGCGCGGCCGGTGCCGACGCCGGCAAGGCGGTCGGCATCTGCGGTGAGGCGGCAGCCGACCCGCTGCTCGCCGTCGTCCTCGTGGGCCTCGGCGCCACCACCCTCTCCATGACCCCCGCGGCCCTCGCCGACGTGCGTGCCGAACTCGGCCAGCACACCCTCGACGGAGCCCGCGAGATGGCGACGGCAGCACTCGCCGCCAGCACGGCAGCGGCCGCCAGGTCCGCCGCCGCGGCTGCGGTCCACGCCGCCTGAGCCGCCCCTCCCACACAGCACCACACCCGATCCCTGCAGCAGCACACACACAGAGAGTCAACGCACATGACAACGTCGTCCGTTGCAGCGCCAGACACCCGCGACAAGTCGCGGGGTGGCGCTCGCGTCGCCGTCCAGAAGTTCGGCACGTTCCTGTCCGGCATGGTGATGCCCAACATCGCGATCTTCATCGCGTGGGGCCTCATCACCGCGTTCTTCATCGAGACCGGCTGGACGCCCGTCGGCGTCCTCGGCGGCTTCGGTGAGACGGACGGCGTGGCCAACATCGGCCTCGTCGGGCCGATCCTGACCTACCTCATCCCGCTCGCGATCGCCATCCAGGGCGGCCGGATGGTCTACGAGACCCGCGGCGCGGTCGTCGGCGCGATCATGGCGATGGGCGTCATCGTCGGCGCCAACGGCACGATCATGATCCTCGGCGCGATGATCAGCGGCCCGCTCGGCGCCTGGCTCATCAAGCAGGTCGACAAGATCTGGGACGGCAAGATCAAGCCCGGCTTCGAGATGCTCGTGAACAACTACGCGGCCGGCATCCTCGGCTTCGTGCTCGCGCTCATCGGGTTCTTCTGGCTCGCCCCGCTGTTCAAGCTCATCGCCGAGGGCCTCGGCGCCGCGGTGAAGTTCCTCGTCGACAGCTCGCTCCTGCCGCTCGCCAGCGTCATCATCGAGCCGGCGAAGGTGTTCTTCCTGAACAACGCCATCAACCACGGCGTGCTCAGCCAGCTCGGCGCGCAGCAGGTGCAGGAGTCCGGCAAGAGCATCCTGTTCCTCCTCGAGGCGAACCCCGGCCCTGGTCTCGGCGTCCTCCTCGCCTTCACCTTCTTCGGCGTCGGCATCGCCCGCTCGACCGCGCCCGGCGCGATCCTCATCCAGTTCTTTGGTGGCATCCACGAGATCTACTTCCCGTACGTGCTGCAGAAGCCGATCCTCTTCGTCGCCGTCATCCTCGGTGGCGCGACCGGTGTCGCCACGAACGTCGCCTTCCAGTCCGGCCTCGTCGCCCCCGCCTCGCCGGGTTCGATCTTCGCGGTCCTCACCGCGACGGCGAAGGACAGCTTCCTCGGCGTCATCCTCTCGGTGATCCTGTCGGCGGCCGTCTCCTTCGCGGTGGCGTCGTTCTTCCTCCTCGCCAGCCGCAAGCGTGACCTCGCGTCCGGCAACGGCGGCGACATGAGCGCCGCGATGGCGAAGCTCCAGGCCAACAAGGGCCGTGAGGCCAACGCCGCGACCGCGGGCCTGCTCGGCGACAACTCCCCGGCCAACGAGGAAGAGGCCGAGGCCTCGCTCGGTGGTGTCGGTTCGGCCAGCACCGCGACGGCGACGCGCATCGAGAACGTCGTCTTCGCCTGCGACGCCGGCATGGGCTCGAGCGCCATGGGTGCGAGTGTCCTGCGGAACAAGATCAAGAAGGCTGGTATCGAGGGTGTCACGGTCGTCAACAAGGCGATCGCGAACCTCTCGGGTGACGAGGACCTCATCATCACCCAGGAGGAGCTCACGGACCGCGCGAAGCAGAAGAACCCGAACGCCCAGCACGTCTCGGTCGGCAACTTCATGAACGCTCCGCAGTACGACCAGGTCGTCGACCAGCTCAAGAACCAGTAAGACAAGAGCACGATGGGGGAGGGGACGGGCGACCGTCCCCTCTTCCGCCGTCATCCACGAACAAGGAGATCCCGAATGCCCGTCCTGCAGGAGAGCCAGATCCGCATCCACACCGAGGACGCCGCGCCGACCAAGTCGGAGGCGATGAAGGAGGCGGCTGCGATCCTCCAGGACGCCGGTGCGGTCACCGCGGACTACTACCCCGCCATGCTCGAGCGTGAGAAGAGCGTCTCGACCTACATGGGCAACTTCCTGGCGATCCCGCACGGCACGAACGACGCCAAGGACGCCATCAAGGCCTCGGCGCTCTCGTTCGTCCGCTACGCGACCCCGATCGACTGGGACGGCAACGACGTCCGCTTCGTCGTCGGCATCGCGGGCGTCAACAACGAGCACCTCGACATCCTCAGCAAGATCGCGATCGTGTTCTCCGACGAGGACCAGGTCCAGGCCCTGACGGACGCGCCCGACGCTGCGGCCGTCCTCGCGATCCTCGGTGAGGTCAACGAGTGAGCACCGCCGTCCACTTCGGAGCCGGCAACATCGGCCGCGGCTTCGTCGGGCTCCTGCTGCACCAGGCCGGCTACGAGGTCGTCTTCGCGGACGTCGCCGCCCCGCTCATCGACGCCCTGGCCGCCGCCGACTCCTACACGGTCCACGAGGTCGGCGCGGGCGCGCAGGACCACGAGGTCACCGGCTTCCGCGCCGTGAACAGCGCGCAGGACGAGGCCGGCGTCATCGCCGAACTCGCCGCCGCCGACATCGCGACCTGCGCCGTCGGCCCCACGGTCCTCAAGTTCATCGCCCCCGTCATCGCGAAGGGGCTGCAGCAGCGCTCCGACGACGCCGCCCCGCTCGTCGTCATGGCGTGCGAGAACGCGATCAACGCGACGGACCGCCTCCGGGAGTTCATCGTCGACGCGCTGCCCGAGGCCGAGCGCGACGCCGCTCTGGCGAAGGCCGTGTTCGCGAACACCGCCGTCGACCGCATCGTCCCGGCGCAGCCCGCGGACGGCGGCCTGGACGTCACGGTCGAGACCTACTTCGAGTGGGCCATCGACCGGACGCCCTTCGGCGGTGCCGAGCCGGAGATCCCGGGCGCGCACTACGTGGACGGGCTGGCGGCCTCGATCGAGCGGAAGCTGTTCACGGTCAACACCGGGCACGCGACGGTCGCCTACCACGGCTTCCTCGCCGGGGCCGACAAGATCTCCGACGCGGTCGCCCTGCCGGCGGTGCGCTCGGCCCTCGAAGCCGTGCTCGGTGAGACGAGCGACCTGCTCGTCCGCCGTCACGAGCTCGACCCCGAGGTGCACCGCGCCTACGTCGCGGCGATCATCGCCCGCTTCGAGAACCCGCACCTGCCCGACACGGTGACCCGTGTCGGCCGGCAGCCGCTCCGGAAGCTCTCGCGCGACGAGCGCTTCGTCTCACCGGCCGCCGCCCTGGCCGAGGACGGCACCGAGCCGAGCGCGCTGCTCGACGCGATGGCCGCCGCGCTCCGCTTCGACGTCGCCGACGACGAGCAGAGCGTCGAACTGCAGGCGCTGCTGCGCTCGGACCGGTCCGACGCGGACATCGCGTCCGAGATCACCGGTCTCGGCGGCGAGCACCCGCTGCACGCGTCCTTCACGGGACGCGTCGGAGCGGCGCGCGCCTGACGCCGTCGCGCACGCGTCCACCGGGCGGACGGGAGGCCCGGTACCAGCTGGTACCGGGCCTCCCGTCCGTTCCGCGGGTGCCGGGTCCTGCTCGACGGCCGCGGCGCCGCGAGTACGGTCGCGCTCATGACGAAGCAGTGGGTGGCCCCGCGTCCCGGTGGGAGCGCCGTGTTCGAGCTGGTGGACGTGACGGTGCCGGCACCGGGACCCGGTGAGGTGACGGTCCGTGTCCGGGCTGCCGGCATGAACCCGGCCGACGCCGAGCACACCCGCAGCGGGGACCCGGCGGACTTCCCCGTCCCGATCGGCTACGAACTGGCCGGGGTCGTCAGCGCCGTCGGGCCCGGGACCACGATCGTCTCCGGCCCCGTCGCGGTCGGCGACCCGGTCCTGGCGTTCCGGGTGCGCGGTGCGTGGACCGAGGAGATCACCCTCCCCGCGCAGGACGTGTTCGCGAAGCCGGCGACCCTCGGCGACGCGGAGGCCGCGAACCTCCTGCTCGCCGGCACCACCGCGGCCGACCTCATCCGGGTCACCGGGGTGCGGGCGGGCGAGACGGTGCTCGTGCACGGCGCGTCCGGAGCGGTCGGCGTGAGCCTCCTGCAGCAACTCCGCTCGCTCGGCGCCCGCGTGGTCGGCACCGCGTCGGCCGCCTCCGCGGACGCCGTCCGTCGGTTCGGGGGCGAGTGGGTCGCGTACGGCGACGGCCTGGAGGCGCGGGTCCGTGACCTCGCCGCGTCCGGTGTCGACGTGGCGATGGACTGCGTCGGTTCGGACGAAGCGGTCGACGTCTCGCTCGCGCTGGTCGCCGACCGGAGCCGGGTCGCCACCATCGCCGCGTTCGAGCGTGCGGCGGACGCCGGCATCAGGACGATCGGTGGTGCGCAGCCGGAGAGCAGGGCGTTCCGGGACTCGGTCCGGCAGCGGCTCGTGGACCTGGCGGGGCGCGGTGATCTCGTCGTCCCCGTCGCGCGGACGTTCCCGTTGGCCGAGGCCAGGGCCGCGCTGGACGTGCTCGAGTCCGGGCACCCGGGCGGGAAGCTCGCGCTGCTGCCCTGAGGTCCGTGATGCGCTGCACCACCCGTCACGCCGGAACCGACTGCCGTGGTGTCGGTCGCTCACGGGGCCGCGGTCCTGCCAGACTGGGTCCAGCGCGTGGGGACAGCGTGCGGGGGAGTGGGACGGCCGCGGCGGGAACCGCGGGGCCGACTCTGCTGCACGGCTGTGGTCGACTCCGGGCGCCCCGTGACCGTCCGCAGGAAGGAACCCCGTGAGCGACCAGTACCCACCGCAGGACCCGTACGGCCAGCGACCCGGCGACCAGCCGGGCGGCGACCAGCCGGCCGGTGACCAGCGTCGCGACGGCGGGCAGCAGCCGCCCTACGGGTGGCCGGACCCGCAGTCGCCGTACGGTCAGCAGTCGCCGTACGGTCAGCCGACCGGGGGCCAGCAGCCGTACGGACAGCAGCAGCCGTACGGGCAGCCGAACGCCCGTCAGCAGCCGTACGGGCAGCAGTCTCCGTACGGGCAGCCGGATCCGGGCCAGCAGCCGTACGGCCAGCAGCCGCAGTTCGGTCGGTCGACTGGTGGGCAGCAGTCTCCGTACGGGCAGCAGCCGTACGGCCAGCCGACGTCCGGCCAGCAGACGCCGTACGGGCAGCAGCCGGGTCAGTACCCGCAGCAGCAGTCGTACGGTCGGTCGCCGGCGAACCAGGGCGAGCCGCCGATGTGGGCGCCCTGGTACGGCATCCCCTTTCCGCAGGCCTTCAGCCGCTTCTGGAAGAAGTACGTCCGCTTCGACGGCCGCGCCAGCCGGAGCGAGTTCTGGTTCTGGGCGCTCTGGTGGGTCATCGGCAGCGCTGCGGCCAGCCTCGTCGAGACCCTGATCGGTGCGGGGGACTCCGAGTGGGTGAGTGGTCTCTGGGGACTCGCCACGCTCCTCGGCTTCATCGCGCTGACGGTGCGACGCCTGCACGATGTGAACATGTCGGGCCTGCTCGCACTGCTCTTCATCATCCCGCCGGTGGGCGCCGTCTTCGCGCTCGTCGTCGGGCTCCTGCCGTCCGTGCCCGCGGGGGCACGCTTCGACGAGCCGCACCGCGGCTGACCACTTCCGACCGACCACCTCCAGGGGGACACATGACCGATCAGTACCCGACGCCGAACTCCGGCGCACAGCCCGAGGCCCAGCAGCAGTACGGGCAGCAGCAGTACGGCCAGCAGCAGTACGGCCAGCAGACGCCCGGTGCAGCTGCACCCGTCGGACCGGACGGGCAGCCGCCGCTCTGGGCGCCCTGGTACGGGATCTCGCTGCCGAAGGCCGTCGGTCGCTTCTTCCGCAAGTACGCGACCTTCAGCGGGCGCGCCAGCCGGAGCGAGTTCTGGTGGTGGATGCTCGTCAACGCGATCGTCTCCGCCGTGCTCTCCGGCGGCGGCGTCCTGCTGGCGGCCGCACTCGCCTCGACCCGGACGGTGCAGACCGACTACGGCACCTACGAGCTGCAGAACCCGGCGCCGCCGATCGCCTTCGTGTTCCTCATCGCGGGGGCGCTGTGGGCGCTCGCGACGCTCGTGCCGTCCCTCGCGCTCGGCTGGCGTCGCCTGCACGACGCGAACCTGTCGGGGGCGCTCTGGATCATCGCGCTGTTCGTCGGGATCGTCGGCATCGTCTTCGGTGTGCTGCCCTCGAACCCCGAAGGCGCTCGCTTCGACCGACCGACGAATCGCTAGGTCCGGCATCCCGACGGCGCCCTCCCTCCACGGGGAGGGCGCCGTCGTCCTGTCACGGCTCCGTCACGGGAGCGCCACCCGGCCCGCCTTCCTGGTTGACTCAGATCCGAGTGCCACTCGACACCAGGGAGACCACCGTGAGCGACAACCCGCAGCAGCCGTACGGCAAGCGCGACGACGACCAGCCGTACGGGCAGCAGCAGCCGTACGGGCAGCAGGGACAGGGCGGCCAGCAGCAGCCGTACGGCCAGCAGCAGCCGTACGGGCAGCAGCAAGCCGGGCACCAGCAGTACGGTCAGCAGCAGTACGGTCAGCAGCAGTACGGTCAGGCCGACCAGTACGGGCAGCAGGGCTTCGGCCAGCAGGTGCAGGCCGGTCCCGACGGTGCACCACCCCTGTGGGCACCCTGGTACGGCATCTCGTTCCCGAACGCGGTCAAGCGCGTCTTCACGAAGTACATCCGGTTCGACGGGCGCGCGAGCCGCAGCGAGTTCTGGTGGTGGTCCCTCGCGCAGGTCATCGTCATCGGCGTGCTCTACGTCCTCATCGGCATCGGCGGCGCGACCTCCGGCCTCCAGTCCGACCCGGTCACCGGGACGACCTCCGGGTCGCCGAACGCGCTCTACTGGATCGCGACCGTCCTGCTGACCCTCTACTCCCTCGCCACGATCATCCCGAACCTGGCGGTCACGTGGCGTCGGCTGCACGACGCGAACCTGGCGGGGCCGTTCTTCTTCCTCTCGTTCGTCCCCTTCTTCGGCAGCATCATCCTGATCGTGCTGACGATCCTGCCGTCCAAGCCGGAGGGGCAGCGCTTCGACCGTCCCGAGCGGGGCTGACGCACTCCACCCACGACGAAGCCCTCCTCCCCGAGCCGGGGAGGAGGGCTTCGTCGTGGCGCGACGACCGGCGGGTCAGACCACGCGGACGCGGGCGAGGGAGCCGTCGACGACCAGGTCGCGGATCGTCGTGGTCGGGTCGGCGATCTCGAACCGCAGAGCGCCACCCGGCTGGTCGAACCACGGACGGACGAACCGGACGATGACGAGGAACGGCCGCTCGACGACGTACCGGTGCACCTCCGGGGACACCGTGGCGTGCGGCGGCAGCGAGCGGGCGTGCAGCGGGGTCTCGAGCGGGTGCAGGAGGTATCCGTCCGGGCCACCGATGCGGTCGACGGGGACGCCGGCCGGGATCTGGATCGTCAGGCCGGCGTCACCGGTCGCAGCGACCTGCTGGGCGAGCTGCGGGTAGGTCGACGCCGACCGGTCCCGCATCTGGTCGAGGTCCGAGCGACGGATGTCCCGCGCGTCCGGGAACGGGCGGTTGAGGAAGCGGCGGAGCATCTCCACCGCGTCGGACTCGCCGCGAGCCGTGGCGAGCCGTCGAGCGGTGCCGTAGTCGACGACCTCGAGGGCGAACGAGTCGGCGTCGGCGGGCACGATCCGCAGCGCGCCCTCCACCGGCGGCTCGTGCAGGGTCTCGCCGGGGAGCTGCACGTACCGGACCGTGTAGCCGAGCTGATCGAGGATGGGCCGAGTGTCCGCGAACGTCATGATCGGGAGCCTAGCGCGCCCGCCCATGACGTCGCTGGCGGAGTCGACCCGTCACCCACGGCCGCGCATGACGGCCTGCTTCACCTCGGAGATCGCCCTCGTCACCTGGATCCCGCGGGGGCAGGCGTCAGTGCAGTTGAAGGTGGTCCGGCAGCGCCAGACACCCTCCTTGTCGTTGAGGATGTCGAGGCGCACGTCGGCAGCGTCGTCGCGGGAGTCGAAGATGAAGCGGTGCGCGTTCACGATCGCCGCCGGACCGAAGTACTGCCCGTCCGTCCAGAACACCGGGCACGACGACGTGCACGCGGCGCAGAGGATGCACTTGGTGGTGTCGTCGAAGCGGGCGCGGTCGGCGACCGACTGGACGCGTTCCTTGCCCTTCTCCGGCGTTGACTTCGCCTGCAGGAACGGCTGGACCTCGCGGTAGGACTTGAAGAAGGGCTCCATGTCCACGATGAGGTCCTTCTCGAGCGGCAGGCCCTTGATCGCCTCGACGTAGATCGGCTTCGAGATGTCGAGGTCCTTGATGAGCGTCTTGCACGCCAGACGGTTGCGCCCGTTGATGCGCATGGCGTCCGAGCCGCACACGCCGTGCGCGCAGGACCGACGGAACGTCAGGGACCCGTCCTGCTCCCACTTGATCTTGTGCAGGGCGTCGAGGATGCGGTCGGTCGGCAGCATCATGACGTCGAAGTCCTGCCAGCGCGGCTCGTCGTCGACGTCCGGGTCGAACCGTCGGACGATGACCGTCACGGAGAACGATCCGGGAGGGGCGTCCTGCACGGTGTCGGTGCGGGGCGCGTCGGAGACCAGGGTGTCGGTCATCTCAGTACTTCCTCTCCATCGGCTCGTAGCGCGTCATGACGACGGGCTTCCAGTCGAGCGTGATGTGGTCGTCGGCGAGTGACGAGTGCGGATCACCCGTCAGGTACGCCATGGTGTGCTGCATGTAGTTCTCGTCGTCGCGCTTCGGGTAGTCGTCGCGCATGTGTCCGCCGCGGGACTCCTTGCGGTTCCGCGCGGAGTAGACGACGACCTCGGCCAGGTCGAGCAGGAAGCCGAGCTCGACGGCCTCGAGCAGGTCGGTGTTGAACCGCTTGCCCTTGTCCTGAACGGACACCTGCATGAACCGGTTGCGCAGGGTGTGGATCGTCTCCGTCACGCGGGCGAGGGACTCGTCGGTCCGGAACACCTGCGCGTTCTTGTCCATCTCCTCCTGCAGCTCCTTGCGGAGCACCGAGACCCGCTCCGTCCCCGTCGAGGCCCGGAGCTGCTCGAGCATGCCCCGCACGTTCGCCGCGGGGTCCTCGGGCAGCGGCAGGAACTCCGCGGTCTGGACGTACTCGGCGGCGTTGTTGCCCGAGCGCTTGCCGAAGACGTTGATGTCGAGGAGCGAGTTCGTGCCGAGGCGGTTCGACCCGTGCACCGAGACGCAGGCGCACTCACCGGCGGCGTAGAGCCCGGGCACGACCGTGGTGTTGTCGGAGAGGACCTCGGCCTTGACGTTCGTCGGGATCCCGCCCATGGCGTAGTGCGCGGTCGGCATCACCGGGACCGGTTCGACCACGGGGTCCACCCCGAGGTAGGTGCGGGCGAACTCGGTGATGTCCGGCAGCTTCGTCTCGAGGACCTCGGCACCGAGGTGCGTGCAGTCGAGCAGCACGTAGTCCTTGTTCGGGCCGGCACCGCGGCCCTCCGCGACCTCCTGCACCATGCACCGGGCCACGATGTCGCGGGGCGCGAGGTCCTTGATGGTCGGGGCGTAGCGCTCCATGAACCGCTCACCAGAGGCGTTGCGGAGGATCGCACCCTCGCCGCGAGCACCCTCGGTGAGGAGGATGCCGAGTCCGGCCAGGCCGGTCGGGTGGAACTGGAAGAACTCCATGTCCTCGAGCGGCAGACCGGTCCGCCACACGATGCCGACGCCGTCGCCGGTGAGCGTGTGCGCGTTCGAGGTGGTCTTGAACATCTTGCCGAAGCCGCCCGTCGCGAAGATCATCGCCTTCGCGTGGAACACGTGCAGTTCCCCGGTCGAGAGCTCGAAGGCGACGACGCCGGCGGGCTGCTTGCGGCTCACCCCGTCGTCGCCGACGACGTCGACCATGATGAGGTCGAGCGCGTAGAACTCGTTGTGGAACTCGACGCCGAGCTTCACGCAGTTCTGGAAGAGCGTCTGCAGGATCATGTGCCCGGTGCGGTCGGCGGCGTAGCAGGCCCGACGGACCGGGGCCTTGCCGTGGTCACGCGTGTGACCGCCGAAGCGACGCTGGTCGATCTTGCCCTCGGGCGTGCGGTTGAACGGCAGACCCATGTTCTCGAGGTCGATGACCGCGTCGATCGCCTCCTTCGCCAGGATCTCGGCGGCGTCCTGGTCCACTAGGTAGTCGCCGCCCTTGATCGTGTCGAAGGTGTGCCACTCCCACGAGTCCTCTTCGACGTTCGCGAGCGCTGCCGCCATGCCGCCCTGCGCCGCGCCCGTGTGGGAGCGCGTCGGGTAGAGCTTCGAGATGACCGCGGTCTTCGCCTTCGGTCCGGCCTCGATGGCGGCGCGCATGCCGGCGCCTCCCGCGCCGATGATGACGATGTCGTACTGGTGGTGGTGGACGGTGATGTCGGTCACAGGGGTCTTTCGATCAGGAGGTGGAGCGTGCGGGCCGGACGGCGTGTGCGGTGCGTCGCTACTGCGCCGGGCAGAACGACGGCAGGTCCGCTGCGGCGGCGCCAGCGGGGCACGGGTCGAAGGTCCAGCACACGAGCGTGCCGAGGACGATCAGCAGCACGCAGGCGACGAGCACGGCGCCGAGCAGGGTCTTGCGGACGCCGGGCTTGGCCACGTAGTCGTTGATGATCGTGCGCATGCCGTTCGAGCCGTGGATCAGCGCGAGCCAGAGCATCGCGGTGTCCCAGATCCGCCAGAACGGGCTCGCCCACTTGCCGGCGACGAAAGCGAAGTCGATCTGCTTGACGCCCTCGCCGGCGACCATGTTGACGAAGAGGTGGCCGAAGATGAGCACGACGAGCAGGACGCCCGACGCGCGCATGTAGATCCAGCCCCACTTCTCCCAGTTGGTGGTACGGCGGGCAGCGTCCGCGCTGCGGGGCGGTGCGATGGTCTCGGTGGTCATGACGGAGCCCTCAGTTGAAGTCGGCGACGAGGTTCATGAGCTGACGCG
Source organism: Curtobacterium sp. MCBD17_021 (assembly GCF_003234525.1). NCBI lineage: Bacteria > Bacillati > Actinomycetota > Actinomycetes > Micrococcales > Microbacteriaceae > Curtobacterium > Curtobacterium sp. MCBD17_021. The sequence goes on along the minus strand of NZ_QKTS01000003.1, from coordinate 125,008 downwards.
GCAGGAAGCCCGCGATCGCCACGGCCCAGAGCACGAGGACGACCCAGAACATCGCCCGCTGGTACTTCGGACCCTTCGACCAGAAGTCGATGAGGATGATCCGCAACCCGTTGAACGCGTGGAACACGATGGCGCCGACGAGGGCGATCTCGCCGAGGTTCATCAGCGGCGTCTTGTACGTGCCGATCACGGCGTTGTAGGCCTCGGGCGAGAGCCGGACCAGTGCCGTGTCGAGGATGTGCACGAGCAGGAAGAAGTAGATCGCGACACCGGTGATCCGGTGCAGGACCCAGGACCACATCCCGATCGATCCCCGGTACAGCGTTCCCTGCGGGACACGCGTCCGAGGTGCATCGATCGACGTGCCGTCGATGGTCACCTGCGGTGCGGCTGTCGCCGTCCCGCTTGCGGTCTGCTCGGCCATGAGCTCGCCTTCCCGTAGGGCCGGCGCACCGATCGGCGCGCCGTTGCCGTCGTGTTCGTGTGGAACACGTCCATCCTACGTCCGAGCACCGACCTTCTCGTTCCACCCGGTCCGGGCGGTGCGCGTGGGGGCCGGGGGAGCGCCGATCGTGCGGGCCGTCTCGTGGTGCGCGAGGAGTTCGTCGCCGACCGCTTCCCACGTGGTCCCCTCGACCCGGAGGCGACCGGCGGACCCCATCCGTTCGGCGAGCGCCCGGTCCGCGTGCAGGCGGGCGACGGCGGCCCGCAGGGCCAGCGGGGCGACGGGGTCGTAGAGCTCGCCGTCGAGGCCCGGCGCGACGAGGTCGAGCGGCCCGCCGGAAGCCGGGGCCACGACCGGCAGGCCGGCCGCGTGGGCCTCCTGCAGGGTCTGTCCGAAGGTCTCCGCGGCACCCGTGTGGACGAAGACGTCGAGCATCGCGTACGCGTCCGCCAGGTCATCACCCCGGAGCGGGCCGGTGAAGGTCACGTCCAGGTGGCGGAGTCGACGCTCGAGGAACTGCCGGGAGGGTCCCCCTCCTGCGACCACGACCCGGAGGCCCGGCATGCCGCCGAGTTCGGCGAGCCGCTCGACCTCCTTCTCCGGTGCCAGCCGACCCACGTAGCCGACGATGGTCTCGCCCCGCGGCGCGATCCGGCGTCGCATCGCACGGACGTGCGCCGACGAGCGGCGAGCCGGGTGGAACAGCGCCGTGTCGACGCCGCGACCCCACCGGGCGACGCGTGGTACGCCCTCGTCGGCGAGCATCGCCGCCGTCGCGGACGACGGTGCGAGCGTCAGCGAGGCGCCGGCGTGGATGCGCCCGAGGACCCGGCGCACCAGCGGGGCTGCGGCGGACAGGCCGTTCCGGCGGGCGAACCCGGCCACGTCGGTCTGGAACACGGCGACGGAGGGGATGCCGAGCCTCCCGGCCGCCGTGATCGCACGACCGCCCAGCAGGAACGGACTGGCCGCGTGGAGCACGTCGGCGCCGGAGGCGGCGAGGATCGTGTCGAGCACCGGGTGGGGGAGCGCGACGGGGAACTGCCGGTACGCGACCGCGGGGATCCGGTGCACGTCGAAGCCCAGGTGTCGCTCCTGCTCGGAGCGCGACCGCCAGGCGGCGATCCCCGGCGTGTCGGGGGCGATGACCACGGCGCGGTGACCGCGGCGACGGAGGTGTTCGAGCACCGCGAGGACACTCGTGGTGACGCCGTTGAGGGTGGGCAGGAAGCTCTCGGTCACGACGGCGACGGTCCGGGGGGACTCGGTGCCTCGCTCCACGCTGCGTGCGTTCATGGCACGGCCCATGTTCACGCCGTCGCGTGGACGAGCGGGGGGCGCAACGTGAACGCATCGCACGCGAGGGGTGAACAGAGCGTGCGCGCTCCGCCGGAGCGGTTGACGACGTGTCCAGGCCGTGTCCAGCTGCTTCCCCGGCACGCCGGTACGGTGGGCGCGTGACGGACGCACTCGACGACTTCTACGCGATCATCCCGGCCGGCGGGATCGGCTCGCGCCTGTGGCCGCTCTCGCGCGCCGACGCCCCCAAGTTCCTGCACGACCTGACCGGCTCCGGCTCGTCGTTGCTCCGACAGACCTGGGACCGTCTGGCGCCGCTCGCCGGCGCGGACCGGATCATGGTGGTCACCGGTCGGGCCCACCGGGTCGCGGTCGAGTCGCAGCTGCCCGGCGTCGAGGACCACAACATCGTGCTCGAGAGCGAGCCGAAGGACTCCACCGCGGCGATCGGGCTCGCCGCAGCGATCCTGCACCGACGTGAGCCGGACGTCGTCATCGGCTCCTTCGCCGCCGACCACGTGATCGGGGACGCGCGCGGCTTCCGCCGGTCCGTGCGCGAAGCCGTCGCCGCCGCCCGTGCCGGGTACATCACCACGATCGGCATCACCCCCTCCGAGCCCGCGATCGGCTTCGGGTACATCCACGCCGCCGACGAGTCCCTCGGCGCCGAGGGGGCGACGACCGCACACGCCGTCCGGTCCTTCGTCGAGAAGCCGAACCTGAAGACCGCCCAGAAGTACGTCGCGAGCGGGTCGTACCTCTGGAACGCCGGCATGTTCATCAGCCGCGCCGACGTGCTCCTCGCCGAGATCGGGCGGACGGAGCCGGACCTGCTCGCCGGCATCGAGGAGCTCGCCGCCGCCTGGGACACCCCCGCACGCGGTGCCGTCGTCGACCGCATCTGGCCGGGCCTGAAGAAGATCGCCATCGACTACACGGTCGCCGAGCCGGCCGCCGCGGCCGGTCGGATGGCGGTCGTCCCCGGTGACTTCGACTGGGACGACGTGGGCGACTTCGCCTCGCTCGCGAAGCTGCAGTCCGGCGGGCGGAAGAACAACCTGGCCGTGCTCGGCGACAACGCGCGCATCCTGGCCGACTCCGCCAGCGGCATCGTCGTGTCGCAGAGCAACCGGCTGATCTCGCTCATCGGGGTGGACGACATCGTCGTCGTCGACACCCCGGACGCGCTGCTCGTGACCACCAGCGCGAACGCGCAGCGGGTCAAGGGCGTGGTGGACGCGCTGAAGATCAGCGGGCGGGACGACGTGCTCTGACGAGCACGGTGCGGTGGGGCGGGGTGGGTCGACCGGACGGGGGAGCGGCGGTGTCGTCGTCTCGCGGGAACTGCGAGCGGGGGAGCGAGCATGGCGGACATCGAGTACGACGCGAGGGACGCATCCGCACTGAGCCGTGCGCTGCGTACCGCCGACAGCGTGCTGCGTGGGCAGGCCGGCAAGCGCTCGGAGCGGTGGCCACGGGGCTACAGGACTTCTCCGGTGCCTACGCCGATCGGTTCCGCGAGGCTGGCCTCATCGAAGCGGAGGACCGTGGCAAGCTCGCAGGAGTGCTCGCCGACTTCGACTCCTGAACCACGCGCCGGACGGGTGGATGTGCGGGATGCCTGCCCGATCCTCCAGGCCGGGGCCCGGCTGTAGCGCTCCATCACGAAACCCCGCGAACTGGGGTCACGGGCGGACCATCGCGTTTCCGGCGCGTTACGACGCGGTCGCGATCACGTAACCGATGCCGGAGGGCGTCCGGAGGGGTCCTGCACCGCCCGGCCGGTCGTGTACTGTCCTCACGATCGCCCGGTGCGCAGTGACTCCGGGCCGACTCCCGATCTCCCCGGAGGAACCCCCCGTGTCATCTCGTTCCCGTCGCATCGCCATGAGCGGCCTCGCGCTCGTCGGCACCGTCGCCGTGCTCGCCGGCTGTGCGTCCGCCCCGTCCGAGTCCAGCTCGTCCAAGAAGTCCGACTTCCTGCCCTGCATGGTGTCCGACGCCGGTGGATTCGACGACAAGTCGTTCAACCAGCTCGGCTACGAGGGCATGGTCTCGGCCGCGGACGAGATCGGCGCCCAGTACAAGAAGGCCGAGTCCAAGGACGCCACCGTCTACGACTCGAACATCCAGCAGCTCGTCAGCCAGAACTGCAACCTCGTCGTCACGGTCGGGTTCAACCTCGCCGCCTCGACGAAGAAGCAGGCCGAGGCCAACCCGGACACCGACTTCGCGATCATCGACGACAACTCGATCGACGCCGAGAACGTCAAGCCGATCACCTTCGACACCTCGCAGGCCGCCTTCCTCGCCGGCTACGCGGCCGCGTCCTACTCGAAGTCCGGCGTCGTCGGCACCTTCGGTGGCATGCAGATCCCGACCGTCACCATCTTCATGGACGGCTTCGCGGACGGCGTCGAGTACTACAACGAGCAGAAGAAGAAGGACGTCAAGGTCGTCGGCTGGGACGTCGCGAGCCAGAAGGGCTCCTTCACCGGCGGCTTCGAGGCCGGCACCCAGGCGAAGTCGGTCGCGCAGTCGCTGCTCGACCAGGACGCCGACGTGATCCTGCCGGTCGGCGGGCCGATCTACCAGAGCGCCGCCGAGGCGATCAAGGACGCCGGCAACGGTTCGGTCCTGATCGGCGCGGACAGCGACCTCTACGAGGCCGACCCCCGCTACAAGGACATCGCCTTCACCTCGATCGAGAAGGGCATGAAGCCCGCCGTCAAGGACGTCGTCGAGCAGGCCGCCAAGGGCGACTTCGCGAAGACCCCGTACGTCGGCACGCTCGAGAACGACGGCGTCGGCATCGCGCCGTTCCACGACTACGAGTCCAAGGTCGACTCGGGTCTGCAGGGTGAGCTCGACGAGATCAAGGCCGGCATCATCGACGGCTCGATCGAGGTCGAGACCGAGGCCACCGTCAAGTAGTCCGTCGAACGCGGGCGGGGGAGCACTCCTCCGCCCGCGTTCTCGCGCGCACGGAGACCGTCGCGCACCCGAGACAGAAATAGACTCTCCGACATGAAGCTCGAACTCCGCGGCATCACGAAGCGGTTCGGCACCCTGGTCGCCAACGACCACATCTCGATCACCGTGGAACCGGGCGAGGTGCACTGTCTCCTCGGCGAGAACGGTGCGGGCAAGTCGACCCTCATGAACGTCCTCTACGGCATGTACCAGGCCGACGAGGGCGAGATCCTGCTCGACGACGTCGTCCAGCACTTCGACGGGCCCGGCGACGCCATGCGCTCCGGCATCGGCATGGTGCACCAGCACTTCATGCTCGTCCCGGTCTTCACCGTCGCCGAGAACGTCATGCTCGGGCAGGAGGAGACGGCGTTCGGCGGGCGTCTCGACCTCGCCGGCGCCCGCAAGCGCGTGCGCGAGATCTCCGCGCGGTTCGGCTTCGACGTCGACCCCGACGCGCGGGTCGGTGACCTGCCGGTCGGTGTGCAGCAGCGCGTCGAGATCATCAAGGCGCTGTCCCGTGACGCCTCGGTCCTGGTGTTCGACGAGCCGACGGCCGTCCTCACCCCGCAGGAGACCGACGAGCTGATGGGCATCATGCGCCAGCTCCGCGAAGCCGGCACCGCCATCGTCTTCATCACGCACAAGCTCCGTGAGGTGCGCGAGGTCGCCGACCGCATCACCGTCATCCGCCTCGGCAAGGTCGTCGGAGAGGCATCGCCGACCGCGTCGAACAGCGAGCTGGCCGCGCTCATGGTCGGTCGCAGCGTCGAACTCGTCGTCGACAAGGCGCCGGCGAGCCCGGGGGAGGCCGCGCTGGTCGTCGAGGACCTGACGGTCACCGACGCGGACGGCATCGTGCTCGTCGACGACGTGTCCTTCACGGTCCGTCGCGGTGAGGTGCTCGCCATCGCCGGCGTGCAGGGCAACGGCCAGACCGAGCTCACCGAGGCGATCATGGGCCTCGAGCCGGTCCGCTCCGGCCGCATCACGCTCGACGGTCGCGAGGTCACCGGCCGCAGTGTCAAGCAGATCCTCGACGCGGGTGTCGGCTTCGTGCCCGAGGACCGCAAGGAGGACGGGCTGGTCGGGGAGTTCACGATCGCCGAGAACCTCATGCTCGACCGTGCCGATGCCGCCGAGTTCGTCCGCGCCGGCACCATCCGCGCCGCCGAGCGTGACACCTTCGCCGACGAGAAGATCGCCGAGTTCGACATCCGCACGCCCGGACGGACCACGGCCGCCGGGCGGCTCTCCGGCGGCAACCAGCAGAAGATCGTCCTCGCCCGCGAGCTGAGCCGGCCCCTTCGGCTCTTCGTGGCCGCGCAGCCCACGCGCGGCATCGACGTCGGCTCGATCGAGTTCGTGCACAAGCGCATCGTCGAGACCCGTGACAGCGGCGTCCCGGTGATCGTCGTCTCCACCGAGCTCGACGAGGTCGTCGCGCTCGCCGACCGGATCGCCGTGATGTACCGCGGCGCCATCGTCGGGATCGTCCCGGCGTCCACCCCCCGGGACGTCCTCGGACTCATGATGGCGGGCGAACTGCCCGCAGGAACGGAGCTCGCCGCGTGAGCGACACCACGCCGGAGCACGGCGGCGCCACCCCGCCGTCAGACCGCAGCACGTCTCCCGTCGAAGCGACCACGGGCCTCCCGGCCGACTCCGCCGCCGTACCGGCCGTCGACGACCGCCTGCAGGAGGTCGCCGGCCCCCCGCACCTGATGACCGACTCGGCGGCCGACAGCGAGCGCCGCGAGGGCGGCGACGGCCGCTGGAGCGACGCGATGCGCAGCATCGTCAACGGCTCCGTCCTCACCACCGTGCTCGCCGTCGTCCTCGCCCTCGTCGCGAGCGGCGTCCTCATCGCCCTGACCGACAAGGACGTCCAGGCCGCGGCCGGGTACTTCTTCGCCCGCCCGACCGACATGCTGCGCGCGATCGGCACCGCGGTCGGCGGCTCGTACTCGTCGCTCTTCCAGGGATCGGTCGTCAACTTCGGCGCCCCGTCGTTCGCGAGTGCGATCACCCCGATCACCCGGTCCGTCGACTACGCGGTGCCGCTGGTGGTCGCCGGTCTCGGCGTCGCCGTGGCGTTCCGCGCGGGCCTGTTCAACATCGGCGGCCAGGGGCAGGTCCTCATCGCCGCCGCGGCTGCGGGCTGGGTCGGCTTCTCGTTCGACCTGCCGGCAGCGGTGCACATCCCGCTCACGATCCTCGCCGGCATCGTCGGCGGAGCGGTCTGGGCCGGCATCGTCGGCGTCCTCAAGGCCCGGACCGGTGCCAACGAGGTCGTCCTGACGATCATGCTCAACTACGTCGCCCTGTACCTGCTCTCCTTCATGCTCCGCACTCCCGGGCTGCTGCAGGCCGGTGGGAGCCCGAACCCGATCTCCCCGGCGACGAAGGACAGCGCCCTGCTGCCAGCGCTCTTCGGACCGCGCTTCGGCATCAACGTCGGCTTCATCGTCGCGATCCTCGCCGTGGTCGTCGTCTGGTGGCTCCTCAACAAGTCCTCGCTCGGCTTCCGCTTCCGGACGATCGGCGAGAACCCCCGCGCCGCCCGGGTCGCCGGGATGAGCGTGCCGAGCCTCACCATCTGGGTGCTCGTGATCTCCGGTGGGCTCATCGGCATCGCGGGCGCCTACCAGGTGGAGGGCGCCGTCACGACCGGCTTCACGTCGGGCATCGACGCCGGCATCGGGTTCGACGCCATCACGGTCGCGCTCCTCGGTCGCTCGAAGCCCTGGGGCACCTTCTGGGCGGCGATCCTGTTCGGCGTGCTGAAGAACGGCGGGTACGCGATGCAGGCCGCGGGCGGCATCCCGATCGACATCGTCGACGTCATCCAGGCCCTCATCGTCCTGTTCATCGCGGCCCCGCCGCTCGTCCGCGCGATCTTCCGGATCCCGCAGCCGGGCGCCCGCCGTCGCACCAAGCACAGCACCAAGCGGAAGGCGGTCGCCGCGTGAGCACCATCAGCCCCACCGCGGACCCGACCGCGTCCGTCGCCGACCGTCCGGTCGAGACCACCAGGAGCTGGAAGGCACCCGTCGCCTTCGTCGTCTTCACGGTGCTCGCCGCCGTCCTGTTCCTCGGCGTCGGCCGAGGCGGGACGACGACGTTCCGCCTCGCCAACCCCGGCGACTTCGTGCAGCTGCCGGACGTCGGCCTGCCCGCCCTCCCGACCGGTGTGGTCGTCGTCGTGCTCCTGTCCCTCGCCACGGCGGCGTCGTTCGTGCTGGTCGGCCGGTTCCGGCCCGTGCCGCTGTGGCTGACGAGCGCCTTCGCGGTCGTGTTCGTCGTCGGGTTCCTCACCTGGGCGGCCGCCGACAAGACGATCCCGCTGCCCGGCCTGCTGGTCGGCGCGATCGGCCTCAGCGTCCCGCTCGTGTTCGGTGCGCTCGGCGGCGTCATCTCGGAGCGGGTCGGTGTGGTCAACATCGCGATCGAGGGCCAGTTCCTCGCCGGCGCGTTCACGTCCGCCCTGATCGCCTCGATCACCGGGTCCGCCTGGGTCGGTCTCGTCGGCGCCCTCGTGGCGGGTGTGCTCGTGTCGTTCGTCCTCGCGGCGTTCAGCATCAAGTACCTCGTCGACCAGGTCATCGTCGGCGTCGTCATCAACGCCTTCATCTCCGGCCTCACCGGCTTCCTGTACTCGCAGGTGCTCTCGCCGGACGAGGAGCGCCTCAACGTCGGCATCACCTTCCCGCGCTTCGAGATCCCGGTCCTGCACCAGATCCCGGTGATCGGGCCGGTGCTGTTCGAACAGACCGTGATCGTGTACCTGGCGTACATCGCGGTCGCCGTCGTGACCTTCGCGCTCTTCAAGACCCGCTGGGGCCTGCGCCTCCGTGCGGTCGGCGAGCACCCGGAAGCGGCCGACACCGTCGGGATCAACGTCACCGGCACGCGGTTCTGGAACGTCTCGCTCGCCGGTGCGATCGCGGGCCTGGGTGGTGCGTACTTCACGCTCGACGCGGTCGGGCCGTTCACGAAGGACATGACCGACGGCGCGGGCTACATCGCGCTGGCCGCCGTGATCTTCGGCCGGTGGGACCCGATCCGGGCCACGCTCGCGGCGCTGCTGTTCGGCTTCGCGTCGAACCTGCAGAACACGCTCGGCGCCATCAACTCGCCCGTGCCGAGCGAGTTCCTGCTCATGCTGCCCTACGTCGTCACGATCTTCGCGGTGGCCGGCCTGGTCGGCCAGTCGCGGGGACCGGCGGCCGCCGGCAAGCCGTACATCAAGAACTAGCCGGGAGGCTCGGCACATGACCGACACGAACGCTGCGGGAGACGACGGCGTGGGCACCGACCCCGCGACGGGGGAGCCGATCTGGACGGACCCGGCCACGGCCCTCCCGTCCGACCCGGACGCACCCATCGACGGGAGCACCGCGACGGACGGGGACGTCGACGTCGACTGGGACGCGCTCCGCGAGGCCGCCATGACCGCGATGGGTCGCGCCTACGTGCCGTACTCGTCGTTCCCGGTCGGTGCTGCGGCGCTCACCGACGACGGCCGGATCGTCTCCGGCTGCAACGTCGAGAACGCGTCGTACGGCGTGACCCTCTGCGCCGAGTGCTCGCTCGTGTCGCAGCTGTTCATGACCGGTGGCGGCAAGCTCGTCGCGTTCACCTGCGTCGACGGCGACGGCGCCACCCTCATGCCGTGCGGCCGCTGCCGTCAGCTGCTGTTCGAGCACTCCACCGAGGGCATGCTCCTCGAGACCGTCTCGGGCATCCGCACCATCGACGAGGTCCTGCCGGACGCCTTCGGGCCGCGCACCCTCGCCACCTACCAGCAGGAGCACTGATCACATGGCCGTCGAGCCCTTCGACACCGTCGACCTCATCCGCACGAAGCGATCCGGCGACGCCCTGAGCGCCGCCGAGATCGACTGGCTCGTCGACGCGTACACACGCGGCTACGTCGGTGACGAGCAGATGGCCGCGCTCGCGATGGCGATCTTCCTCAACGGCATGGAGCGTCGGGAGATCAAGGACCTGACGCTCGCGATGATCGCATCGGGGGAGCGGATGTCGTTCGGCTCGCTCGGCAAGACCACCGTCGACAAGCACTCCACCGGTGGCGTCGGCGACAAGATCACGCTGCCGCTCGCGCCCCTCGTCGCCACGTTCGGCATCGCCGTGCCGCAGCTCTCCGGTCGCGGCCTCGGCCACACCGGGGGCACGCTCGACAAGCTCGAGTCGATCCCCGGCTGGCAGGCCGCGGTCTCGAACGAGCGCATGACCGAGATCCTCGACCAGGTCGGCGCCGTCATCTGCGCTGCCGGCTCGGGGCTGGCGCCCGCCGACAAGAAGCTCTACGCCCTGCGGGACATCACCGGCACGGTCGAGTGCATCCCGCTCATCGCCTCGAGCATCATGTCGAAGAAGATCGCCGAGGGCACGGCCGCGCTCGTCCTCGACGTGAAGTTCGGCTCCGGCGCGTTCATGGCCGACTTCGACCAGTCGAAGCTCCTCGCGCAGACGATGGTCGACCTCGGCAAGGACGCGGGCGTCGCCACCTCGGCGCTCCTCACCGACATGGAGGTCCCGCTCGGCCTCACGATCGGCAACGCCCTCGAGGTCCGCGAGTCCGTCGAGGTCCTCGCCGGTGGCGGCCCCGCCGACGTCGTCGAGCTCACCGTCTCGCTCGCCGAGGAGATGCTGCGCCTGGCCGGGGTCCAGGACGCCGACCCCGCCGCGGCCCTCGCCGACGGGCGAGCCATGGACACCTGGCGGCGGATGATCGAGGCCCAGGGCGGCGACGCCTCCGCCGCGCTGCCCGTCGCGGCGGAGACCCACGTCGTCACCGCGACCGGGTCCGGCGTGCTCGCCACGCAGGAGGCCCTGCCCTTCGGCATCGCGGCCTGGCGCCTCGGTGCCGGTCGCGCCCGTGCCCAGGACCCGGTGCAGGCCGGCGCCGGCATCGAACTGCACGTCAAGCCGGGCGACACCGTCACTGCCGGGCAGCCCCTGTGGACGCTGCACACCGACGAGCCCGCCCGGTTCGAGCGTGCCCTGGAGTCGCTCGAGGGTGCCTGGTCGATCGGTGACTCCGCACCGGAGCGCGGTCCGATCGTGCGCGAGCGGATCCAGTAGCGGCTGGACACCCACCCGACCGGAGGCTCCCCGCAGGACGTGTGGGGAGCCTCCAGTCCGTCGCGGCTCGTCTTGTGCACCGGACACTGCGCCGACGGGGCGACCACCGATAGCCTGGGCGGATGAGCGACGCCGCCACCATCCACCGCCTGCCCGACGCCGGAGCGGTCATCAACGACCTGCCCAAGGTCTCGCTGCACGACCACCTCGACGGCGGACTCCGCCCGGCGACGATCATCGAGCTGGCGGAGACCGACGGGGTCGACCTGCCGACCACGGACCCGGCCGAGCTCGCCACCTGGTTCGCCGACCAGGCGAACTCCGGCTCCCTCGTCGAGTACCTGAAGACCTTCGACGTCACCACCGCCGTCATGCAGACCGCCGCGGGCCTGACCCGTGTCGCCCGCGAGTTCGTCGAGGACCTCGTCGCGGACGGCGTCGTCTACGGCGAGATCCGCTGGGCGCCCGAGCAGCACCTGCAGCGTGGGCTGACCCTCGACGAGACGGTGGAGGCGGTGCAGGCCGGCATCGAGGAAGCGGTCGACGCCGCCGGCGGCTCGATCCGCATCGGCCAGCTCGTCACCGCCATGCGGCACGCCGACCGGTCGATGGAGATCGCCGAACTGGCCGTCCGGCACCGCGACCGCGGGGTCGTCGGGTTCGACATCGCCGGTGCCGAGGCCGGGTTCCCCGCCTCGAAGCACCGCGCGGCCTTCGACCACCTCGCCTCCGAGCTGTTCCCCGTCACGGTGCACGCCGGCGAAGCCGACGGTCTCGCGTCCATCCGCTCGGCGCTCGTCGACGGCCGTGCGCTCCGCCTGGGGCACGGCGTGCGCGTGTACGAGGACGTCACCCTCACCGACGGTGGCGACGGTTCGATGCTCGCCACCCTCGGCGAGGTCGCGTCATGGGTCCGGGACCGCGAGATCCCGCTCGAGGTCTCGCCGTCGTCGAACCTGCAGACCGGTGCGATCGCCGCGTGGGGCGACGACCTCGCCGACCACCCGATCGACGTGCTCTACCAGCTCGGCTTCCGCGTCACGGTCAACACCGACAACCGCCTGATGAGCAACACGACGTTGTCGAAGGAGCTGGCGCTCCTCGCCGGGACGTTCGGCTACGACCTCGACGACCTCGCCGCGTTCCAGATCAACGCCGCCCTCGGGTCGTTCCTGCCGCTCGAGGACCGCGAGGAGATCATCGCCGCCATCACCGCCGGGTACGCGGAGGCCTGACCCGATGGGGCTGCCGCCGCTGCCGGACCCGGCCGTCGTGCTCGGGGCGTCCGCGTCATCGTGGCGAGACGCGCTGCGGGCGGTCGGCGGTGCCCTCGTGGCCTCGGGAGCCACCACCGAGGCGTACACCGACGCCATGACCGCCATGGTGGAGGAGCACGGGCCGTACATCGTGATCTCGCCCGGGCTGGCGTTCGCGCACGCACGACCGGGGTCGAGCGTGTCGCGGGACGGCCTGGCGGTCGTGACCCTGGCCTCGCCGGTGGCGTTCGGCCACCCGCACAACGACCCGGTGTCGGTCGTGCTCGGGCTCGCCGTCGCCGAGGTCGGCACCCACCTCGAGTCGATCGGCGAGATCGCGAACCTGTTCAACGACGCCTCGGTCACCGGTCGACTGGCTGCCGCCACGACCGCGGCCGAGGTCCGGACCATCATGGGAGTGACGGCATCGTGAAGATCGTGACCATCTGCGGTGCCGGCATCGGTGCGAGCGCCATCCTCAAGGTCAACGCCGAGAAGGCCCTGGCCGCCCTCGGTCTGTCGGCCGAGGTCGTCGCGGCCGACGTCGGCTCCGTGCGCCAGGTGTCCGACGACGCCAACGTGATCCTCACCAGCCAGGAGTTCGTGGACGCCATCGGGACGACCTACGCCGAGGTCATCGTCATCCGGAACCACTTCGACCAGAGCGAGATCACGGCGGCTGTGGAGAAGGCGCTGGGCTAGGTCCGCTCCCGGTACGATCGGCGCATGGTCAGCACCGACAACCCCCTGAACGACCCCGCCGTCGACCCCTTCGACGTGGCCCGTGACGCCGCAGCCGTCATCGCGTCCCGGTCCGGCATCGAGCGCCACGACGTCGCCCTGACGCTCGGCTCCGGCTGGGGGAAGGCCGCCGACCTGCTCGGCGAGACCGTGTCCGAGATCCCCGCCGCGGACGTCCCCGGCTTCAGCGCGTCGGCCGTGCCCGGACACTCCGGCACCGTCCGCTCGATCCGGCTCGCCGATGGTCGCCACGCGCTCGTCATCGGCGCCCGGACGCACTACTACGAGGGCCACGGCGTCCGTCGGGTCGTCCACAGCGTCCGGACCGCCGCCGCGACCGGCGCGTCGGTCATGGTCCTCACGAACGGTGCCGGCGGCATCAAGGAGACCTGGACGCCCGGCACCCCGGTCCTCATCAGCGACCACATCAACCTCACCGCCGACAGCCCGCTCGAGGGCGCCACGTTCATCGACCTGACGGACCTGTACTCGGCCCGTCTCCGTGCGGTCGCGAAGACCGTCGACCCGTCTCTCGACGAAGGCGTCTACACGCAGTTCCGCGGGCCGCACTACGAGACCCCGGCCGAGGTCCAGATGGCGAAGGCCATCGGCGGCCACATCGTCGGCATGTCGACCGCGCTCGAGGCCATCGCCGCGCGGCAGGCCGGCATGGACGTCCTGGGCTTCTCGCTCATCACGAACCTCGCCGCTGGCATCCAGAAGACGCCGCTGTCCCACGCCGAGGTGCTCGAGGCCGGCAAGCAGGCCGAGCCCGTCATCGCCGACCTCCTCGCCCGCGTGGTGGCGGCACTGTGAGCGTCGTCGACACCGCCAGCGCGTGGGCGGCGCAGGACCCGGACGACGAGACCCGGGCCGAACTCCAGCAGCTCATCGACGCCGGGGACACCGACGAACTCGCCGCCCGCTTCGCCGGACGTCTGCAGTTCGGCACCGCCGGGCTCCGTGCCGAGCTCGGGGCGGGCCCCCTGCGGATGAACCGCGTCGTCGTCACGCAGGCAGCGGCCGGGCTCGCGCGGTTCCTCATCGACTCCGGCCGTGACCGCAGCGTCGTCATCGGCTACGACGGCCGCGTCAACTCCGACGTCTTCGCGCGGGACTCCGCCGAGGTCATGCGGGGTCTCGGCCTCGACGTGACGCTGCTGCCCTCGGCCCTGCCGACACCGCTCGTGGCGTTCGCCGTCCGGCACCTCGACGTCGGCGCCGGCGTCATGGTCACGGCCAGCCACAACCCGCCACGTGACAACGGCTACAAGGTGTACCTCGGCGGGGACGACCAGGGCTCGCAGATCGTGCCGCCGGTCGACGCGGAGATCGCCGCCGCCATCGACGTGGTCGCCGCGGGCGACATCCGCGACCTCGAACGGGCCACGGACTACACCGTGGCGGACGCCTCGCTCGTGCAGGCGTACGTGGACGCGACGGCCGCGACCGTGCCGGCCCCGGGCCTCCCGGTCGACCAGCAGCCGTCCGTCGTCTACACGGCCATGCACGGGGTCGGGTGGGAGACCGCACGCGCCGTCTTCGCGCGCGCCGGCTTCCGCGAACCAGCCGTGGTGCCCGAGCAGATCGAGCCCGACGGCGCCTTCCCGACGGTGTCCTTCCCGAACCCGGAGGAGCCGGGGGCGATGGACCTGTCGATCGCTCGCGGGGTCGAGCTGGGCGCCGACCTCGTCATCGCGAACGACCCGGACGCCGACCGGCTGGCACTCGCGATCCCGGACGGTGCCGGCTCCTACCGTCGACTCTCCGGCAACGAGGTCGGGTGGTTGCTCGGCTGGCGTGCCGCCGCACGCGCCGCTGCCGCCGGGACGACCGGTGTGCTCGCCGCGTCGATCGTCAGTTCGCCGGCGCTGTCCCGCGTCGCGGAGCAGCACGGCCTCGGGTATCGCGACACCCTGACCGGGTTCAAGTGGGTCTCCCGCGTGCCGGACCTGCTGTTCGGCTACGAGGAAGCGCTCGGCTACCTCGTCGACCCGCAGGTCATCCGTGACAAGGACGGCATCTCGGCCGCGCTCGAACTGCTGTCCCTCGCGGCTGAACTCGCCGCCGACGGCAAGACCATCGCCGACCAGCTCGACGCGTTCGCCGAGCGGTTCGGGGCGTTCTCGTCCGGGCAGGTCTCGACGCGGGTCGACGACCTGTCGCGGATCGGCGAGATCATGGCGTCGCTGCGGTCGTCGACGCCGACCGAACTGGGTGGGGTCGCGATCACGTCGGTGACGGATTTCCTCGACGGTGTCGAGGGCTTCCCGCCGTCCGACATCCTGCGCTTCGACCTCGAGGGCGGGGCGCGGGTCATCGTCCGCCCGAGCGGCACTGAGCCGAAGGTGAAGGTCTACATCGACACGGTGGCGGCCACCTCCGCCGAGGCTGCTGCGCTGGCCGACCGCCTGGCGACGGCGGTCCGCCCCCTCGTGTCCTAGCGCACGGGCGGCGCGCCACAGCGGAACAGGAACCCGCTCGAACCACTGCATCCGGTGGTTCGAGCGGGTCCTCGTCGTGTCGGTGCGGACGGAACGAGCCTCGTCCTGCACGACGCGCGGGTTCTGCGCTGGTGTCCAGGTGTCGTTCGTGTCCGACCCGCGCCACGGGAGCGCGGCGCGGGGAACGCTACGCGATCTCGAGCAGGACGTGACCGGAGGAGACCGTCTGGCCGACGGGGGCGTTGAGGCCGGTCACGACGCCGTCCTTGTGCGCCTGGACGGGCTGCTCCATCTTCATCGCCTCGAGGACGACGAGCAGGTCGCCCTTCACGACGGTGTCGCCTTCCGCGACCGCGAGCTTCACGACGGTGGCCTGCATCGGGGACGCGACCGACGAACCCGACGCCGCACGACCACCCTTGACGGCGGAGGAGCGGCGCTTCGGGGGAGCCGAAGGCCCGGACGGACGACGGGCACCGCCGGCACCGCCGCCGACGATCGAGGGCATGGTGACCTCGATGCGCTTGCCCTGCACCTCGACCACGACGCTGTCGCGCTCGGCGGGGACGGGCAACGCCTCGGGCTCCCCGCTCCACGCCGGGATGTCGTTCGCGAAGTCGGTCTCGATCCACTGCGTGTACACGGAGAACGGCGTCGTGTCGTCCGTGGCGAAGGCCGGGTCCGCGACGACCGCGCGGTGGAACGGGATGACGGTGGGGAGCCCGGCGACCTCGAACTCGGCGAGGGCGCGGCGGGAGCGCTCGAGCGCCTCGGCACGGGTGGCACCGGTGACGATGAGCTTCGCGAGCATCGAGTCGAACGAACCGGAGACGACGTCGCCCGACACGACGCCCGAGTCGACGCGGACGCCCGGACCGGACGGGGCGTTGAACACGTGCACGGGGCCCGGCGCGGGGAAGAAGTTGCGACCCGGGTCCTCGCCGTTGATGCGGAACTCGAAGGAGTGTCCGCGCGGGGTCGGGTCCTCGTAGTCGAGCACGCCACCCTCGGCGAGCCGGAACTGCTCGCGGACGAGGTCGATGCCGGTCACTTCCTCCGACACGCAGTGCTCGACCTGCAGCCGGGTGTTCACCTCGAGGAAGGACACGGTGCCGTCGGCACCGATGAGGAACTCGCACGTGCCGGCACCGAGGTAGCCGACCTCGCGCAGGATGGCCTTCGACGACTCGTACAGGGCAGTCGTCTGCGCCGTCGTGAGGTACGGGGCCGGGGCTTCCTCGACGAGCTTCTGGTGGCGACGCTGCAGGGAGCAGTCGCGGGTGGAGACGACGACGACGTTGCCGTGCATGTCGGCCAGGCACTGGGTCTCGACGTGCCGCGGCTTGTCGAGGTACTTCTCGACGAAGCACTCGCCACGACCGAAGGCGGCGATGGCCTCCCGCGTGGCGGACTCGAACTGGGACTCGATCTCGTCCCGGGTGCGCGCGACCTTGAGCCCGCGGCCACCGCCACCGAACGCGGCCTTGATCGCGACGGGCAGCCCGACCTCGTCGGCGAAGACGACGACCTCGGAGACGTCCTGCACGGGCTCGATCGTTCCCGGGGCGAGCGGCGCGCCGACCTTCTCGGCCACGTGCCGGGCGGAGACCTTGTCGCCGAGGCGCTCGATGGACTCCGGCGAGGGGCCGATCCAGGTGAGGCCGGCGTCGATGACCGCACGGGCGAAGTCCGCGTTCTCGGCGAGGAAACCGTAGCCCGGGTGCACCGCGTCGGCGCCGGACCGGCGAGCGACCGAGATGATCTTCTCGATCACCAGGTAGGTGTCGGCGCTCGTGGTGCCGTTCAGCGCGTAGGCCTCGTCGGCGAGGCGGGCGTGCAGGGCGTCGCGGTCCTGGTCGGCGTAGACCGCGACCGAGGCCTTGCCCGCGTCACGGGCCGCGCGGATGATGCGGACGGCGATCTCGCCGCGGTTCGCGATGAGGACCTTGCTGATGCGGGGCATGGAACATCAGCGTATTCGTGTGTGGGGGCCGTGTTTTGAGCGGCATCCACAAGAAACACCCCGTGGAGCAGGTGGATGTCTACAGGGCCCAGAGGTCGTGCCAAGCGATCCCGAAGCCCGTGCGCAGCATCGAACGGAGGACCGGGAGCGACAGGCCGACGACGGCGGAGGGGGCTCCGTCGATCCGCGTGATGTACGCCGCGGCGCGACCGTCGATCGTGAACGCGCCGGCGACCTCGAGCGGCTCGCCGGTGGCGACGTACGCGTCGATCTCGGCCGGGGAGACGTCGTCGGCGAACGTGAGGACGGCGCTGTCGACCGCGACCACGCGGTCGCCGTCGGTGACGAGCGCGGACCCGCCCGGCGCGACCGCGCCCAGGGACGCCACCGCGTCGGACCCGGCGGACATGCCGGACCCGGCCACCGGTCGGACGGGAGGCCCGTCACCCGACGTCACCGCGCCTCCCGGCCCCGACACGGTCGGTCGGCCACCGGCGCGTCGGTCGATGACGCAGTGTCCGCTCCACAGCGTGCCGCCGCCGGCCTCGAGCATCTGCCGCCACCGTCGCCGCGCGACCGCCGGGTCGTGCGGCTTGCCGTACAGCTGCCCGTCCACCTCGAACGCGGAGTCGCCGCCGAAGACGAAGCCGTCGAGCGGGCCGGCGGTCGTCACCGCACCGTCGGCGACGGCGGACGCCTTGGCCACGGCGAGCAGGGCGACGAGCTCCGGCCCGGTGAGCTCACGACCCAGGCGGTCCCGCTCGGCGAGCCCGACGGCGTCCTCGTCCACGCCGGGCGAGACGAGCACGGGGTCGATCCCGGCCTGCGCCAGGAGCGCACGGCGGGCGGGGGAGGTGCTCGCGAGGTACAGACGCATGGGAACATCGAACCATGGGTGAATCCGTCGGCACACTGCTCGAACTCGACGTCACCGGGATCGCCCACGGCGGCATCTCGGTGGCACGGCACGAGGGGCGCGTGGTGTTCGTCTCGGACGCGGTCCCGGGGGAGCGGGTCGTCGCCCGGGTGACGGAGGACCGGAAGAAGTCGTTCTGGCGCGCCGACACCGTGCAGGTCCTCGACCCGAGCGAGCACCGGGTCGACCACGTCTGGCCCGAGGCGGCCCTCGAGCGCGACCCCGCGGTGCGCCCGGGCGGCGCGGAGTTCGGGCACATCGCCCTCGCCCACCAGCGCACCTTGAAGCGGGACGTCCTGGTCGACTCGTTCTCCCGGTTCGGCCGTGTCGACCTCGACGAGATGCTCGGCGCACCGGTGCTCGTCGAGTCGGCTCCCGGCGACGACGAGGTGAACGGCCTCGGCTGGCGTACCCGCCTGCGGCTCCACGTCGACGCCGACGGCACCCCCGGCCCCTTCGCCGCCCGCTCGCACACCGTCGTCCCCGTGACCTCGCTGCCGCTGGCCACGGCGGCCGTCCAGGAGTCCGCCCCGATCGCCCGCGGCTCGATGCCCGGCGCGGAGGTCGTCGACGTCCTGAGCCCGAGCGGCTCCGAGGGTGCCCGCCTCGTCATCGACGCGCAGCGTCCCACCGTGGTGCACGAGATCGTCGGCGAGCGGACCTTCGCCGTTGACGACGACGGGTTCTGGCAGGTGCACCGGCAGGCCCCCGCCGTGCTCACCGCCGCCGTGCAGGACCTGCTCGACCGTGAGCGGCTCGACCCGGAGGGGCAGCACCTCGACCTGTACGGCGGGGTCGGCCTCCTCGCCGCCGCCCTCGCCGACGTGGCCGGTCCCCGCGCCCGCGTCACGAGCGTCGAGAGCGCCGCCCGGGCGACGGAGCACGCGCAGGAGAACCTGTCCGAGTGGATCGGCGCCCGCGCCGAGACCGGTCGCGTCGACCGATGGCTCGCCCGGACCGTGGACACCGCCTCCCGTCCGGAACGGGAGCGCTTCCGCGCCGGCACCGTCGTCCTCGACCCGCCCCGCGCCGGTGCCGGCCGTGACGTCGTCGTCTCCGTCGCGGCGCTGCAGCCGGCCCAGGTCGTCTACGTGGCGTGCGACCCGGTCGCGCTGGCCCGCGACGTCGCCACCTTCGCGGACCTCGGCTACCGCCTGGAGGCCCTCCGCGCGTTCGACCTCTTCCCGCACACCCACCACCTGGAGGCCGTGGCGCGTCTGGTGCCGGTCGCCTGACGCGGTCGACGCCGACCGGGTCCGGCACTTCCGTTGCGGGGTACGAAGCTGAGGCTGACCTGGGTATCCTTGGTTGCTGACGGCAACCGGGATCAGGGCCCGGCGCGTCGTCGGAACGAGAGGCAACCGTGGGAGACACCACCAGCACAACGACCGGCACGACAGGGACTGCCGGTCTCGAGACCCGGCCGGTCCGGGTCGCCATCGTCGACGACCACGAGTCGGTCCGACTGGGGATCCAGGCCGCGTGTCAGAACGAGGGGTTCGAGGTGGTCCTCACCGCCGCGAGCGTCCCGGAGTACATCGCGCAGCTCGGTGGGCGTGAGGTCGACGTCGTCGTCCTCGACCTGTCGCTCGGCGACGGTTCGACGGTGACCGAGAACGTCAAGGGCGTGCAGGGGACCGGCTCGGCCGTCCTCGTGCACAGCATCGCCGACCGGGTGGCGAACGTCCGCGAGGCGCTGGCGGCAGGGGCCGCCGGTGTCATCCCGAAGTCCTCCGCCACCAAGACCGTGATGGCCGCCGTCGCGACCGTGGCCCGCGGTGACGTCCTCAACAACCTCGAGTGGGCGAGTGCGATCGACGCCGACCGGGACTTCGCGAAGGCGCAGCTCGGCCGCCGCGAGCGCGAGATCCTGCACCTGTACGCATCGGGTCTGCCGCTCAAGCTGGCGGCCCAGCAGCTCGGGATCGGGTACTCCACGGCCCGCGAGTACCTCGACCGCATCCGCGTGAAGTACGTGGAGGTCGGTCGTCCCGCGCCCACCAAGGTCGACCTCCTGCGCCGCGCGGTGGAGGACGGGATCCTGCCCGGGCTCGACTCCGGCATCGACCCCGACGGCGATGGTCGCTGACGACGTCCGCGGTCGGCGGTCCTCGTGACCACCGACGCCGCGGCGGACGCCGGGCCGGGAGCGGCCCGGCGTCCGCCGCACCCGGGGTCCGGCGCAGCCGTCGGACAACGCGTGCGACCGGGGGACGACCCGGGAACGGGCACGTCGCCCTCGGGCATGACCGACCCGTCGCGGTCGGTGCGCGCGACGATCACGCAGGCCTCGCTGGACCGGGCGTTCACGATCCTCATGGCGATCGCCGCGATCGGCTTCGGCGCCGTGAACACCCCGTCGTTGTTCCGGCAGCTGCCGTCCCTCGACCCGTTCTGGGCGCCGGCGACGACCATCGTGGTCGGGCTCTCGCTCCTCGTCGTCGGTGCGTCGGCGTTCGCGCAGCGCTGGGCCCAGCCCGCGCAGATCGTCTGTGCGGTGCTGTTCCTCGTCGCGCTCGTCACCTTCCCCCTGACCGTCCGCGAGCCGCTCTCCGCCGCGGACATCCCGTGGCCGTGGTGGCTCTGCAACGTCGGCACCATCGCCGCGTCGCTCAGCTTCGCCACCTGGCGGGCAGCGGTCTACAACGCGCTCGTGCCGATCGTGTACATCCTGCTGCGGCTCTCGCCCGCCGGCGGGGCGGTCGGTCTGCAGCGGGCGTTGCTCGACGGCGTGTACACCGCCGTCCTCGGCATCGCGGCGCTCGTGCTCATCGTGGTGCTCCGCCGTGCGGCCGCAGCGGTGGACGTGGCACAGGCGACCGCGGTGCGGCGCTACTCGCGGGCGATCCGTGAGCACGCGACCGAGGTCGAGCGCGTCCAGGTCGACGCGATCGTGCACGACAGCGTGCTGACGACCCTGCTGTCCGCGGCGCGGGCGGACACCCTCGAGGCGAAGACCCTCGCGGCGCGGATGGCACGCAACGCGATCGACCACCTCGCGGCGGCGGCGGCGGACGGCCCCGGCGAGGACCCGGTCGTGCCGTTCCACGCGCTCCGTGAGCGCATCACCGCCTCGGTCTCAGCGCTCGCCGCCCCCGTCGAGGTGCGCACGGCGCCGACCGACGGCCCGGCCGTCCCGGCCTCCGCCGCCGACGCGCTCGCGTCCGCGGCACTGCAGGCCGCGGTGAACAGCGTCCAGCACGCGGGGAACGACGTGTCGCGGTGGGTGACGATCGACGCCGACGACGCGTCCGTCCGCGTGGAGGTCGCCGACGACGGCGCGGGGTTCGACCGGGACGCCGTGCCAGCGGAGCGACTGGGGGTCCGACGGTCGATCGTCGAGCGCATGGCCGCTGCGGCCGGCGCGGCCGAGGTGCTGACGGCACCGGGCTCCGGCACGCGGGTCGTGCTCCGGTGGCCGGCGCCCCGCACGGAGCCCGCGACGGGAGACGTCGCATGAGGGCCCCCGGCACCCGCGGGAGCGCGACCGGTCTCGCCGCGCTGTTCTCCCTCGTGCACCTGGTGCTCGCCGCGTCCACGCTGCCCGCGGCGCCGGCGGACGCCGCGCGCGTGGTGTCGTGCATGGTCCTCTACGCGGCGGCGACGGCGCTGGCGCTGTTCGTGCGCGGGCCCGCGCTGCCGGTCTGGGTGGCGTGCTTCGCACTCGCCACCGCGTTCGTGATGCCGATCGTCTGCGCGCCGGTCGTCGACCTCAGCGTCGCGCCGACCTACTCCACGTGGTGGATCGCGGCCGTCGGGACGCTCATGGTCGTGCTCGCCGTCCGGCAGCGCGGCCCGTTCGCCTGGGCCGGCGTGCTCTTCTGCACGGTGCACTCCGTCGCCTGGGCCGGGCTCGGGGCGCTCGGCGAGCTCGGCGCGCTCGGCAGCGTCATCTGGCTGTCGGTGGCGACCGGGTTCTCGATCGCGATGAACCACGCGAACCGGATCACCCGTGACTTCGTCCGCGCCGAGCAGGAGACCGTCGACTGGCAGGCGGCCCAGGACGCCCACGTGTCGGAGCGGCAGGTCCGCCTCGGGCAGACCACGCGGATGGCGCTGCCGATGCTGCAGCGCATCATCGACACCTGCGGAGACCTCGACACCGACGAGCGCGCGGAGAGCCTGCACCTCGAGCAGGCGATCCGCGACGAGATCCGTGGCCGGTCGCTGCTGTCGGACGACGTGCGGACCGAGGTGATGCGCCTGCGTCGTCGTGGCGCCGTGGTGCAGCTGCACGACGACGGGGGGCTGGACGACCTCGACGTCCGTGAGCAGCAGCGCGTGCACGGCGAACTCGCCGAAGCGCTCCGGCGCGCGTTCGAAGCCCAGGCGGACAGCGTCATCGTCCGCACCGTGCCGGACGGCGCCGACGCGGCCGTCACCGTGGTCGGGCTCCGTCTCGACGCCGCGGAGAGCGAATCGGCGGCCCTCGGCGCGGCCGACGACGACGAGGACGGCGACGAGGACGACTCGGTGGCGCTGTGGCTCGAGATCGCCCGGTCGGCGGAGTCGCCCGCACCGGCTGGCCCGCAGCGCTGACGCAGCGCACGCCGGGAAGCTGACGCAGCGCACGCCGGGAAGCTGACACAGCGCACGCCGGGAAACTGACACAGCGCACGCCGGAAACGGGAACGGGCCGGTCGGAGCTACCGACCGGCCCGTTCACGACCCGAGGCAGAGCGACAACCCGAATACCGCCCTGACTCGTCACGGTGGTGGCTTCGTACCCTAGTCGGCCACCGACCGCCGATGCACTTCAACGAAGAACACCGAACACAGACAATGATGCCCGCAGCACCGCGGGGTGTCAGTCATCATTTCGGGGGACAATCCCGCCGATCTGCGGCGATCTGCAGGCGGGACGCCCCCCCCGACCGCGGGGAGACGGAACGGTGCGTCGGTCCGGGCCGGGTGGTGCGTCCCAGCGGGCCTCGGCGACAGCCTGGACGACTGCTGTCAGCGGAAGATCCTCGGGGTACACGCTGGTCAGCGCAGCGACCGACTCCAGGTGCCCTGGTGCAGCGGTCGACGCATGCCCCGGGCGGAAGCGTCCCAGCCC
Organism: Curtobacterium sp. MCBD17_021; assembly: GCF_003234525.1. Lineage (NCBI taxonomy): Bacteria > Bacillati > Actinomycetota > Actinomycetes > Micrococcales > Microbacteriaceae > Curtobacterium > Curtobacterium sp. MCBD17_021. The sequence continues at coordinate 101,801 of NZ_QKTS01000003.1, read as the reverse complement.
GACCTCGGCGAGTCCTCCGCACGGGCCCGGCCGGCGGCCGCGGCCTCGTCGGCCTGCCGCTGCAGGACCGCGATGACGGCGGCGAGTTCCTCCGGCGTCGGGTCGCCCCCGACGACGCGGACGTCCGCGACCGACGTGGGTTCGTCGGCCGGGACGGCGGCAGCGTGACGCGGGCTCACAGCGGGATGTTCCCGTGCTTCTTCGGCGGCAGGCTCGCCCGCTTGCCGCGCAGGGCCCGGAGCGCCTTGATGACCGACACGCGGGTCGCGTGCGGCTGGATGATGCCGTCGAGCTCGCCGCGCTCCGCTGCGAGGTACGGGGACGCGACGTTGTACGTGTACTCGTTCGCGAGCTTGGTGCGGACCGCGGCGACGTCCTCGCCGGCCTCCTCCGCACGCTTGATCTCGCTGCGGTAGAGGATGTTGACCGCGCCCTGGCCGCCCATGACCGCGATCTCGGCGGTCGGCCACGCCAGGTTGATGTCGGCGCCGAGCTGCTTCGAGCCCATGACGATGTACGCGCCGCCGTACGCCTTGCGGGTGATGACGGTCACGAGCGGCACGGTGGCCTCGGCGTACGCGTACAGCAGCTTCGCGCCACGGCGGATGACGCCGGTCCACTCCTGGTCGGTGCCCGGCAGGTACCCGGGGACGTCGACGAGGGTCAGGATCGGGATGCCGAAGGCGTCGCAGAACCGGACGAAGCGTGCGGCCTTCTCACCGGCGTCGATGTTCAGCGTGCCGGCCATCGCCTGCGGCTGGTTCGCGATGATGCCGACGGTACGGCCCTCGACGCGGCCGAAGCCGATCATGATGTTCGGCGCGAAGAGCGGCTGCACCTCGAGGAACTCGCCGTCGTCCACGACGTGCTCGATGATCGTCGTGACGTCGTACGGCTGGTTCGTCGAGTCCGGGATCACGACGTCGAGCTCGCGATCGGCGTCGGTGGTCTCGAGCTCGGGCGCGACGTCGTAGCTCGGCGGGTCGGACAGGTTGTTGTCCGGCAGGAACCCGATCAGCGAGCGCGCGTAGTCCAGCGCGTCGGTCTCGTCCTCGGCGAGGTAGTGCGCGACGCCCGAGACCGCGTTGTGGGTGTGCGCGCCGCCGAGCTCCTCGAAGCCGACGTCCTCGCCGGTGACCGTCTTGATGACGTCCGGACCGGTGACGAACATGTGGCTGGTCTTGTCGACCATGATGACGAAGTCGGTGAGGGCGGGGGAGTACACCGCGCCACCGGCCGCCGGTCCCATCACGATCGAGATCTGCGGGATGACGCCGGAGGCAGCGGTGTTGAGGCGGAAGATCTCACCGTACTTGCCGAGGGCGACCACCCCCTCCTGGATCCGGGCGCCGCCGGAGTCGAGGATGCCGATGATCGGCACACCCGTCTTCAGCGCGTGCTCCATCACCTTGACGATCTTCTCGCCGGCGACCTCGCCGAGGGAGCCGCCGAAGACGGTGAAGTCCTGCGCGTACACCGCGACCTGTCGGCCGTGGATCGTGCCGTGTCCGGTGACGACCGCGTCGCCGTACGGGCGCTTCGACTCCATCCCGAACGCGTGGGTGCGGTGGCGGACGAACTCGTCGAGCTCCACGAAGGAGTTCTCGTCGAGGAGCTGCTCGATGCGCTCCCTGGCGGTCATCTTGCCCTTGGCGTGCTGCTTCGCGATCGCGGCCTCGCCCGCGGCGGTCACGGCCTCGTGGTACCGGTCGCGGAGGTCGGCGAGACGGCCGGCGGTCGTCGAGAGATCGGGGGTGTCTCCTGTGGTCACCCGCTCACCCTACCGGCGGTCCGGAGCGGGCCCGTTGGAGGACCCCCACGGTTCCGGCCCGTAGGTTTGCGTGCATGTCCACACCGGTCGCGCCCTCCTTCCCCCGTGCCCGTGCCGCCGTCGAGGCCACCGGCGCCACCTTCACGGCGACCGCGACCACCGGTTCGACCAACGCGGACCTCCTGGTCGCCGCCCCCGGGCTGCGTTCCGGCAGCGTCGTCGTCACGCTCGACCAGACCGCGGGGCGGGGGCGCCTGGACCGCACCTGGGAGGCCCCGGCGGGACGGACCCTGGCCGCCAGCGTCCTCGTCCGTGCCGACCTCGAGCCGCGTGAGCGCGGGTGGTTGCCCCTCGTCGCCGGCGCCGCGGTCCGGGACGCGGTCGTCAACGCGCTGTCCGGGCACGGTCACGGGCACGGTCACGGTCACGAGGACCATCGACCGACCGAACGGCGCGTCCTCGTGAAGTGGCCGAACGACGTCCTCGTCGACGGCCGCAAGGTCTCCGGCGTGCTCTGCCAGGTCGCGCGCGACGGCTCGGTCGTGGTCGGCGTCGGGGTGAACCTCACGATCCCCGCGGACGCGTTGCCCACCCCGACCGCGACCTCGCTGCTCGTCGCCGGTGCCACCGAGCCGGCCACGACGCTCGCCGACGCCGTCCTGACGGACCTCTGGACGGGCCTCCAGGAGGCGGTCGCCGGCCTGGCGACGCCGGGCGCGGCCGCCGAGTCGGTCCGCTCCCACGTGCGCGCGGTCTGCGGAACGGTCGGCCAGCGGGTGCGGCTCGAGCTGCCGGACGGGTCGATCGTCGAGGCCGACGCCACCGGTGTCGACGACGACGGTCGGATCACGATCCGGGACCGGAGCGGCGTCCCCAGGGGCGTCGCGGTGGGGGACGTCACCCACCTGCGCTATGCATGACGGCATGACCGACGAGCCACCGCCCGAGCTGGTCGTGGCACGGCTCCGGCCGCACGCCCGACGGCTCGTCCGCCCGGCGGTGTTCGTCGTGCTCGTCGCCGCCGCGGGCGGGTTCGGGTTCGGCGTGTTCCGTGCCGAACTGGCCTGGGTCAACGTCGTCGTCGCGGTGGCGGCCGTCGCGCTCGTCGTCCTCGGCGGGGTCGTCCCCCTCCTGCGCTGGCTGTCGCAGCGGTACGTCGTCACCACCCGGCGACTCGTCGTCGTGCACGGCCTCGGGACCCGGACCCGTCGCGAGCTCCTGCACTCGCGCGGGTACGACGTGACCGTCCGTCGCCGCGGTGCCCAGGGCCTGTTCCGGTCCGGTGACGTGCTCGTGTTCCCGGGGGACGACCCCGCCCTCGTGCTGAGCGACGTCCCGCACGCCGACCTGGTCGTCGCGGTGCTGCACGACCTGGTCGAGGCGCACGAGGCCCGTCGGCGGCACCGCGAACCGGACTGGGACGACATCGTGAGGGGCACTGCCCGGCACGACGGGTAGCCGCGTGCCGGCGACCACGACGAGGAGCCCGCGGTCCGCCGTCATGTGGATCGGGCCGGGAACCGGTAGCGTCGTCGCGTGCGTATCTCTGTCATCGGCTGCGGCTACCTCGGTGCCGTGCATGCCGCCTCCATGGCCAAGCTCGGACACGACGTCGTCGCCGTCGACGTCGACCCGACCAAGATCGAACGACTCGCTGCCGGCGAGGCACCGTTCTTCGAGCCGGGACTGCCCGAGATCCTCGACGAGGCGCTCGGCTCGGGCCGCATCCGGTTCACCACGGACATGGCCGAGGTCGCCGGCGCCCAGGTGCACTTCCTCGCCGTCGGGACCCCGCAGGGGCCGACCGGCGCCGCCGACCTCCGGTACGTCGACGCGGCGATGGCGTCGCTGACGCCGTACGTCTCGGCCGGCCAGTTCGTCGTCGGCAAGTCCACGGTGCCCGTCGGCACGGCCGCCCGCCTCGGCGCCGACCTGTCCGCCGCCGTGCCGGGCGCGACGCTGGTGTGGAACCCGGAGTTCCTCCGTGAGGGCTTCGCCGTGCAGGACACCATCTCGCCGGACCGCTTCGTGTACGGCGTCCCGGAGGGCGAGGACGGCCAGCGTGCCGTCGCGGCGCTCGACGAGGTCTACGAGACCGCGCTCGCCGAGGGCACCCCGCGCCTGGTCGTCGACCTCGCCACCGCGGAGCTCGTGAAGATCAGCGCGAACGCGTTCCTCGCCACGAAGATCTCCTTCATCAACGCGATGGCCGAGATCGCCGAGGTCGTCGGTGCGGACGTCACCGCGCTCGCCGACGCCATCGGGCACGACGCCCGCATCGGCCGGAAGTTCCTCAACGCCGGCCTCGGCTTCGGGGGCGGCTGCCTGCCGAAGGACATCCGCGCGTTCCAGGCCCGGGCCGACGAGCTCGGGGTCGGCGAGTCGCTGGCGTTCCTGGCCGACGTCGACGCGACGAACCTCCGCCGTCGCGCGCACGTCGTCGAGCTGGCCCAGGAGATGCTCGGTGGTGCCGTCGCGGGCAAGCGGGTCGCCGTCCTCGGTCTCGCGTTCAAGCCCAACTCCGACGACGTCCGGGACTCGCCGGCACTCGACATCGCCGCACGGCTGCTCGGCCTGGGCGCGACGGTCGCCGCGTACGACCCGGAGGCCGTGGTCACCGCTCGACGCGTGCACCCGGAGCTCGACTACGCCGAGACCGCGACCGACGCCCTGACCGGCGCCGACCTGGTGCTCGTGCTCACCGAGTGGAACGAGTTCCGGGAGCTCGACCCCGCCGCGGTCGCGTCGCTCGTGGCGTCGCCGGTCGTCATCGACGGCCGGAACTGCCTGGACCGCGAGGCCTGGCGCGCCGCCGGCTTCACCTACCGTGGCATGGGTCGCTGACCGATGGTGCTGCGTGTCGGGGTCATCGGTGGCGGACAACTGGCCCGGATGATGGTGCCCGCGGCCGTGGAACTCGGCCTCGACATCCGTGTCCTCGCCGAGGGGCCCGGCATGTCCGCGGCGATCGCGGCGACGGCCGAGGGTGACTACCACGACGCCGAGACCGTCCTGGCGTTCGCGCGGGACGTCGACGTCGTGACGTTCGACCACGAGCACGTGCCGCAGGACGTCCTCGCCGTGCTGCGCGACGCGGGTGTGGCGGTGCACCCCGGCCCGGGACCCCTCGCGGTCGCGCAGGACAAGATCACGATGCGCCGCCGCCTCACCGAGCTGGGCCTCCCGGTCCCGGACTGGGCCGCGGTGCACGACGCCGAGGAGCTGCGCGCGTTCCTCGCCGAGCACGGCGGTCGTGTGGTCGTGAAGACGCCCCGTGGCGGCTACGACGGCAAGGGCGTCCGCGTCGTCACCGACCCGGCCGACGTCGAGGACTGGTTCATCGCGGCGGCGGAGGTCGGCGGCGAGCAGGCGCTCCTGGCGGAGGAACTCGTCCCCTTCACCCGCGAACTGGCGCAGTCGGTCGCCCGGCGGCCGTCGGGGGAGATCGTGGCCTGGCCGCTCGTCGAGACGACGCAGCGCGCCGGGGTCTGCGCCGAGGTGATCGCCCCCGCGCCGTCCAGCGCCGGACGCGTCGCCGACGTGGCCGAGGCGATCGCGGTGCGCGTCGCCGAGGAACTCGGTGTCACCGGGGTCCTCGCCGTCGAGCTCTTCCAGACCGACGACGAGCGCATCCTCGTCAACGAACTGGCGATGCGACCGCACAACACGGGCCACTGGTCGATCGACGGCGCCACCACGAGTCAGTTCGAGCAGCACCTCCGTGCCGTGCTCGACCTGCCGCTCGGCGCGACGGGCGCGAAGGCGGCCGTCGCGGTCATGGTGAACGTGCTCGGGGGCCCGGCGGACGGCGACCTCGCGGCACGCTACCCCGCGGCGCTCGCTGCCTTCCCCGAGGCGAAGTACCACTTCTACGGCAAGTCCCCGCGCCCCGGTCGCAAGATCGGCCACGTCACCGTGACGGGTGACGACGTCGACGACGTCGTGTACCGGGCGCGAGCGGCGGCAGCGCACTTCGACGACTGAGCCGGCAGCCGGCCGGAGGGGCTGACCGGAGATCGGGAGACCCGGTGGCCCGACGGCGACGGGTGCCACCACGACGGGTGGCACCCGGACTGGCGGGTGGCCGTGGGGCAGGTCACGTGGTGGCATGGGAGGGTCGACAACACCGATCCCCAGGGGGCCCCACATGCGCACGACCTCGGCTCTCGCCGTCGGCCTCGCCGTCGCAGCCCTGACGAGCGGTCTCCTCGTCCCCGCCGCGTCGGCCGCCCCGACGCCCGACGTCCGGTCACGGACCGCGGCGCAGCTGTACGGCAACGGGCAGTACACCTCGCCGACGAGCGAGCCCGCGAAGGCCGCTGCAGCGCTCCGCACGAGCGACCCCGCCGGCGCCGCCGCGGCGTCGACCATCGCCCGGTACCCGGTGGCGACCTGGCTCGGGGAGTGGACCCAGGGCACCACGCTGACCAAGACCGTCACCGCGGCCACCGAGGGGGCGGCAGCGACCGGCACGACCGCGGTCTTCGTGACGTACGCGATCCCGGACCGGGACTGCGGCGGCTACTCGGCCGGCGGGTTCGACGAGGCGTCCTACGACGCCTGGATCGACCGGGTCGTGGCGCTCCTGGCGGGCAAGCGTGCCGCTGTCGTCGTCGAACCGGACTCGCTCGCCATGCTCAGCAACAGCGCGTGCACCGGGTCGCTCGACGAGCAGCGCTACCGCATCCTGTCGCGCGAGGTCGCTGCCTTCACGGCCGCCGGTGTGCCCGCGTACCTCGACGCCGGGAACTCGAACTGGGTGCCGCCGGCGACGATGGCGGACCGGCTCACGAAGGCAGGTGTGCAGCAGGCCCGCGGCTTCTCGACCAACGTCGCGAACTACTACCCGGTCGCCCAGGAGCAGGCCTACGCGCAGCGGGTGTCGGCACTGACCGGTGGTGCCCACTACGTGATCGACACGTCGCGGAGCGGCACCGGTTGGCGGGGCACCTGGTGCAACGCCCCGGGTGCGGGACTGGGCACGACGCCCCGGGTCGCGACCGACGGGACGGCCCTGGACGCGCTGCTCTGGGTGAAGACGCCCGGCGCGAGCGACGGGACCTGCAACGGCGGACCGAGGGCCGGGTCCTGGTACTCGGCCTACGCGCAGGCCCTGGTCGCCAACGCGGCGCTCGGCGCACCCACCGCGGCGAAGACGGCACCCCCCGCACCGTCCGCTCCGGCCGCCCCACGCGTCAGCCTGGACTCCGCGACGCCGGCCCCGGCGGGCGTCGCCGTCCGCGGCTGGGCCGTGGACGCCGACGAGCCGGCCACGTCCCTGAGCGTCGACGTCACGGTCGACGGCAGGACCACCCGGACGACGCGCGCCGACCGGGACCGACCCGACGTGGCCCGGGCGACGGGCGCGGGCGCCGCCCACGGCTTCGAGGTCGTGGTGCCGGCCGCCGGCGGGTCGCACCGGGTGTGCGCGGTCGCCCGCAACGTCGGACCGGGTGCCGACACGGCCTCGGGCTGCCGGACCGTGACGGTGCCGGTGAGCGCTCCGGTCGGTCGCGTCGACAGCGTGACCTCGAGCACGAGCCGGCGCCTCTCCGTGTCCGGATGGGCCTTCGACCGCGATGCCGTCGGTTCCCCGGTCACCGTGACCGTGCGGGTGGACGGGCGTGCGGTCGTCGGCGTCGCGGCGTCGGCAGCACGGCCCGACGTCGACCGAGCGTACGGAGCCGGCGCCGCCCACGGCTACGCGCGGACGTTGGCGGTCGCCTCCGGGAAGCACCGTGTCTGTGTCACCGCCACCGGCCTCGGCCGCGGCGGGGACGCCTCGCTCGGGTGCCGGAGCGTCACCGTGCGATGACCGCGTCCCCGCCGACGCCCGCCACTAGGCTCGTCAGGGTGACCGACAGCTCCGCACCAGCCCCCCTCGTCTCCGTCATCATGGGTTCCGACTCGGACTGGCCGACCATGCGCGCCGCGGCCGACGTCCTCGACGAGCTCGGCATCCCGTTCGAGGCCGACGTCGTGTCGGCGCACCGCACCCCGGACAAGATGATGCGCTTCGGCCGGACCGCCGCCGAGCGCGGCATCCGGGTCGTGATCGCCGGTGCCGGGGGAGCGGCGCACCTGCCCGGCATGGTCGCCTCGGTCACGACCCTGCCGGTGATCGGCGTCCCGGTGCAGCTCGCACGGCTGGACGGTCTCGACTCGCTCCTGTCGATCGTGCAGATGCCCGCTGGCATCCCCGTGGCGACGATGGCCATCAACGGCGCGGCCAACGCCGGACTCCTCGCGGCGCGCATCATCGGCACGTCGGAGCCCGCGGTCGCCGCACGGCTCGCGGAGTACGCCGCCGGGCTCGAACAGGCCGTCGAGCGGAAGGCGCAGGCGCTCCGCGACGCGCGCTGACCCGGCAGCCGCACCGGCCGCCGTCGAGCAGCCCGGTCAGGAGGCCCGGGTCGCGCCCGTCACGCCGTCCACCGTCACCGAACGGCTCGCCCCGCCCGACGTGACCGTCGCGTTCCACACCGGAGCGGACCCGCTGCCGCCCAGCTGCAACCCGGTGAGCGAACTGCCCGGCACCGCCGCGGTGGCCTTGGCCACGGCAGCGTCGGCGTCGACCCGGAGGGCCGCAGCCCGAGCAGCGGTCGCGCCCTTCGCCGCCGCGTCCGAGTCCTTCGGGAAGGGCCCGGAGGTGACACGGCCGAGCGTCGCGGACACGACCGACTGCGTCAGGGCGCCGTCCGGTCCGGCGACGACCACGGTCCACAGGTCGCCCCCGCCCGTGAGGGAGACGACGGTCCCTCCTCCGGCAGCTGCGACGCCCTGCTGCGTGACGGTGCCGAAGTCGACGGTGTCCGGGGCGGTGACGCCGCTGCCGTTGCCGGTGCCCTGACCGGAGCCGTCGTCGGTGTCGTCGTCGGAGCCCGGTGCCGGCGCGTCGTCAGCCGGCGCCGACGGGGCGTCCGACACGGACGGGGCCGGTGCCTGCGACGGTGTGCGCGTCGGCGTGGGGCTGGCGGTCCTGGTCGCCGAGGCGCTCTTCGTGGGGGCCGGGGTGTCGCCGCCGGAGCAGGCGGTCAGGAGCAGGGCCCCGGTGATGCCGACGGTGATCGCGGCGGTCAGGACCGTGGACGGGTGACGACGAGTCATGGGCTGATCCTGGCAGCCGGGCACGGGCCTCCCGGGCAGGGACACGGCGAGACCCACGATCGATGCCGAGCCGTGACGCAGCCCACGAGCGCTCGGCGCGTCAGAGGTCGGCGTGCAGTTGCCAGGTCTCGAGGGCCGAGTCGCGCCAGTCGAACATCCTGGCGCGGTCCGGTCCCGCGACCGCCAGTTGCCCCGCGAGGTGCGCGTCGTTGACGACCTGGTACATCGCCTGCGCGAGGCGCTCCGGGTAGCTCTGCCGCGGGTTCCGCGCGACACTCACGCCGGCGTCGGACGCGACTTCACGCACGGCCTCGTCGTCCGAGTGGATGACCGGGACGCCGAAGCTCATCGCCTCGACGACGGGGAGGCCGAAGCCCTCGGCGAGGCTCGGGAACACGAAGACGGTGGCGCGGTCGTACGCGACGGCGAGGTCGGCGTCGTCAACCCGCCCGAGCACCTTGACCCGGTCCGGGCTGAGCCCCGCCCGCTCGGCGGTGCCGTGCACGTCCACGTCGCCCCACCCGTCCGGGCCGGCGATGACCAGGGGGACGTCGTCGGGGGCCTCGGGGTGCGCCATCGCCTCGATGAGGGCGCTCAGGCCCTTGCGGGGCTCAAGGGTCCCGACGGCCAGCACGTACCGGTCGGGGAGTCCCAGCCGTTCCGCACGCAGGTCGGCGTCCACCGGGACCCGCAGACGGCCGCTCGGGGCACCGCCGATGACCCGCAGCCGGTCGTCGAACCGGTGGATCTCGTTGAGCTGCGCGGCGACAGCGTGGGTCGGGACGACGACGGCGTCGGCGTACCGGTACGCCCGCTTCACCATCGCCTTGTGGAAGTGCACCCCGCGCGGCGTCAGGGTCTCGGGGTGCGTCCAGGGCACCGTGTCGTGGACGGTGACGACCGTCTGTCGGCCCGGCTCCTGGACCCGGTCGTGCTTCACCAGCGGCGCGAGGACGCTCGGCGCGTGCACCATGCCGTGCGAGGCGCCACGAGCCAGACCGCCCTGCCACGCGAGCGCGAGTTCCCGACGGGGCAGCGCGAGTCGGTCGAGCCCGGAGAGCCCGGGCAGGAGCGTCCGGAGGTGCTGCAGGTCGGCAGCGGGAGCGGCGGAGACGACCGCCTCGACGTCGCAGCCGTCCGGCGCGGTGGCGACGAGCTGCCGGGTCAGTTCCTCCGCGTAGCGACCGATGCCGCCGGGCACCGGCGCGATCACCTGGTCCACGATCACGCGGAGTGTGGTCATCTGGCAGGGCTCCTCGGTGGTGCGGCCGGGTCACCCCGGGGATCGACAGTCGAGGCTACCAGTGGCGCTGGGGAGAAGCCGCAGTGTCGGCGACCGCCCCCTGGGTGCGAGCGGCGACGCGGCGATGGCGCACCGCGAGGGCCGACCCGAGGCCGGCGAGCACGACGTCGCCGATCGTCATGAACACCCGGCTGACGACCGCGAGTGCGAGTGCTGCCCCACCGGCAGGTGGGGCGACGCTGGCCAGGAGGAGCACCAGGACGCCCTCGCGCGGGCCGAGACCGGCGGGGGCGATCACGACCAGGAACCCGACGAGCCAGGCCACGGCGTACGCCCCGGTCGAGACGGCGAACACCGACGGGGAGTCGGCACCGAAGGCGTGCAGCACGAACGTCGCCTGGACGCCGTAGGCGACCCACATCACCACGGACCAGACCATGGACATCACCGTCCCGCCCCAGGTCAGCGTGGTCGACTCGCTGGGACGTCGGAGCACGCGGAACGCCAGGGCGATGAGGCGGCTGAGGACGGGCGGCGTCAGGGCGACGAGTCCGATGACGACGACGACGCCGAGCCACCAGTACTGCACCAGGCCGTCGGGGGCTGCGGACAGGAGGGCGACGATGCCCACGAGGGCGGCGGTCACCATGCTCACGAGCATCGATGCGAGGGACGCGACGGCGCTCCCCGCCCGTGCCAGACCGTGCGCTCGACCGAGCTCGGCCTGGGCGGCGATCGACCAGACCCCGCCGGGGATGTACTTGCCGAGCTGACCGACGAAGAAGATCGAGGACGCGGCCGCGGGACGGACCCGGGCACCGGTGGCCGCCATCATCGCGCGCCAGGAGAGCATGTTGGCCACCAACGCGACGAGCGTCGCGCCCAGACCGATGCCCACCGTCGCCACGTCCAGGCGGGCGAAGTCCGCGACGATGTCGTCCCACTGCCTCGCGATGCCCCACACCAGCAGGCCGATCGCGACGACGGCCGCGACCCACTTCACGACCGTCAGGACGCGCGCACGACGCCCTCGGCCCGGGGGTGTGCCGAGGGTGTCGGTGGGGGCGGCGGGCGGTTCCGGGGGAGCCGCCGCGGACCCCGTAGGCTGTCGTGCGTCCATCGACCGACAACTCTAAGCGAGCGCGCTGCATGAATCACGACTCCGTCGTCCGTCCGACCCTGCTCGTCGCCGCGTCGACGTTCCCGGCCGAGCCCGGTGACGGCACTCCCGGCTTCGTCCTCGACCTCGCGCTGGCGTTGTCGGACGAGTACCGGGTCGTCGTGGTCGCACCGCTCGTCCGGGGCGCCCGGAAGCACCAGCGGATCGGGGACGTCGAGGTCCGGCGGTACGGGTACTTCCCGGCACGGTGGCGCGACCTGGCGGACGGGGCGATCGTCGACAACCTCAAGGCGGACCGGTCCCGGTGGCTCCAGGTGCCGTTCTTCTTCGGGGCGATGGCGGCCGCGCTGCTGCGCGAGCAGCGGCGCTCGCGACCGGACGTCGCCCTCCTGCACTGGATCATCCCGCAGGGCGCGGTGGGTCGCCTCGTGCTCGGTCGCCTGCCGCGTGTCGTGACCACCCTCGGTGGCGACCTCTACGCACTGCGGCACCCGGTCCTCCAGGCCGTGAAGCGTGCCGTGGTCCGCAGCGCCGCATCGGTGACCTGCATGAGCACCGACATGGCCCGTGAAGTGGCGGCCCTCGGCGCGCGTCCGGACCAGGTGCACGTCGTCCCGATGGGCGTCGACACCGCTCCGATCGTGGCGGCGACCGCCCGCGAGACGACGGTCCCGGGCCGTGTGTTGTTCGTCGGCCGACTGGTCGAGAAGAAGGGCGCGGTCGTCCTGCTCGACGCGCTCGACCGCACCGCGGTGCAGCCGACGGAGGTCGTCGTCGTGGGCGACGGACCCCTGCGGCAGACGCTCGAAGCGCGCGCCGGGGCCGGCGTGTCCTTCGTCGGAGCGCGCGGCAAGGAGGCCCTCGCGGCGGAGTACGCGCGGGCCTCGATCGCCCTCTACCCCTCGGTCCCCGCCGCCAACGGTGACCGCGACGGCCTGCCGGTCGCGTTGCTCGAGGCCATGTCCGCCGGCTGCGCGATCATCGCCAGTGCCGTGCCCGGCATCGTCGACGTGGTCGAGGACGGCGTCAACGGCCTGCTGGTCGAGCCCGGCGACCCGGACGCACTCGCCGCTGCGATGGACCGCCTGCTCGGCGACACCGGACTCGCCGCACGACTCGGTCGTGCCGCCGCCGAGACGGCCGCGGCCTACACGGTGGAGGCCGTGGCCGACCGCTACCGGACGCTGCTGCGGGCCGCGCTGGCCTGATCGTCGTCCCGCGCGCCCGGCGCCTCGGGGGCAGCGGCCGGCTCGTCCCGGCCCGCGGCTCGTGCGTCGCGGAGGATCCCGGAGTCCAGGAAGGCCCCGAGCGCGCAGCCGAGCACACCGATCAACGAAACGGCGAAGGCCAGCCGGACGACCGTCGCGGCGTGCGGCACGATGCCGGTGACGTACAGGTCGACGAGTGACAGGTACGGCGGCATCGCGCCCGCGATCCAGAGCCCCACGAGCACGCCGGACAACGGTCGCCAGGCCGTCAGGCCGGCCGCCATGGCGACGACGATGACCGGCAGCGCCGTGAGCGCGTACCGGGTGTTGGCCGCACCGCCGCCCGAGACGTACTGGACCTGCGTCGCGAGCAGCAACGCCGTGACCACGACGTACATCGCGACGACCAGCGCCGTCGACAGGCGGTCGCGCCGGACGGCACGGACGGAGGCCCGGGCGACGGAGCGGGTCGCTCCGGCGTCGTGCGTCACCCGCCGACGACGGGACACCAGCACCCAGATGCCGGCGAGCACCGCGAGGACGAGCGGCAGGAGCAGCAGCCAGTACGTGGACCACGACAGCGGGTCGACGACCCCGCGGTAGATGCCGAAGGTGCCGCGCCAGAAGCTGGCGCTCTGGACCACGTCGGTGACGGAGGACTCGACCCGGCCCATGTGCTGCAGCCCCCAGTCCGCGTGCCGACCGCTGTAGTTGCCGGCGAGGCGCTTGTTGCGGAGGTAGAACCACCCGGACGCCGCACCGGCGGCCAGGACGGGCAGCGCGGCGGCGACGATGCGGGCCGGGACGCCGGCGAGACGACCGAGCCGCACGTGCGGGGCGAGCAGCACCGCGACGACGAGTGCGATGAGCCAGAGCGCGAAGGAGAGTCGCGTGGACATGCCCGCCGCGCCGACCAGGAGTGCGGCGACGAGCAGCTTCGGGCCGACCCCGGAACGGAGCGCGGCCCCGGCGATCGCGCAGGCGAGGACGACGAGGGGGTAGTAGAGCGCGTCGTTGTAGATCGACGACCCCTGCTGGACCACGATCCCCGCCATCGCCGTGACCACCGCGACCGCCCCGGGGAGCCGGCGGGCACCGGGGAAGGTCCGCCACGCGCCCCATGCCGCCGCGGGGACGGCGCAGGCGATCAACACCGCACTGGCGAGACGGCCGGCCATGACCGCGACCAGCGCGTGCCCCGAGTCGAAGAGCGGCCCCACGACCGGCGCCAGGAGGACGTAGTACAGCGGCGGGTGCTGGGAGACCCACTGCACCGGCACGCCGGCGCCGAAGGGGGCGCGGTAGGTCAGCCCGTCCTCGAACACCGGCAGGTGCCCGTGCCACACCGTGATGATGTAGTCGAAGTGCGCCGGCTCGTCACCGCCGTTGAGCGGCGGGTACGTGAACGCGCGCGCCACCGACGCGGCGAGGAGGAACACCACCGCGCTCCACACGGTGATCCCCGCCCACGGATGTGCGGCGACCCACGCGGCGACCCGGGCGGTACGTGGTGCTGGAGCGGTCATGCTCGGTGCCCTCCTCGGGCGGTGCGGACGGACTCGACGGTGCGCTGGACGCCCTCGTCGAAGGGCATCAGGTCACGGTCGTCGATGTCGGTCAGGACGGTCGACCGGAAGCGGAGGTCGAGGCCGTGCCGGTCGGCGGAGTCGTGGTGACCGGCGCGGACGTCGAGCTCCTCGTCGAAGGCCGCGCTGACGGCCGCCACCACGTCCGCGATCGAGTGCCCCCGCTGCGAGGCGAAGATCTTCGTCACGACCGTGCCGGGCGGCCGGTCGGCCACGAGCTGCAGGGCGTCGGCGACCATCGCTCCGGCGTCGTCGATGTAGAGGTAGTCCCGGGTCGTCGTGAACGGGACGTAGATGGACGACGGTCGTCCCTCCACGTGCGCGGCGGCGAGCTGGGAGACGAGCCCCTGCGGCTTGTCGAGGTTGGCGCCCGGCCCGTACAGGTTCGCGATCCTGCCGATCACCAGCCGCGCGCCCACCGTCGTCGCCCACGCTGCGAAGCGCTGCTCCGCTTCGAGCCGCGTGCGACCGTACGGGGCGAGGGGACGGGGCCCGGTCGACTCGTCGAACGGCACGCCCTCGGAGCCGGCGTAGACGGCGCCGGCGGACGAGGCGAGGAAGGCGGTCCCCGCGGTGCCGGTCGCGCCGGCGGGCGGGGCGGTCGCGGCGGGGTCGAGCACCCGGTCGAGGAGCAGGCGTTCCGCGGCGAAGGCCTCGTCCCCGGTCGAGACGATGCCGGTACCGGCACACCACACGAGGCGCCAGGGAGTGCTGCCGGCGCGGAGGCCGGCGACCGCGCGCACGAGGACGTCGGCCGCGGCCTCGGTGTCGCCCCAGGGGACCTGCGGCACGACGACGCGGTCCCCGGCACGCTCGAGCGCGGCGACGACGGACCTGCCGAGGAACCCGCCGCCCCCGACGACGAGTGCTGTGGCGCCGTTCACGCGGAGAGTGCTCCGGCTGCGACGGCAGCGTGCAGCGCCTCACGCCAATCGCGCATGGGAGCCAGCCCGGCGCGCGACCATGCGTCGTGGCCGAGGACGCTGTACGCCGGTCGCGGCGCCGGGCGGACGAACGCCGCGCTGTCGGTGGGCAGCACGCGATCGGGGTCCAGCCCGTTCTCGGCGAAGATCGCCTTCGTGAAGTCGAACCAGGACCCCTGTCCCGAGTTCGTGCCGTGGTAGATGCCTGCCGGGGCGTCGGCGTCGACGAGCTCGACGATCCGTGCCGCGAGGTCGGCGGTCCAGGTGGGTTGACCGACCTGGTCGGTGACCACCGAGACCGTCTCGTGCGAAGCGGCGAGCCGGAGCATCGTCGCGGCGAAGTTCGGCCCGTGCTCGCCGTAGATCCACGCGGTGCGCACGACGTACGACGAGTCCGGCGCGATCCGGCGGACGAACGCCTCACCGGCCGCCTTGGTCCGCCCGTAGGCGTTCAGCGGGTCGGTGGGCGCGTCCTCCGGGTACGGGGCGGTGCCGTTGCCGTCGAACACGTAGTCCGTCGAGATCGTGACGAGTTTCGCGCCGTGTCGGACCGCTGCCTCGGCGAGGAGCTTCGGCCCGGTGGCGTTCACCGCGGCCGCCTCGTCCTCGTGGGTCTCCGCGTCGTCCACCTTCGTGTAGGCCGCGGAGTTAATCACGACGTCGTGGCCGGCGACGGCGGCGTCGACCGCCTCCGGGTCGGTGATGTCGAGGTCGGCCCGGCCGAGGGCGGTCACGTCACGGCCCTGCAGCGCGATCTGCAGGTCGCGACCGAGCATGCCGGCAGCGCCGGTGATGAGGGTGCGGGTCATCGTCGTCGCCGGGCTCAGCTGAGCGCCGCGCGCTCCTTGAGCGGCTCCCACCAGGCGCGGTTGTCGCGGTACCACTGCACGACGTCGGCGAGGCCCTGCTCGAACGGCACCTGCGGCTCGTACCCGAGCTCGGCCTGGATCTTCGAGATGTCGACCGAGTAACGGAGGTCGTGGCCGAGACGGTCCTGGACGCGGTCGACGTACGACCAGTCCTTGCCGGTGGCGTCGAGGAGCAGCTGGGTGAGCTCCTTGTTGGTGAGCTCGGTGCCGCCACCGATGTTGTAGATCTCGCCGGCGCGGCCCTTGGTCAGGACCATCGCGATGCCGCGGGTGTGGTCGTCGACGTGCAGCCAGTCGCGGATGTTGTTGCCCTCGCCGTACAGCGGGACGTGCCGGTCGTCGATGAGGTTCGTGACGAACAGCGGGATGACCTTCTCGGGGAAGTGGTACGGCCCGTAGTTGTTCGAGCAGCGGGTGATCGAGAGGTTCAGCCCGTGCGTGCGGTGGTAGCTGCGGGCGAGCAGGTCGCTGCCGGCCTTGGACGCCGAGTACGGCGAGTTCGGCTCGAGCGGACGCTCCTCGTCCCAGGAGCCCTCGCTGATCGACCCGTAGACCTCGTCGGTCGAGACGTGCACGAAGCGCTCGGTGCCGTGGCGGAGCGCCGCGTCGAGCAGGCGCTGGGTGCCGACGACGTTCGTCTCGACGAAGATGCCGGAGTCGCGGACCGAGCGGTCCACGTGCGACTCGGCGGCGAAGTGCACGATGGCGTCGATGCCCGGGATGACCTCGTCGAGCTTCGCCGCGTCGGTGATGTCGCCCTGGACGAAGGTGTACCGCGGGGAGTCGGCGACCGGCGTGAGGTTCTCGAGGTTGCCGGAGTAGGTCAGCGCGTCGTACACGACGACGTCCGCGCCCTCGAGGCCGGGGTAGGCGTCCTGGAGCGTGCGACGGACGAAGTTCGAGCCGATGAAGCCGGCCCCTCCGGTGACGAGGATCTTCACGGGTCATTCCTTCGGTTCGATGTGACGGTCGGCGGAGAGTCTAGCGGGGCCTCGACGACGGGCCGCGCGGGCTGCGGGGCGCGTCCCAGCCAGCGCCAGACGACGACTCCGGTCACCGCGCCGACGACGACGAGGGCGCCGGCAGCGGCCGCGATCGCCCGGAGCCCGTACGGCGTGGTGGTGCTGAGGAGCCCGACACCGTTCGCGCGGACCCGGAACTGCAGCTGCTCGTAGGAGGCTCCGTACAGCAGCGCGAGGGCGGCGATCGCCACGAGGGGACCGATGACGAGGAGGGCGCGTCCGAGGCGACGGCGGACTCGTGCGTCGACGACCAGTCCACGCCAGGCGAGCGCCTGCATCACGAGGAGGGCGGCGACGGCGGGGAACAGGAACCGGCCCTGCGTGACGGTGACGCCGGTGTGCCCGGCGTAGGTCGCCCAGTCGCGGACGAGCACGACCACGAGGGCGGTGGCGGGGAACACCGCGGCCACGAGCATGCTGCGTCGGTCGACCGTCCTCCGCGTCGCCGCCCAGACCAGGACGGCGAGGACGATGACGGTGATCGAGTCCACGAACACCGGGGAGAGCGGCCACTCGTAGCGGCCGAGGCGGCCCCAGAAGGACTCCGACAGGCCGTTCCAGACCGCGCCCGCGAACATCTGGGGCGCCGGGCCCTCCTCGGGCGGCCACGGGGTGGTGGTGGCGGGGAAGGCGTCGGGCTGGAGGGTGCCGGTCCGGACCAGCTGCCCGAGCCACCACCAGCCGGTCGTGACGGCCGGCACGGCCAGCACGACGAGCGCGCGGAGGGCCCGTGCTCCCCAGCCCGGTCCTCCGAGGTCGGACCGCGCGCACAACACGACCGCGACGGCGAACGGCACGGCGATGAACCCGCCGCTCATCACGGCGGTGCCCACGGCGAGCGAACCGCCGAGCGCGAGCGCGGTCCACCAGGACCGGTCGCCGGTGAGGATGCGGACGCCGAGCCAGGTGGCGAGGGCACCGGCGGTGACCACCGGGACCCAGGCGTTGACCGAGGAACCGAACTGCGCCAACTGCGGGACCAGGAGCAGGGCCCCGGCCGCGAGCACGGCGAGGCGCGGTGACCGGGTGGCGCGACGGACGGCGGCCCACACGAGCACCGGCAGGACGCTCATGAGCGCCACGTCCGCGAGCCGCATGCCGAGGACGACGACGTCCCATCGCCGGGTGGTGAAGTCGAGCGCCCGCGCGACCGTGCTCTGGGCCAGGAAGTACGTCGGCGGGTGCTGCGACATCGGGTTCACCAGTGTGTTGACCGCGTGGTCGCCGACGAGGGACCCGAACGAGACCCGGTCCGCGGCGATCTGGGGCAGCATCGGCACGTTCTGGGCGAGGAGCCCCTGCAGGTAGTGCATCGATCCGGCGGCCGGCCAGGCCTCGCCGAGGGCGAGGTGCATGCTCGCGTCGACGTAGGCGAGCTCGTCCGGCCCGTGCAGGGGCGGCGTCACGAGGGCCCAGGTGACGAGCAGCAGCGCGAAGGCCGCGCTGAGCCCGATGACGGCGACGACCTCGTTGCGGGTGACCCGCGGGCGGATGGGGGAGCTCATCGTGCGGCCTCCTCGTCGGGAGCGGGGGTCGCTGTCGGGGTGCCGCCCGTCGACGACAGGAGGCCCGACGGTGGTCCGACGGGAGACCGTTCGACGGCCGTCCGGTCGTCCGTCGACGCATCGGCCGGCGGCTCGTCACCCGAAGGCTCTCCGCCGGACGGCCTGTCGGCGGAGGACCGACGAGCGAGCCGTGCGGTGCCGACGAGCGCGACGACCAGCACGACCAGCGCCGCGCACCAGAGCACGACCGACACGAGCACCGGGACCGGGCTGGTCGTCGCGAGCAGGTCGAGGCCGCGCGCGGTGACGCGGACGCGACCGTGCTCCGCGACCGAGCCGTACAGGTACAGCGGCCCGTAGAGCGCGATCACCGCGGCGACCACGGGCACGATCACCCCCGCCCGACGGTGACCCGTCTCGGTCCGGAGCGCCCGGCGCCACGCGATCGCGCTGAGTGCGATGAACGCGAGGACGGCGGGGAAGTAGTACCGGCCCTGCGTCCCGCCGACGAAGGTCGTGTCCAGGTAGCTCGACCAGGTGGTCCAGGACTGCAGCAGGAGGATCGTCACGGGCAGGACCGCGAGCGTCAGGGCGGTCCCGGACCCCCGGCCCCGTCGGAAGCCCCAGATCAGCACCGCACCGAGCGCGAGGACCGTGGCGGTCTCGAACAGCACGGGCGAGACGATCCACTGGGCCTTGCCACCGAAGCTGCCCCAGAAGGTCCGCGCGATGGTGCTCCACGACACACCGACGAAGGTGACGGGGTCCGGGCCGGTGTCCGCGGGGAAGGGCCGGGGCGGCCGGATCGCCGAGAACCCGTCCGGCTGCAGTTGGTGGTGGACGAGCAGGTTGCGGACCCACCACCACGCGCCGAGCGCGGCCGCGACGGCGAGCACCCAGACAGCGCGCAGGACCCGGACCGGGAACGGTCGACCGGTGGCGCCGACCACGACGGCCAGCCCCACGAAGGGGATGAGCGGCAACGCCGTCCCCTTCCACAGCAGCGCGACGCCGAGGGACACGCCCAGCGCCACCGCCGTGCGGGTGCGTCGGTCCCCGGTGAGGACCCGCGACGCCAGCCACACCGTCGTGCCCGCGAAGAGCATCACCGGTCCGTCGTTGGACACGGACGCCCCGATCGAGGCGAGTTCCGGCACGGCGAGGACCGCGAACGCACCCACCACCCCCGCTCGGGCCGACCGGGTGACGCGTCGCACCGTCGCCCAGGCGAGCGCGGGCAGTGGGAGCACGGCGAGGGCGCCGATGAGTCGCAGGACGGCGACGGCCGCGTCGACCGAGCGGTCCTCGAAGTGCGTCAGGTGCAGGAGCCCGGCGGCCACCACGTAGTACGTGGGCGGGTGCTGGGTCATCTGGTTGACCGTGTCAGAATCGGCACCGTCGGTGGTGCGCAGCAGGTCACCGAGCGGCGTGCGGTCGGTCGGCGCGAGCTGCTCGATCGCGCTGAGCAGGTGCAGGTCCCCCGGGGCAGGCCAGCCGTCGCCGAGTGCGACGTGCACCGCGGCGTCGAAGTGCGCGCGCTCGTCAGGCGCCTGGAAGGCGGGGACGAGCACGGCCCAGAGCAGGAGGATGAGTCCGAACGCCGCGGTCACGCCCGCGACCACGACCACCTCGGCCCGCCGCACCGGGGCACGATCGGTCGTCCCGCCGCTGACCGGTCGCCCGGTCAGCGGCGGGACGACCTCAGTCGCCATACCGTTGGAGCTTCTGCAGGTCGAGCTGCTCCTCTGCCAGGGTCCGGTTCATGCGGGTGAGATCGGCCACGACGCCGATCGTGATGGACAGTACGGCGGTGATGACGAGCACCAGGCCGAGGATGAGCGACTGCAGGTGGTTGCCCCCGGAGTCCGCCCAGAGCAGGACCAGGTAGCGGACGAAGGGGATGAGCCCGGCCGCGGCGAGCACGGCGCTCACGGACGCGAACAGGGCCATCGGTCGGTACATCAGGTAGACGCGCGCGATCGCCGACCCGGACTGGAACATGTGCTGCCAGATGTTCTTGAACAGGCGTGACTCGCGCGTCTTCGCGTTCGTCGTGATCGGGATGCTCGCGATCGCCAGGCGCTTGTAGCCGGCCTGCACGATCGTCTCCATGCAGTAGCTGAACCGCGTGACGATGTTGAGGCGGATCAGCGAGTACTTCGAGTAGGCGCGGAACCCGCTCGCCGCGTCCGGCAGGTCGAGCCCGGCGGCCCGGCTCGCCACCCAGGACCCGAAGCGCTGCATGAGCTTCTTGAACCCGGAGAAGTGCTCGATCGTCCGGGTCTGCCGGTCGCCGATGACGATCTCCGCCTCGCCGCGGAGGATCGGCTGGACGAGGTCGGCGATCTGCGACTGCGGGTACTGGTTGTCGCCGTCGGTGTTGACGACGATGTCGGCCCCGTGGAGGAGCGCGTAGTCGACCCCGTCACGGAAGGACCGTGCGAGCCCCATGTTCGTGGTGTGCCGCACGAAGTGCCGGACTCCGTGCGCGGCGGCGACCTCGACGGTGCGATCGGTCGAACCGTCGTCGATGACGAGGATCTCGATCTCGTCGATCCCCGGGATGGAGGTCGGGATGGTCTCGAGCACGGACGGGAGCGTCTGCTCCTCGTTGAGGCAGGGGATCTGGACGAACAGTTTCACGAGGTGATGGGTCCCTGGGAAGTTCACGGCCGGCGGGTTCCGGCCCGGAAGTCGCCGACCATCCTACGTGGGAGCGGTGACCGCGTGGAGGACACGGAACCTCGAGTCTA
This sequence comes from Curtobacterium sp. MCBD17_021, assembly GCF_003234525.1. Lineage (NCBI taxonomy): Bacteria > Bacillati > Actinomycetota > Actinomycetes > Micrococcales > Microbacteriaceae > Curtobacterium > Curtobacterium sp. MCBD17_021. The sequence goes on along the minus strand of NZ_QKTS01000003.1, from coordinate 80,694 downwards.
CCTAGACGTGTGCCGCCCTCAGGAATGGCCGCGGTGATCCGTCCGGCTCGTGCCACGATGGTGCCGTGGCTCCCTTCCGCTCGACCGTCGCCCGTCTCCTCGGCCGGAGCACCCCGTCGCCGACCGCCGACCCGGCGCCGCCGGCACCGAGCCCGGTGCCCGTCCCGCCCCTCGTCGGCTTCGTCGTGCACGGCGCCGGCGGTGTCCACCCCGCCTCCGCGCACATCCGGGTGACCGGGCGGATGTCGGCACTCGCCGTGTCCGGGGCGGCCCGCGTCGCCCAGGTCGACCCGCTCCGGTGGGCCGACGGCTCGGACACGGCACAGATCGACGTGCTGCTCGTGCAGCGGGACGCCTTCCCGCTCGCGTCGCTCGACGCGGCACTCGAACGCGCCCGTCGCGAGGGCACCCGGATCGTGGCCGAGGTCGACGACGACTTCTTCAGCCAGGAGGCCCGTGCCCGGCTCGCGCGCGCCGAGTACGACCCCGACCGGCTCGCCGCCGTGGAGCGTGTGGTCCGCGCCGCCGACGCGGTGGTGACCTCCACCGAGCCGCTGCGCGCGGTGCTCGCCGCGGTCGGCGTCGACGCGGTCGTCGTCCCGAACGCGGTGCAGCCGGGCATGTGGGGCGACGGCCCGAGCCACCCCGACCCGGCAGGCCCGCGCCGGGTCCTCTACATGGGGTCCGCGACGCACGGCGACGACCTCGCGCTGCTCCGGCCGGTGTTCGACGGACTGGTCGACGACGCGGGGCGCCCGGTCCGGCTCGAGGTCGTCGGCGTGACGGCCGGCGACGCGACCTGGTTCGACCGCCTGGCCCTGCCGGAGGGGGCGACGCACTACCCCGACTTCGTGGCGTTCCTCCGGGCGCACGCGGACCGGTGGTCCGCAGGGGTCGCGCCGCTCACCGGGGACCGGTTCAACGACGCCAAGAGCGACCTGAAGTTCCTGGAGTACGCGATGCTCGGGCTGCCCTTCGTCGGGTCGGACCGTCCGTCGTACGCGGGGGTCGACGCGCACGGTGGGCTGCTGGCGTCGGACGACCCGGCGTCGTGGCGGGATTCCCTGCTGACGGCGTTCCGGGAGGCCGACGAGCGGGTCGCCCGTGCCCAGGCGTACGTGCGGGCCGAGCGCGTCGTCACCGACGAGCGCGACTGGCGGGCGGCCCTCGGGCTCTGAACCCGGGCCTCTTGCTAGGCTGCCCCGGTGCAGATCCGCGAACTGAAGATCCAAGGCGCCTGGGAGTTCACCCCGGTCCAGCACGGTGACGCTCGGGGGGCCTTCCTCGAGGCGTACCGAGCCGACGTGCTCGAGGAGACCGTCGGACACCCGCTCGACCTCCGCCAGGTGAACATGTCGATCTCGTCGCGCGGCGTCGCGCGCGGGATCCACTACGCCCTCGTACCGCCGAGCCAGGCGAAGTACGTCACCGCCGTCCGTGGTGCCTTCATCGACTACATCATCGACATCCGCGTCGGTTCGCCGACGTTCGGTCAGTGGGACTCCGTGCGCATCGACGACGTCGACCGCCGCGCCGTGTACCTGTCCGAGGGCCTCGGCCACGCGATCGTCGCCCTCGAGGACGCCTCGACGGTGAACTACCTCGTGAGCGCCCACTACGACCCGCAGCGCGAGAAGGGGATCAGCATCCTCGACCCGACCGTGGGCCTCGAGCTCCCCGACGGCATCGGCGACCCGGTCCTCTCCGAGAAGGACACCAGCGCACCGACCCTCGAGCAGGCTGCCGAGCAGGGGCTGCTCCCGACGTACGAGGAGTGCCTCGCCTACACCGAGTCCCTCCGCACCACGAACGAGTAAGGACGCATCGCCATGAAGGGCATCATCCTGGCCGGCGGTTCCGGCACCCGCCTCTGGCCGATCACCAAGGGCATCAGCAAGCAGCTCATGCCGATCTACGACAAGCCGATGGTCTACTACCCGCTGTCGACGCTCATGATGGCCGGCATCCGCGAGGTCCTCGTCATCACGACACCGGAGTACAACGACCAGTTCCGGGCACTCCTCGGGGACGGCTCTGCACTCGGCATGACGATCGAGTACGCCGTGCAGCCGTCGCCGGACGGCCTCGCGCAGGCGTTCGTCATCGGCGAGGAGTTCATCGGCGACGACAGCGTCGCCCTCGTGCTCGGCGACAACATCTTCCACGGCACCGGACTCGGCACGAGCCTCACGAAGAACACGGCCGTGCAGGGCGCCACGATCTTCGCCTACCACGTGGCCGACCCGAAGGCCTACGGCGTCGTCGAGTTCGACGACGACTTCACCGCGGTCTCGATCGAGGAGAAGCCCGCCGAGCCGAAGTCGAACTACGCGGTGCCCGGGCTCTACTTCTACGACAACGACGTGGTCGAGATCGCGAAGACGATCGAGCCGAGCGCGCGTGGCGAGCTCGAGATCTCCACCGTCAACGAGCGCTACCTCGAGGCCGGCACGCTCGGTGTCGAGGTGCTCGACCGCGGTACCGCGTGGCTCGACACCGGCACGTTCGAGTCGATGATGCAGGCCTCCGAGTACGTCAAGGTCATCGAGGACCGTCAGGGTCACAAGATCGGCTGCATCGAGGAGATCGCCTGGCGCAACGGGTGGATCGACGACGCCGCTCTCGCCGCGCTCGCGGCACCGCTCGCGAAGAGCGGGTACGGCGTCTACCTGCAGAACCTGCTGCGCGGCTGACGGTGGCCCGGTCCGGGTGGCGCCGGCTCCTCGGTCCGACCGGAGGCGCCGACGCGACCGCGTCGACGCCGACGGCGCTCGACCCGGTCGAGCCGCGCCTCCCGGTCGACACGTCGCTCGTGACGGAGCCGCCACGGCCGAGCACCGACGGCTTCGACGTCCTGGTCACGGTGGCCGAGTCGGCGTACCGCGCGGGCGAACACCGCGCCGTGGTGCGGTCGGCACGCGAGGCCGGCGCGGTGGGCGTCGTGGTCAGCGTGTACGATCTGCACGCCGGCCCGACGAGCACCTACCCGCCGGTGTCGGCTGGTGAGGACCACGCCGTCGCGCGGGCGACGGTCGCCGCGACGTGGGGTGGCGCGGTCGCGGCCGCGCGTCCGCTGCTGCGGAGCGCCGTCACGGTGGTGCAGGACGCCTCGGTCACGATGCCCGGAACGGCACACGGCCGACTCGTGGCGGCGCTCGACGGGGAGGCCCGGGAAACCCGGGTCGCCCTGGCCGTCGTCCGCACCGGTGACGACGTGGTCGCCAGTGCCGGCGCCGCACTCGTCCAGCGCACCGCACCGGTCGCGTCCCTGCTGCGCGGGCACCCGATCGAGGACGCCGACCTGCTGGACGGCGCCGTGGTGTTCGCGGGGGACGAGCCCTGCTTCGCCGTGCGCACCGCGGACCTCGCGGTCCCGGTCCGGACCGTCGACACCCGCACCGCGGTCGCACGACTGACCCGGGACAGCGCGGACGCCGGCGGCGGGACCTGCGTGGTCGTGGCGCTCGGACGCGTGTACCGCACCGGTGCGTTCCGCGAGCGGCGCTACGACACCGACGCGGCCGAAGCGCTCACCCGGTGGCGGACCCGGACGGACGACGACGCCGTGCGCGCGCTCGCGCGGGCCGGGCTCGTACCGGGGGAGCCGAGCGCCGAGCCCGCCGGGGCACCGGTCGCCCTCCGGGAGCCCGTGCTGCGGGCTGAGCGCGGTCCGGAGCGGCTCGCCCTGCGCGACCGCGGGGAGCGGCTGCGCTGGTCGGTCCGGATCGCCGCGCACCCCGGTCCGCGCGGGGACGACTGGGGCGACACCTTCTTCGCACACGACCTCGCCGCCGCACTGCGGTCACTCGGGCAGGAGGTCGTGGTCGACCACCGCGAGTCCCACGTCCGCCCGCTGTCCGAGCACCTGGACGACGTCACCCTGACGCTCCGCGGGCTCGATGACACCCCCGTGCACCCGTCGGCGACGAACGTGCTCTGGGTGATCTCACACCCCGACCTCGTGACGGGCGCCGAGCTGGCGCGGTACGACCTGCGGTTCGCGGCCGGGCCGGTCTGGGCCTCCCGGGTGTCCGCGGAGACCGGACTCCACGTCGAGCCGCTCCTGCAGGCCACGGACCCCGCGCGGTTCCACCCCGGCCCCGTCGGCTCCCGGTACAGCGGGCTCGACACGGCGTTCGTCGGGAAGACCCGGGCGGTCTTCCGGCCGGTCGTGCGGGACGCCGTCGCGGCCGGTCTCGACCTGGCGGTGTGGGGCGAGGGCTGGGAGGGGCTGCTGCCGGACGGCGTCCACCGGGGCGTCTTCGTGCCGAACGACGAACTGCCCGCGCTGTACCGCAGCGCCCGCGTGGTGCTGAACGACCACTGGGACGACATGGCCCGTGACGGCTTCGTGTCCAACCGGCTGTTCGACGCCGCGGCGACGGGTGCCCTCGTGGTCACCGATCCGGTGCCGGGGGTCGAGGAGCTGTTCCACGGGGCGGTGCGCACGTACGAGTCGGTCGCGGACCTCCGCGCACTCGTCCGACAGGGCGAGACCGCGTCGGCGGCCGACCGCGTCGACCGCGGAAGGCGTGTCGGTGCCGAACACGCCTTCGTCCGGCGGGCCGAGGTGCTGCTCGACGCGGTCCGGCAGCGCCGCTCGGTCGGCTAGCGCCTCCGGAGACGCCGGACGGCCTCGGTCGCGCGGTCCGTGATCCGCACGACCCGGCGGGCGTGCATCGCCGCGAGCTCGGCATCGCGCACGGCGAGCTCGCGGAGGGCGGCCTCGGCACGGTCCCGTTCGAACTGCACGGTCGCGCGCAGCGTGTCCGCGGTCGCCTCGCCCGCCCGGACGGCGTCCTCGAGGGACGCGATCCGCTGGTCGCGGTCGACGATCGCGTGGCCCAGGGCCTGCAGACGCCGGAGCTCGTCCTCGGTCACGACCGGGTCGCCAGCGCCGTCGAGCGTGGTCGACCCCGCCCGTCGGAGCGCGTCGGCGATCCCGTCGTCACGCGTGAAGGGTCCGGCGGCCGCGTCCTCGTCGGTGACGAAGCGCAGGGCGAAGGTCGCCTGCAGGACACCCTCGCGCAGACGGTGGAGGTCGCGCATGCCGTGGTGGCGCGGGCTCGGCGTCAGGTCGGGGTTCGCCTCGTAGGCACGGCCGCTGACGTCGACGCGGTGTTCGTACTGCGCCCAGGAGCGCCACGGCAGGTGCAGGACCTCGAGCTCGAGACCGGACGGCACCGGGGCACGGTTCGCGACGCTGACCTGGTGGTTGCCCTGCACGACGACGACCTCGGGGTCGCCGACGTGCACCGCGTTCGTGCTCGGCGGGCCGAGGAGCCCGATCGCCTCGAGCTCCGCGACGGATCGCTCGTCGCGCCAGTGCAGCCGCTCGATCCCGCTGCCGGACTCGGCGAGCATGCCCGTGAGGTTGACGACCGGCACGGTGAACGCGCCGATCGCGGGGTCGAGGCGTTCGAAGACCTGCCGGACGGTCAGCGAACGGTCGACGGGGAGGACGAACTCGTCGGCGTCGGCGTTGACGACCCAGTCGGCGGAGTGGATGCTCGCGGCGTCCCGGGCCATGCCGGTGACGACGGTGCCCTGTTGCTTCCGGTGCACCGGGTCGGAGCGGAGGTCGACCGTGACGTCGGGACGCTCGGCGAAGGCGGCGAGGAGTTCTGCCGTGCCGTCGACCGAGCCGTTGTCGGTGATGACGAAGACGTCGAACCCCTGGGCCACGTGGTGGTCGAGCCATGCGGGGATGACGTCCGCTTCGTCGCGGACCATCAGGGTGACGGCGAGGATCATGCGCGGTGCTTCCGGGTCGGGGGAGAGGGGCGTGGTCGGATCGGGCGACGATACCGTGTCAGCGGGTGTGCGTCGCGTGGGCGCGCACGGTGAGGGCCGTCTTGAGCACCACCCGGAGCGGCCACAGCCACCAGGCCGGGTACTTCCGCGCCAGGAAGCGGTACGCACTCTCATGGTGGGCGCGACGCATGCGCTCGGACGCGCCCTGGGTGGCGGTGCCGCCGATGTGGGTCGCGGTGGCGTCGGGCTCGTAGACGTTCCGGAGGCCGAGACGGCCGATGCGCCAACCGAGGTCGACGTCCTCGAAGTACATGAAGTAGCCCTCGTCGAAGCCCCCGAGGCGGTCGAAGACGTCACGACGGACGAGGACGCACGCCCCGGAAAGCCAGCCGGCGTCCCGTCGCCCACCGTGCTCGCCGTCTTGACGGTAGCGCCGGGTCCAGGGGTTGCCGGGCCAGACGTTGGCGAACGCGGCGTGCCCGAGCCCGGTGCGGAGCGAGGGGACGAGTCGGGCCGACGGGTAGACGGCGCCGTCCGGCTCGAGCAGCCGAGGACCGACGGCACCGATCGAGGGATCCGCGTCGGCCGTCGCGACGAGCCGGTCGAGGGCTCCCGGTCCGAGGACGACGTCCGGATTCGACACGAGGACCCATCGGACGTCGGGTGGGAGCGTGGCCACTGCGCGGTTCACCGCGGCCCCGTAGCCGCGGTTCTCGCCGAGCGCCAGGAAGCGGGCGCCCGCGGCCTCGGTCACGGCACGGAGCGCGTCGACGTCGGCGGAGTCGTTGTCGACCACCACCACCTCGACGCCGGCGGCGCTCGCCTGCGCGGTGGAGGTCAGGAACGGCGGCAGGACGTCGCCCGAGTTGTAGGAGACGGTGACGATCGCCGCACGGGACGAGGTGCCACCCCGGGTGTCGCGGGCGCTCACCGGTACACCCCGAGGTGCGCCTCGGCACACGCGGTCCAGCTGAAGCCCTCGGCCCGCTCCCGAGCCCGGGCGACGCGTGCGGCACGAGTTGCGGGCTCGTCCGCCAGCAGCCGTCCCAACGCGACCCGGATCGGCTCGGCGTCCGGTTCGGTGTAGGTCACCGCGTCGCCGCCGACCTCGGGGATCGCCAGCCGGTCGGTGGTCAGGACGTCCGCGCCGGACGCCATCGCCTCGAGCACGGGGAGCCCGAAGCCCTCCGCGATGCTCGGGTACGCCACGACGCGGGCGCCGCCGAGGAACGCCCGGAGCTCGTCGACCGGCAGGTAGCCGAGGTGGCGCAGCGGTGCACCGGCGTGGTCGCCCGCGGCCGTGAGTTCGCGCACCGCCGTCTCGTCCCAGCCGAGGCCGCCGGCCACCAGCAGGGGCGGGACCGCCGCGCCTCCGGCGACGAGCGCACGGTGCGCCGCGATGAGCTCCGGGACACGCTTGCGGGGCTCGACCGTGCCGAGGAACGCGATCCAGTCGTCACCGTAGGCGAGCTCGTGAGCGGTGCGGAACGCGGCCAGGTCGGCCTCCGAGGGCGGGTGGAACAGCGAGCGGTCGACGCCGAGGTGCGCCACCACCGTCGCGCGCCGCGGTCGCCCGGCGAACCGGTCGAGCTCGCGGACCGTCGCGGCGCTCGGTGCGACGGTGGCGCGCGCCAGACGTCGCGCGAGTCGGGTCCAGGCGCGGAAGAAGCGCACCTTGAGCGGGGAGTGCGCGGCCGGGTCGCTGAAGAACGTCGCGTCGTGCAGGGTGACCACCGTCCGGGAGGCACAGAGCACCGGGAACGTGTAGTGCGGGCTGTGCAGGACCTCGGCCCCGACGCGTCGGGTCAGGGTGGCGAGACCGGTCTGTTCCCACACCAGTCGCAGCGGGCGGGACGCCGTCCAGCCGGGCGCCGCGTGGTACCGGTGCGCCGGGGCGATCCCGCGCAGCCAGTCGACGTCGCCCGGCTTCGCCACGACGTCGACGCGCACGTCGAGGTCCGCCAGTCCGGCGAGGAGCCCGGAGATGTACCGCGCCACGCCGCCTCGGTTCGGCGGGACCGACGTGGCGTCGACCAGCACCGGGAGTGCCCCCAACGTCAGCCCTTGACCTGGCGCTCGGTGGTCTTCGTCCAGGCGATGCCGGACTGCGTGTCCTCGTCGACCACCACGAACCGGGCAGCCTCACGCTCGATGACGATGTGCTCGCCGTTCGGCTTCGCCAGGAACACGTGCACGAAGTACTGGCCGCCGCCGAGACGGAGGTCGGACAGGTGCCACTCGACGGTCGCCGAACCGCGGAGCGGGTCGTGCCGGGTCTGGAGCTGCCGGCTGTCCACGCCGAACGCCGGGTGCCCGAGGTGGTTCTCGATCTTGATGCCCGCTCGCCACTCCGGCAGGACATCGGTGTGCGAGAAGGTCGCGCGGACGACGAGGTCGTCGCCGTGGTGGTGCTCCTCGCCCGGAGCCCGACCGGGGATCTCGAGCTCGACGTGCTCGACCTTGCCCGGGTTCGCGTCCTCCTCCGGGTGCGCGGCCTCGGCCTCGGCGACACGGCGACCCTCGAGGATCTCGCGGAAGTTCTTCACCGCGAGCCGGGCGGAGCCCTGGAACTTGACCTCACCGTGGTGCAGCACGACGGCGGAGTCGCAGAGCTCCTGCACCTGACCGAGGGAGTGCGACACCAGGATGATCGTGCGGCCCTGCTCCTGGAACTCGCGGATCTTGTCGAGGCACTTCTTCTGGAACTGCTCGTCGCCGACGGCGAGGACCTCGTCGACGAGCAGCACGTCGGGGTCGGTGTTGATCGCGACCGCGAAGGCCAGTCGCACGTACATGCCGGATGAGTAGAACTTCACCTGCGTGTCGATGAAGTCCCCGATGCCGGAGAACTGCAGGATGTCGTCGAAGCGTGCCTCGGTCTCCTCCTGCGTCTGGCCGAGGATCGCCGCGTTCAGGTAGACGTTCTCGCGGCCGGTGAGGTCCGGGTGGAAACCGGCACCGAGCTCGATGAGCGCGGCGAGCCGCCCGCGACGCTCGACGGAGCCGGTGGTGGGCTCGAGGATGCCACCGATGGTCTTCAGCAGGGTCGACTTGCCGGACCCGTTCGGCCCGAGCAGACCGATGGTCGTGCCGGCCGGGATGTCCAGGCTGATGTCCCTGAGCGCCCAGAAGTCCTCGCTGTGGCGTCGTCCGGCGCGGCCCAGGGTGACGACACGCTCCTTGAGCGAGTTGTCCTTCCGGATGGTGAACCGCTTGGAGACGTTCTTGACCGTCACAACCGCGGGCGCGTCGGTGAAGGGGGAGCGGGTCTCCTGGGTGGTGTCGTTGTCGATGCTCATCAGGTCAGATCTCCTGGGCGAAGTTGCCCTGCAGCTTGGCGAACACACGCTGGCACACGAGGAGCGCGACCAGGCCGACGACGCCGGCGACCACCAGGCGGAGGAGCAGGTGCGACGGGTACTCGGAGTCGGCGCCCGCGGTCCAGAACGCCCGGTGGATGCCGAGGACGGCCAGCGTGATCGGGTTGGAGGTGTAGATCGTGAGGAGCCACTCCGGCGCGCGGGTGGCGACCATCTGCCAGCTGTAGACGATCGGTGACGCCCACATGAGCAGGAGCACGAGCACCTCGACGAGGTACTGCATGTCGCGCAGGTAGACGTTGAGCGCGGCGAGCAGCAGTGCCAGTGCGGTCGCCCAGATCAGGACGACCAGGACCGACGGCAGGAAGTAGAACAGGTCGAGGCGGACCCAGGCGAACCCGCTCTGCAGGATCGCCGCGGCGAGGAGCACGACGAGCTGGACGCCGAAGTTGAACAGCGCCGCCCCGACGCTGGCCAGGGGGTAGATCTCCCGGGGCAGGTAGATCTTCTTGATGAGCCCACCGTTCGACACGATGGACGCCGTACCCGCGGCGACGATCTCACTGAAGAGCCCGTACAGCGTCAGGCCGGAGAACACGTAGATCGCGAACTCGGGGATGTTGCGGGAGGCTCCGAGGATCTCGCCGAGGACGAAGTAGTAGATCGCCAGCTGCACGAGCGGCCGGATCAGCGTCCATGCGAAGCCGAGTGCGCTGTCCTTGTACCGCGACTTGAGGTCGCGACGGATCAGCAGGTCGAGCAGTTGCCGGTGCGCGAAGATCTCGCGGAGCGATCCGATGACCGCGGTGGCCGGTCGTCCGGCCGGGATCATCCGTTCCTGCCGGAGTCGCTCGAACCGCTCGGTGACGATGTTGCTCAAAGGGGTTCCTCACATTCGACGCGGGCGACGGACAACTGTACATCGGCGACCGGGGACGGCCGCCGGACGTCAGCGTCCGTTCTTGCTCTCCCGCATGATGCGCACGCGGTTCTGCACCTTGTCGCGGAGCCCCGAGACGCCGTTCTCGCGGAGGTACCAGGTGGCGAGGCGGACGTCGCGGGTGATGCCGTGGCGGCTGTTCGCGATCCGGTGGAACTGGAGTTCGCGCTGGCGCGCCGGGCTGAGCTGCACGCGGGGACGGCTCGCGGCCGCGAGCGACCCGGCCGGGACGGCGGCCTCGTGCGCGCGGTCGGCCGCGACGGACGGGTCCTTGCAGAACTCGACGAGGGGCGCGAGCGCCTTCTCCCACGTGAAGCCCTCGCGGACGCGGCTGACCGCGTCTCGGGCGGACTGCGCCGCCTCGGGGTCGTAGAGCATCGACTCGAGCGCCGCGGCGAGGCCGTCGACGTCGCGCTCCTTGACCGCCACACCCATGCCCTCGGCCGCGACGAGGTCACCGAAGCTGTCGCCGTCGGTGGTGACGATCGGCAGGTTCGCCCACATGTAGTCGAGGATGCGGGTACGGAACGAGAACGTCGTCTCGATGTGCGCGAAGTGCGTGCTGACGCCCGCGTCCGCCTCGAGCAGGTAGTTCTGCCGGTCGTCGAGCGCGACCCACTGCTCGTTGAAGAACACGTGCTTGCCGGTGAGTCCGAGCTGGTCGCTGATCCGGCGGGTCTCCGACACGATCGCCATCTCCGGCACGTCCGGGTTCGGGTGCGCGACGCCGAGGAAGAACAACCGGATGTCGTCGTGTGTCTCGGCGACCTTGGCGATCGCGCGGACGAGGGACGGGGTGTCGAACCAGTTGTAGATGCCGCCACCCCAGATGACGACCTTGTCGTCCTCGCCGATGCCGGGCGTGACGCCGCGGATCGCCTTGCGCTCGTGCTCCGGCGGCGTGGAGTCCATGCCGAACGGTGCGATGGCGATGAGCTTGTTCAGGTTGTCGTCGGCGAGGTAGTTGTCCGGGTTGACCCGACCGACCGCGGCGAGCTGGCCGAGCCAGAACAGCCGCTGCCGCTCGGAGGCGCACAGGAAGAAGTCGCCGCGTTCGAGCTGGCGGTTGATGACCTCGGTCGTCGAGGTCACCTGGTTGCGCCAGCCGACGTCGCCGTTGTCACGTGCCTGCTCGAGCTGCTCGAGGTGCATCGGGTCGTAGAGGTCGACGACCATGATCTTGTTCGACTGCTGCAGCGTCTGGAAGTGGTGCAGCGCGTAGCCCTGGAAGAAGATGACGTCGGCCCACTCCTCGTGCTCCCGCATGGCGCGCTCGTGCTGGAGCGGGACGCGGGACACCTCGAAGCGGTCGGTCTTGCGGTTCGCGACGTTCCAGGTCACGAGGCGCACGTCGTTGTGCTCGCTGAGCGCCTCGGCGATCTTCCACGCGCGCATGCCCGGCCCGGCCATCTTCGCGCCGAGGGCGTCCCCGGTGATGACGAGCACGCGAGTACGGTGCATCGGCTGCTCGACGTCGAACGCCTCGATGATCGCCTGGTAGCCCTCGAGGAAGTACCCGTCCTCGAACAGCGGCTTGAAGGCGTCGCCGAAGAGCCGGAAGACCTCCTTGTCGGTCTTGACGCGGTGGCCCTGGATCCGGCGGCGCTCCTCCGACAGTCGGGGGAGGTCCGACACGAACTGGTCGAGGGCGTACAGACCGGCGACGGCCTCCTTCGACATCGGGGTGGTGGGGTCGAACTCGTCCGGGGCCCCGGTGAAGCGACGGATGTCGAACTCCTCCGAGTCGCGACCGCTCTTCGCCACGGCGCGGCGGGCGAGCAGTGCGAGGGCCGCGGGCAGGAAGGTGCCGAGGTTCTCGTCCGACAGGTTCTTGTAGAGCAGGTGCAGGGCGTTCCGCTCGAGCAGGTACATCTCGCGGTGGTCGCCGAACGACTTCATCGACCCGTGGTGCTTGTGGTAGACGACGGACCGCGGGGCGAACCGGACGCGGTAGCCGAGCAGGTTGAGGCGCCAGCCGAGGTCCACGTCGTCGTAGAACATGAACAGGCCCTCGTCGAAGCCGCCGACCTCGAGGAAGACCTCGCGACGGACGAAGAGCGCCGAGCCGGTGCCGAACAGCAGGTCCTGCGGCTCGTCGAAACGGCCGTCGTCGAGTTCGGCGATGTGGTTCTTGTAGCCCATCCCGAACCAGCTGAGGCCGGACTCGACGAAGTCGATGGTCTTGCCCTCCCAGTCGAGGACCTTGCTCGCGACGGCGGCCACGCGGGGGCTCGGCGCGAAGCCCGCGATGCCCTCCTTGACCCAGTTCACGTCGGGCTTGGCGTCGTTGTTGAGGAAGGCGACGACCTCGCCGCTCGCCTCACGCGCGCCGAGGTTGCTGCCGCCGGTGAACCCGAGGTTCTCCGCCGACACGATGATCTTGACGTTCTGCTGCTCCCCGAGCGCTGCGCGGAGGCGCTCTTCGCTGTCGTCGCCGGAGCCGTTCTCGACGACGACGATCTCGAGGCGGTCCGCCGGCCAGTCGACCTCGCTCAGGCGGGCGATGCACTCGAGCGTGTCGTCCGTCCCCCGGAAGTTGATGACGACGACGGAAACGCGGGGCGCGGAGGTGGACACGGAACGGACTCCATACGTCGGCTGGCGGTGGTGCCCACAGGAGCGGGCATGGTGCCTGCGGAAGGCGGGTACGACTATACCGACGCGGTCCTCGGATCCGGGCGACCTGGGAGACTGACGCCGTGGACGTCTCCGTGGTCATCATCGACTGGCACCAGCCCGAGCTCACCCGGCGGGCCCTCGCGTCCGTGCTGTCGCAGCGCGTCGACGCCTCGGTCGAGGTGGTGCTCGTCGTCAACGAGGCCGACGACGCGACGGTCGCTCGGTACCGTGCCGACCACCCCGACGTCGTCGTCGTGGCCGAGCCGACGAACACCGGGTTCGCGGGCGGGGTCGTCCGGGGGATCGCCGCGTCCTCGAGCGAGGTCGTGGTGCTCGTCAACAACGACGCCGTCGCGGACCACGGGTTCCTCGACCGCGGGCTCGCCGTGCTCGTAGCGGCCGGGCCCCGGGTGGCCGCCGTCGCCGCGACCGCGGTCCTCGAGGGTCGGTTCGTGCCGATCGACCCCGCCACCGCTCGCTCCGCGGACGACCTCGTCGCGGCCGACGGCCGGCGTTGGCGGCGGGCCGAGACCGGCCAGACCCTGGTCAACGGCACAGGCGTCGTGCTCGACCGGTCCGGCAACGGTCGCGACCGCGACTGGCTCCGCCCGCTCGACGACGCCCCGGAGCCCGCACCCCTGTTCGGGTTCTCCGGGGGCGCGGTGTTCCTGCGGCGGGGGCCGCTCGCAGAGGTCGGTGGCTTCGACCCGTCCCTCTTCATGTACTACGAGGACCTCGACGTCGCGTGGCGCCTCCGACTCGCGGGCTACGAGATCCGGCACGCCCCGGACGCCGTGGTGGTGCACCGCCACGCGGCCAGCTCCGGCAGCGACTCGCCACTCGTGCGCTCCCAGAGCATGCGGAACCGGCTCGCCGTCGTGCTCCGGAACGCCTCGGCGGGCTTCGCCCTCCGGGTGGTCGTCCGGACGGCGGGTCGCCTCGTCCGCGACCTCCTGCGGCCGGCCTCGGCGCAGCTCTCTCCCGCAGCGTGGTGGCGACTGTGCCGGGAGGCCCCTGCCGTGCTCCGCCACGCACGTCGCGCCCGCCGTGACGACGGGTTCGACGCAGCAGCGCGTCGGCGGGTGGAAGCGGCCCTCGCTCCCGACGTCTGAACCGACGTTCAGGTGTCGCACCGCGGCCGGGGTGCGCGGACCACAGTGTCCGTACCGGCGACGAGCTGGGCCTCCCGTTCGGGGGCCGATCTGGGGGCTGTGTGATCACTGTGATCCAGGTAGCCTGATGTGACCCGTGTGTTCCGGTCGTTCGTCAGGGGTCGACCGTCAGCACAGAGTGCATCGCGCACGCCACCAACCCCGTCGACGCCCAAGGGAAGGCCCAACGACGTGAAGAAGGTCGTCGCCATCATCGCGAGCGTGCTCGCGGTCGCGAGTGTGCTGGTCGGATTCCAGCTGTCCGGTCCGAACGCCTCGCAGGACGCAGCCTCCGCCGTGACCGGTTCGTCGTTCTCGGCGGGCAACATCATCTCGGACGCGAACTTCTACGACGGCGACGCGATGTCGGCCGCGCAGATCCAGTCGTTCCTCACCTCGCAGATCGGGACCTGCGCGTCGAGTTCCTGCCTCAACGTCGGGCGGTTCAGCATGAACTCCCGCGGCAGCGACCCGATGTGCGGTGCGGTCACCGGCGGGTCGAACCTCACCGCGGCGGTGATGATCTCGCGCGTCGCGATGGCCTGCGGCATCAGCCCGAAGGTCCTCCTGGTGACGCTCCAGAAGGAGCAGAGCCTCATCAACGGCAGCGTCGCGCGCAACCCTTCGGCGAGCCGCCTCGAGCGGGCCATGGGCTACGCCTGCCCCGACAACGTCGGCGGTCGCTGCGACCCGGCCTACGCGGGCGTCGGCAACCAGGTCTACTGGTCCGCCTGGCAGTGGAAGCGCTACGGCAACCCCGCCGGCACGAGCAACTACTTCACCTGGTTCAACCCGGGCGGCGTCCGCCAGATCCAGTACAACGTGCCGGTCTCCTGCGGGACGAAGTCGGTCACCGTGCAGAACAAGGCGACCGCGGCGCTCTACTACTACACGCCGTACACCCCGAACACGGCGGCGCTGAACAACCTCTACGGCACCGGCGACTCCTGCTCGGCCTACGGCAACCGCAACTTCTGGCGGATGTACAACGACTGGTTCGGGTCGCCCACCGCCTCCGCGAAGCCGATCGGGCACCTCGACGCGGTCACCGGTGGCGGCGAGGTCGTCACGGTCCGCGGCTGGGCCATCGACACCACCACGACGGCGTCCACGAAGGTCCACGTCTACGTCGACTCGAAGGTGTCCCAGGTCATCGCGAACACGACGCGGACGGACGTCGGTCGCGCCCACCCGGGCTCCGGCAACGCGCACGGCTTCTCCGCCGACGTCGCCGCGACGCCTGGCTCGCACAAGGTCTGCGTCTACGCCGTGAGCGTGGACGGAGCCCGGAACGCGACCCTCGGGTGCAAGACCGTGACGGTCACCAAGGCCTCGCCGTTCGGCTCGGTCGACACCGCAGCTGCGGTGCCCGGCGGCATCCGCGTCCGCGGGTGGGCGATCGACCCGAACGCGCAGACCAAGGCCATCACGGTGCAGGCGAGCATCGACGGCGCGGTGACGAAGCTCACCGCCAACGGGACGCGGACGGACGTGGCGCGGGTGCACAAGGCGGCCGGCGCCGCCCACGGGTTCGACACGGTGATCCCGGTGGCGACCGGGTCGCACCGGGTCTGCCTGACCGGAGTCAACGTCGGCGTCGGTGCGGACAAGCTCCTCAAGCCGTGCACCACGGTCCGCGCCGTCGGTTCCGACCCGGACGGCCGCGTCGACACCCTGACGGGGACGGCGAACTCCATCGACGTCGGCGGCTGGGCCATCGACGGGGACACCACCTCCTCCATCTCGGTCCACGTGTACGTCGACGGTGGCGTCCGGCGAGTCGCCGCCAACCAGGCCCGGTCGGACATCGGCAGGACCTTCCCGACCTACGGGGCGGCCCACGGCTTCCGCACGAGCATCGCCGCGAAGCCCGGCGCACACCAGGTGTGCGTCTACGCGATCAACACCGGCGCGGGCTCGACGAACACGACGCTCCGCTGCGACACCGTGCAGGTCGGCAGCGCTCCCGTCGGGTCGCTGGACTCGGCCACAGCCGTGAGCGGCGGCATCGCGGTCCGTGGTTGGGCCTGGGACCCGGACACCACGGCCGCGACCGCCGTGCACGTCTCCGTCGACGGCGCGATGCGGCCGATCGTCGCCGACCAGCCGCGGTCCGACGTCGCCCGGGCTCGTCCGGCGGCCGGTGCCTTCCGCGGATTCGCCGCGACCGTCCCGGCGACGGCGGGGAAGCACCAGGTCTGTGCCTACGCCATCGACGCGAACGGCGGGCCGAGCACGACGCTCCGGTGCACGTCCGTGACCGTCGGCTGAGCGCCGACGACGACACGCGCCTCCCTGCGGATTCGCTCACCGGGGTACCCGTCCGGCATCATGACCGGATGATCCCCGTCGCCGCCGGTCCGACCGGCGACCGCGCGGCAGCGAGCACCGGGTCCGTCGCCGCGTCCGGCGTCCGGACCGACCGGGTGCGAGCCCGGCTGGCCCGCGCCGCCCTGCCGGCCCTCGTCGAGCAGGGGTCGACCTCCCTCGGCGAGACCGGGCGCGTGCGTGACGCCGCGTCGTCGACGGTCATGGTCGCCGGGCTGCTCGCTCGGCGTGTTGCCCCCGGTGCCGTCTGTCGGTGGGGGTGGCCGAGGTGGCGGAGCGAGTACCGGGACGGCGAGCACGGGTGCGCCGACGGCGCGACCACCTCGCGCTCCGACCACGTCCAGCGCGACTGGGCGGTGACGCTCGACTGCTCCACCATCCGCCGCGACGCCTTCCCCGGCACGGAGCGCTGTCCCGCCGTGCCGGTACGACACCGCAGAGAGAACCATGGCTGACACCACCGCACCCCGCACGCTCGTCATCGTCCCGACCTACAACGAGGCCGAGAACGTCACCGACATCCTCGACCGGGTCCTCGGGGTGGTCACCGACGCGCACGTGCTCGTGGTGGACGACGGGAGCCCGGACGGGACCGGCGACCTCGTCGCGGCGCGGGCGGCCGACGACGACCGGGTGTACCTGCTGCGGCGGTCGGGGAAGCTCGGGCTCGGGACCGCGTACGTGGCGGGGTTCCGGTGGGGACTCGAGCGCGGGTACGGCCTCCTGGTCGAGATGGACGCCGACGGCTCGCACCCGGCCGACCGTCTGCCGGCGCTGATCGCGGCGGTGGTGGACGCCGACCCGGCCGATGACGTCATGCTCGCGATCGGGTCCCGGTGGACCGCCGGCGGGTCGGTGGTCGACTGGCCCAAGCACCGCGAGTTGCTCAGCCGGGGCGGGAACGCCTACGCCCGGATCATGCTCGGGCTCGACGTCCACGACATCACGGCGGGCTTCCGCGTCTACCGCGCCGACGCGATCGCCCGGATGGCGCTCGACGAGATCGACTCGAAGGGCTACTGCTTCCAGGTCGACATGACGCTCCGGGTCCACGACCTCGGCGGCACGATCGTCGAGGTCCCGATCCGGTTCCGCGACCGCGTCCACGGCGTCTCGAAGATGAGCCAGGCGATCGTCGTCGAGGCGATGTTCCGCACGACCCAGTGGGGCCTGCAGCGGCGGTTCCGCTCGCGCGTCCGACGGGGCTGAGCGCAGGGCGCGCCGTGGCCTGCGCGCAGGGGGAGCGGGTCGACCTGGCCTAGACGCAGCTGACGTCGCGGTCGAAGCCACCCGACACGTACTGCACCAGTTCGGTCCGGCCACCCGCCGTGAAGGGCGCCGTGGCACACGCGGCCTGCGCCGCCGCGAGGGTCGACGGACCGATCGCCCGCCAGGTCGGCACCGTGTACAGCTGGCTGCTCGAGGGGACGGTGCCCATCAGCTGTGTCCACTCGCCCGGGGACGAGTACACGCCCACCGAACCGCCGGTCGTCCGCAACAGGTCGGTCATGCCCTCGAGCGTGGCGCGGTTCAGCGCCTGCGAGGACTGCCACGAACCGTCGGTCTCGGCGTCGAGCCACCAGCGGTGGACACCGGCGGGGACGCCGCGGTCGTGGACGTCCTCGTACGCGCGGTTCCAGCCGTAGACGTACGAGCACGCGAGCGAGGTCAGTCCGGCGGTGCCGCCGGCGCACACGCCGTACCGTGCGGGGACCGGCACGGCGTTGCCGTCCGGGTCGCGGTTCGCGGTGGGCCAGGACGCGCGGGACAGGGACGGGTCGTCCTTGAAGGCCTGGCCCGGGTTCGCGGTGTTGACGTACAGCTGCGTCGGCGCCTGCGAGGTCCCACCGCGGGCGGTCGACGCCCAGGCCAGCTGCTGCGCGAGACACGGGTTGGTGGTCGTGGCCTTGCCGCCGGTCACGCCCACGATCGCGAAGGCCGGGTCCGCGGGCCACGTGGACGGTGCCGACGCACACTGCGGCCACGAGATGTCCGCGCCGATGCCCGACCCGGAACCGCCGTCGAGGAAGTACCCCGAGACGTCCACGAACAGCGTGGCGGTCCCGACGCTCACCTTCGCCTGCACCCGTCGGTCGAGCGTCGTGCCGACGACCTTCGGCATCGTGAGGGCCGAGATCTCCTGCCCCCTGACGTGGTTCTGCGTCGCGACCCTGGCGTCCTGGCCGGCCGGTGTCACCCGGACGTACCCGTTCACCGTCGGGGCCGAGACCTCGACGTTCGCGACCACGGCCGTCGCGGTGCCGGGGACGCCGGCGAGGCCGGTCACCCGCACGGGACGCGGCGTGGTGGAGACCGTCGTCGTGGCGACGCGCACGGTGTCGATCGGGACGAACACGGAGCCGGAGTCGGCGCGGGAGTAGTAGCCGACGACGTCCATGTACACCGTCGCGGTGCCCTTCGAGACCTTGACCTGCGCCGATCCGCCGGAGAGCCCCACCACGACCAGGTTCGACACCGGGGTCGCGCGCTGGTACACCTGCGTGGCGACGGACGGGTCCTGACCGGCAGCGGTGACCCGCACGTACCCGGCCGCGGTCTGCTGCTCGACCCCGACGTTCAGTGCGACGGCCGTCGCGTCGTCCGGGACCCCACCGTGGCCCGCCAGCGGGACGGCGACGGGCTTCGTGCCGACACCCGGCTGCGCGAACACACGGGCGGCGTCGAGGGGCGTGTAGGTGGACCCAGCGCCCGTCCCGTAGTAGCCGGAGACGTCGAAGTGCACCGTGGCGGACCCGGCGGAGAGCTTGGTCTGCACCTTGCCGCCGGAGAGCTTCACGGTGGTCAGGTTCGAGATCGTCCGGCCAGCCCGGAACTCCTGCGTCGCCACGCTCGGGTCGGAGCCCGCCGGCGTGACGCGCACGTAGCCGTCGCGGGTGGGGGAGTCGACCTCCACGTTGAGGACGACGGCCGTCGCTCCCGCGGGGACGCCCTTCGTCCCGGCGATCGACACGACCTTCGGTGTGGTCCCGACGGTCCCGCTGAACACGCGGGCCGAGGCCACCGGGAAGTACCGACCGGTCGACGGTGCCGCGGCCTCGGCGGTTCCCGGGGTGACGACCACGAGTCCGGCGACGACGAGGACGACGCCGACGGTGAGTGCGATCAGGTGGTGCAGGCGCGACATGGCGGTCCTCCCGGTGCGTGGCCGTTCCCCTGCCGACCCGTGGGCCTCGCGGCCACGAGCAGCTTAGGCGTGGAGGAGTCGTCTCCGCCAGGACCGGCGTCGCGCCGACACGACGAGCACCGTGACGAAGAGCATCAGGCCGGCGCCGTGCAGCAGCGTGCTCTCGGCGACGCTCGTGACGCCGAGCAGGACGAGCACGGCCGCCGGCCAGACGTACGCGACGCCGGGGTAGGTCGTGGCGGTCACCCAGGAGCGGGCGAAGGCGAGCAGCGCCGCGCCGACGAGGAGCAGCATGCCGGCCAGTCCGACCTGGAGCCAGGCGTCCACCACGACGTCGAGCCCGGAGGTGAAGCGGACGCCGGAGGGGTCGACGAAGGTGACGTAGGGGACGACGGGCTCGGTCGGCCAGGCCCCGACCCAGCCCCACCCCTGGACCGGGTGCTGCTCGATGAAGACGCGGATCTGCGACCACAGCGCCAGCCGGGTCGAGGTGCCGCCGGCCGCTCCGATCTCCGGCAGGAACCGGGCTCGACCGACGA
This sequence comes from Curtobacterium sp. MCBD17_021, assembly GCF_003234525.1. Lineage (NCBI taxonomy): Bacteria > Bacillati > Actinomycetota > Actinomycetes > Micrococcales > Microbacteriaceae > Curtobacterium > Curtobacterium sp. MCBD17_021. Next base: position 60,898 of record NZ_QKTS01000003.1, on the reverse strand, counting down.
CGAGCACGACCCCGATGGCGAGCACGGTCGTGGCGAGCACCGCGTTGACGACCGGCCGCGACGCCGGCCGCGCGTGCCGGAGCGACCAGATCGCCAGGGCGGCGACGGCGAGCGCGATCATCGCGAGTCCGGTGATCGGCGACTGGACGAGCATCAGTGCGATGACCGCGAGCGCCGTCGAGGCGATCGCCCGCCAGTGGGTGACCGACCTGGTGAGGTACTCCACGACGAAGGTGACGAGAGCGGTCGCGGCGATGAAGCCCATCACGTTGCGCGTCCCGCCGATGCCCTGGATCGGTCCGCCGTAGGCGATGTCCCCGCGGATGCCGAAGGCGGGGAACGGGACGTCGAGGACGAGTCCGGCGAGCACCTCGAGACCGAGTGCGGCGACGAGCAGGATCCGGAAGGCGTCCCCGCACGCGCGGATCACCTGCACGAGGTCCCGGCCGAGCGCGAGGTAGAGCCCGAGTCCGACGAAGCCGACCGTCTCGGCGAACCCGCGGAGCGCGACCCAGGAGTACTCGCTCCACAGCACGCTGACGCCGCAGTACGCCACGAAGGCGATCAACGACAGCGGCAGGACGCCGTGCCACTCGATCCGGTACCGCTGTCCGAGCAGGCTGAGGCCGGCGAGGACGACCAGCGTGACGAGGACGGCCCAGGTGCCGGCCGGCCCGACGAGCACCTGCACGGCCGGCTCCCCGAAGGCGAAGAGCACGATCGTCGTCGCGAGCGCCTGGCTGAAGCGGCCGCCGGCCGAGAACCCGATCCACGCGGACAGGTACCGGCGCGCGCGCACGAGTCGCGTCGTCCGGGCGTCCGTCATCCGTCCATACTGGCGCACGCTGCTCGGCCCGGCCTCCGTCATCGCGGAGCGTCGATATCGCGGATCGTCATCGGAACGCTACCGTCGGCCTGGTGGGACGCGCGGAGCGGAGCTGGTGGCCGGTGCTCGCCACGGTGGTCCTGGGCGTGCTCGCCGCGGCGACCGCGTGGGTCCGGCTCGGTCCGGAGGCACGCGGCACGGTCTGGGCGGAGGACGGCGGGCTGTTCCTCCGGGAACGCCTGGCGCTCGGTCCGGTCGGCAGTCTCTTCCACCCCTACGCCGGGTACCTGCACCTGGTCCCCCGGCTCGTCGTCGACCTCGCGCTCCTGTTCCCGGTGCCCTGGTACGCCCTCGTCGTCTCCGCGACGTGCTGCCTGCTCACCGGTGCCGTCTGCGCCGGCGTGTTCGTCCTCGCCCGGGACGTCGTGCCGTCCCGGCCGCTCCGGCTGCTCCTCGCCGCGGTCCCCGTGCTCCTGCCGACCGCGCCGTGGGAGGTGTCCGGCAACGTCGCGAACCTGCACACGTTCGGCCTCGTCCTGGCCCCGTGGCTGTACGCGTACCGGGTGCGCTCGTGGTGGGGTGCCGGTGTCCTCGCCGGCGTCGCCGTGCTCGTCGGCGCGACGGAGGCACAGGCGGTGCTCTTCCTGCCGCTGCTCGTCCTCGCCTGGCTCCCCGTGCGTCGCGACGCCGGGAGCGCCCGGCTCCTGCCGCTGCCGGTGACCGTCGCGGCGCTCGCGGCCGGCGTCGCCCAGGTGGTGACGGCGCTCACCACGCCACGTGCCTCCGCCCCCGGCGACCCCACCGCGACCGACGTCGTGGCCGGGTGGCTCCTGCAGACCGTCGGTGGCCTCTGGGACGCCGACGTCGGCTCCGTGGCGGGTGCGGTCGTCGACGCAGGTTGGGCGGTGGTCGCGGTGCCGGCCGTCCTGCTGGCACTCGTCGTCGTCCTCGGCGCCGCCGTCGCGGTGCGGACCGGCCGGTGGCGGGCCGCGGTGCTCGCCGTCGTGCTCGCGGGCGGTGCCGCGGTGGTCTGGACCGCCGCCCTGGTCGCGAACGCCTCGGCGGACGGCCGGTGGTCGCAGGCAGACCCGGCCGCGCTCCTCGCGGCGACGCCGTCCCGCTACGCGGCTGCTGCGGGCATGCTCCTCACCGGAGCGGTCGTGGTCGCCGCCGCCGTCCTCGTCGACCGTGCGCCCGGTGCCGCCGCAACCGGGCGGCGGTCTGCGACGGTGGTGCGGGCCTCCAGGCCGGGAGGCCCGACCGCGGTCGTCCGCTCGGCCCTCGGCTGGTGCGTGGTGGCGCTGGTGGTCACCTCGTGGGTGGGCAACCTGTCCACGGACACGCAGCGGAGCGACGGTCCGGCGTGGGCACCGCAGTTCGCGGGCGCCGACGCGACGTGCCGGGCTGATCCGTCCGCCGTGCTCGACGTCCGGACACGCCCGTGGGGCGCCGAGGTGCCGTGCTCGCTGGTCCTCGGCGATCGGTGACGGACGGCACGCGGCCGACGCGCGGCCCGGGTCAGGGGTTCGCGGCCCAGCGGAACGCGCGCTTCGCCACCGGCGTGCGCGGGCCGTCGCCGACGGACGGCGGCTCCTCCGTCACCAGGACGATCCGCGACTTGACGGCGATGAGCGCGAACAGCACCCAGTTGCCCTGGTAGAGCAGTCGTGACTCGGCGATCGCCTGCACGAGGAGCGCGACGACGACGAGCAGCGGGAACAGCCCCACCGGGTCGAAGGGCCGCGGTGCGAGGTCCGGGCCGAAGCCGGCCCGGGTCGCGCTCGCCCACGACCGCGACAGCGTGGTGAGGACGTACACGGCGAAGAGCACGAGTCCGACGACGCCGGTCTGCATCCAGACGTCCAGCGCGGCGTCGTGGGCCTGCAGGTAGGTGACCCCGTTGCGGGGCGCGAGGTCGGCCAGCAGCGGGATGCCCGGCCACCAGTACCCGATCCAGCCGAAGCCGAGCACCGGGTGCTGCTCGACGAGGCCCCAGACGGCCTGCCAGATCGTGCCGCGGCCGGTGAGGTCCGACGACCGTCCGAGCACGGCGACGAGCGTGTCCTTCGCGAGCACGACGGTGACCACCACGACCACGGTGCCGGCCGCGATCGCGAGGTACCGCGGTGTCCGCCGTTCGGTCGGCACCCGGCGCATCCAGAGCGCGAGCGCGAGCACGACGGCCACCACGACCGCGGCGACGAGCACCGTCGAGGAGCGGGTCAACGCGGTCACGAGCGCGGCCACGACGAGCCACCCGATCGCGCGACCGCGGCGCATCCGGCCCTCGGCGAGCTGCACGGCCACGACGATCGCCGCGAGCAGGGCGACCATCGCCAGGAGGTTCGCGTTCCCCGGGAGGCCCTGGATCCGGCCGCCCGTCAGGAGCTCGGCCCGGGAGAAGTAGAACGCGTCGGGGACGTCCCGGTCGCCGTAGTCGGTCCAGATCGGCGCGATCGGGTGGCGCACGACCACGGAGACGACCGCCTCGAAGAGCAGGGACAGTCCGAGCACCCAGCGGAACGCCAGGCTCATCGCGTCGAGGATCCGTCGCCAGGTCAGGGTGGACGCGATGGCGAAGGCGACCAGCGCGCACACCACCTGCGCGACGGTGCTGGCGAGGGTGGCGGGCCGCCAGTGCGACCAGAGCACGGAGACGAGGCACCAGGCGAGGAACAGCCAGAGCGCCCGCGGGGTGCGCTCGAGGGGCGGTCGGGCGCGCGCCACGACGCTGATGCCCCACGCGCCCTCGAGCGCCCAGACGGCCGCCGCGCCGTACCAGGTGATCGTGTTCGGCACGGCGTCGCCGGCGAACAGCGTCAGCAGGACCGTGGCGGCGAGGGCGAACGCCTCGCGTTCGGGCACGGAGCCGCGCGCCAATGGCCAGGTGTTCGTCACGGAGGACAGGCTAGTGCCGGTCACCCGCGGACCTCCCCGAGCGCGTCCGCGAGCGCGTCGCCCAGGTACGGTGCCAGCGTCGTCGCGAAGGTCGCCGTGACGTGCGTGGGGTCCCGGTGCACGACCACGCCGCCGATCACGGCCGGGCAGGTGCTGGCGGAGCAGTACCGGTCGGTGAGGTCGACGAACGCGGCACGGTCGCCGAGACGTGCCACGGCCTCCGCGGAGCCGTCGAAGGCGGACAGCGCCGCCGTCCGGGGCGAGTCGCAGGCGTCGGTCGTCGGGCCGGTCATCCGTCCGAGGCAGGTCAGGACGTCGTTCCGCGCGACCGGGTTGTCGCGGATCGCGAGGACGGGCACGCCGACGTCGGTGGCGTTCCGCCAGGCGCCGACCAGACCGTCGACCACCGTGGCCTCGTTCGTGGACCCCTCGGGCACGATGACGGGGCTCTTCGTCGCCGCGTGCGTCACGACGAGGGCGTCGAGGTCCGGGTGGTCCCGCACCCAGGCGAACGCCGCCTGCTTCCACCCGTCGCAGCTCGCCGTGTAGGCGTCGGACGGTGCCTGCTGCTCGGCCGTCGTCAGGTAGCAGCCGACGTGCCCGGCGACGTCGATGCGCCAGTTCCGTTCCTCGGCGATGGCCGCGTAGGCGCTGAGCAGGGCGTTGTTGTGGGAGTCGCCGATCGCCGCGACGTGCCGGGTGTACCCCGTCGACGGGCCGAGGCGGCAGACGTTGAAGTCGGGCGTGGTGTTCGACCAGCACGCGTACCGGTTGACGTCGTCGCTGCCGGCCGCCGACGGGACGGGGACGCGCACGTCGGCGAGGCGGGGGTCGGTGCACGGGTCCGCCGTCCCCACGCCCGCGGCGGCGCCGAAGCAGGGGACGTCGCCGTCCTCGAGCGACCGCTGGTAGGCGGCCGCCTGCGCCTGCTGGACCTGCAGGGCGCCGAGCGTGGCTGCGCCGAGCGCGACGACGACCAGGGTGCTCAGGACACCCCACACGGCCACCCGGCGCGGCCGGAGCGCGGACACCCGGGCCGAGAACCGGAGCGGTTCCTCGACGAACCGCGTGGACAACGCCGCGACGACGACGCTGCCGACCAGGATCGCGACCTTGTCCCTCGTGCCGAGGGAGTGTCCCGTGACGATCGGCAGCAGCACGACCGCGGGCCAGTGCCAGAGGTACACCGCGTAGGAGATGCGCCCGAGCCCCGCCACCGGCGCCCACCGCCCGAGCACCGCCAGGCCCGACCGACCACCGAGCAGCACCACGAGCGTCGCACCGACCACGGGGAGCAGCGCCGCGGTCCCCGGGTAGGGGGTCGCCGGCGTGATCGTCCACAGCGAGGCGACGAGCAGGGCCGCACCCAGCCACGCGCCTCCCGTCCGCACGGCGGCGGTCGTCCGCGAGCGCGGCGGCCCCGTCAGCACGGAGGCGGCCAGCCCGCCGAGCGCGAACTCCCACGCGCGCGTCGCGGTCGAGAAGTACGCGATCCCGGGAGCGGTTCGGGTCTCGACGACACACCAGACGAGGGAGAGCACGACCACCGCGCCGAGCAGCAGGCGCGCGGTGCGGACCGGGGAGTGCCCCCGCGTGCGACGGAGCGCGGCCGTCAGTACGACGAGGAGCACCGGCAGGGCGATGTAGAACTGCTCCTCGACGGACAGCGACCAGAAGTGCTGGAACGGGGACGGGTCGTTGTCGGAGGCCAGGTAGTCCACCGAGTCGGAGGCGAGCTGCCAGTTCTGCAGGTACACCGTCGACGCGATCAGCTCGCGGCCGTACTGCCCCCAGAGCGTGCTCGGCACGAGGACGAGCACGGCGGTGCCGGTGGCCAGCAGCGTCAGCGCCGCGCCGGGCAGCAGCCGCTTCGCACGCCGCGCCCAGAACGCGCCGAGGGCGATGCGTCCGGTGGCCACCTGTTCGCGGAGCAGGTGTCGCGTGATCAGGTACCCGGAGATCACGAAGAACACGTCCACGCCGACGAAGCCGCCGGGCACCCGGTTCGGCCAGAGGTGGTAGACGACCACGGCGAGGACCGCGAACGCCCGCAGCCCCTGCACGTCCCACCGGGTCCGGTCGGCGCGGTCGGGGACGGGGCGGGTCGGTTCGGCCATCCCGGAGAGTCTATGTATCGCGGATCGTGCACGTACCCTCCGGGACGGTCGTGCCGGATACGCTCGTGACATGTTCCTCGGCATCACGAACACCCCTCGCGACTACGCCTGGGGGTCGGTCTCCGCGATCCCCGAACTGCTCGGACGGACCGTCACCGGCGTCCCGCAGGCCGAACTCTGGCTCGGCGCCCACGCCGGCAGCCCCAGCGTGGTGGTGAACCCGGCCATGGTGGGCGGTGCCGACACCGTCCTCGACTGGATCACGGCCGAACCGGAGACGGCGCTCGGTCCGGACCGCGCCGGCCTGCCGTTCCTGCTCAAGGTCCTCGCCGCCGCGGCCCCACTGTCGCTCCAGGCCCACCCGACGCCGGAACAGGCCCGCGAGGGCTTCGAACGCGAGGAAGCCGCAGGGGTCCCGCTCGACGACCCGGGCCGCAACTACAAGGACCCGTTCCCGAAGCCCGAGCTCGTCGTCGCGTTGAGCGACCGCTTCGAGGCGCTGAGCGGCTTCCGCCCGGTACCCGAGGCGCTCGCCGAGGTCGAGGCGCTCGACGGCGGCTCCGGTCGTCTCGGGCCGCTCGTCGTGCACCTGCAGCACGGCCTCGAGGACACGGTGCGCTGGCTCGAGGAGGCCGACGACTCGGCACGGGCGGTGATCGGCGCGGTCGGGCACCTGGCGACCGGAGCCGTCGCCGCCGCCGGTCCGGACGGCACGGTCACGCCCAACACCGCGACCGCGGCCGACCTCGCCCGCGCCTACCCGGAGGACCCGGGCGTCGTGGTGTCCCTCCTCATGCACCGCGTGACGCTCACCAGGGGCGAGGCCATGTACCTGCCCGCCGGGAACATCCACGCCTACCTCGACGGCCTCGGCATCGAACTGATGGCACCGTCGGACAACGTCCTGCGGGGTGGGCTGACCCCGAAGCACGTCGACGTGCCGGAGCTCCTCCGGGTCCTCGACTTCACGGCGCACCCGGTGCCCCTGCTCGAGCCGGAGCACCTCGCCCCCGCGGTGGACCGCTTCGCGCCGGCGGGGGTCGGCTTCGCGCTGCTCCGCGTGACGGGTGACGGGCGGCCGGCCGGTCCCGGCGCCGGCGGGACCGCGCCGCTCCACGGACCGTCCATCGCGATCTGCACCGAGGGTGTCGTCACCCTGGTCGGCGCCCGCACCGCGACGCTCCTGCGTCGCGGGGAGTCCTGCTACATCACGCCGGACGAGGGCGATGTGACGGTGGAGGCCGACGCCGGCAGCGGGACCACCGGGACCGTGTTCATCGCGACGGGCGCGTAGGCCGACCGCCACCGGCACGGCGGCGGTCGGCCCGACCACCGCCGGGCCCGCGCCGCCCGTTCCGCTAGCGTGGCGGCATGAGTTGGTTGGTCACCGGCGGTGCCGGGTACATCGGGTCCCACGTCGTCCGAGCGCTCGGCGCGGCGGGCATCGACACGGTCGCGCTCGACGACCTCTCGAGCGGTTTCCGGGCGTTCGTGCCCGAGGGTGTCCCGTTCGTCGAGGGCACGATCCTCGACGGCGCACTCCTCGAGCGGACCATGCGCGAGCACGCCGTGACCGGTGTCGTGCACGTCGCCGGCTTCAAGTACGCCGGTGTCTCGGTCGAGCGGCCGCTGCACACGTACGAGCAGAACGTCACCGGGATGGCGACGCTCCTGGGCGCGATGGCCGACGCCGGGGTCGACAAGGTCGTCTTCTCGTCCAGCGCCGCGGTCTACGGCACGCCCGACGTTGACGTCGTCGTCGAGGAGACCCCGAAGGCGCCGGAGTCGCCGTACGGCGAGTCCAAGCTCATCGGCGAGTGGCTGCTGCGGGACCTCGAGGTCGCCCGCGGCTTCACCACGACGTCGCTGCGCTACTTCAACGTGGTCGGCTCGGGGGAGCCCGACCTGTACGACGCCAGCCCGCACAACCTGTTCCCGCTCGTCTTCGACGCCCTGCTCGCCGGTCGCACGCCGCGCATCAACGGCGACGACTACGCGACCCCGGACGGCACCTGCGTCCGTGACTACGTGCACGTCGCCGACCTCGCGCACTCGCACGCGGTGGCGGCGCGCAAGCTCGAGTCCGGGGAACCGCTGCAGCGCGCCTACAACCTCGGCAGCGGTGACGGCGTGAGCGTCCGGCAGATCATGGACGCGATGGCCAGGGGGACCGGCATCGACTTCCAGCCCGAGGTCGCGCCGCGCCGCGCCGGCGACCCGGCACGGATCGTCGCGACCGGCGAGGCCGCGGCGCGTGACCTGGACTGGGCGATGCGGCACAGCCTGGACGACATGGTGACGAGTGCCTGGGAGGCCCGGCGCCGCGCCGCCTGACCGGCCCGCGCCCGTCGAGCCCCGCCACCACCCCGGCTGCGGGGCTCCTCGTGTCCCCCGAACGACCCGCAGACCCCGTGCGACACGCCCGAACGGGGGACATGCCACGGCGGAACCGGGAGGGGCTTCTATGATCCGCGACTTGACTCCGGGGAATCACACCGCTGTAATTACACCGACGGCATCGTCGTCAGGGCCGCAAACGAGACGTCAAGGGGTGATCAGGGTGAGCGCATCCGACTTCGAAGCCGGAGTGCCGGACGACTGGCACGTCGACCCCGTCGCACTCGGCGTGCCGGGTGTCCGCCGGTCGATCGAGACCGACGACGAGAACCCGCTCGCGTGGCAGGTCGACTCGCTCTGTGCGCAGACCGACCCCGAGGCGTTCTTCCCCGAGAAGGGCGGCTCCACCCGCGAGGCGAAGAAGATCTGCACCTCGTGCGAGGTCCGCACCCAGTGCCTCGAGTACGCGCTCGAGAACGACGAGCGATTCGGCATCTGGGGCGGTCTCTCGGAGCGCGAGCGCCGCAAGCTCCGCAAGCGCGCCTGAGCGGTCCCGGTCCACGAGGACCGTGCGCGGCCGCGCTCGAGCAGTCCCGCAGTGGACGCGTCCGGAGGCGACCGTCTGCGCAACGCGCCGCCGCACCCGGCCGGCACCGCGCCGTGCGGCCCGTAGAGTGGCGCCGTCATGCAGCCCAGTGCCTCCTCACGCCGCGTCACAGCGATCCTCGTCGCCGCCAACGCGGCGGACCACCTCGACCGCACCCTGAACGCCCTCGCTGCGCAGACCCGTCCGCCCGAGGCGCTCGTCGTCGTCGACGTCGGGTCGACCGACGGCTCGACCTCGGAACTGTCCTTCGGTGGCAGCGCCCAGCTCTCCCGGATCCCGGCGGGTCGCCCGTTCGGTGAAGCCGTCCGACACGGTGAGCGGGTGGCCCCGCGTGCGGAGCCCGACGAGGGCGTCGACGAGTGGCTCTGGCTCGTCGGGCACGACAACAGCCCGACCCCCGGCACCCTCGCCGCGCTCCTCGCCGCGGTCGAGATCGCCCCGTCCGTCGCGATCGCCGGGCCGAAGCTCGTCGGCGTCGACGACCCGGCACGGATCAAGGCCTTCGGCGAGAGCATGACCCGCTTCGGCCGCTCCGTCACCCTCGTGCAGGACGAGCTCGACCAGGGCCAGCACGACCGGCACACCGACGTGCTCGGCGTCTCGGCCGGCGGCATGCTCGTCCGCCGGTCCGTGTGGAACAGCCTCGGCGGGTTCGACCCGGCGCTGCCCGACGTCGACGCCGCCCTCGACTTCTCGGTCCGGGCACGACTCGCCGGACACCGCGTCGCCGTGGTCCCCGAGGCCCGTGCCACCAGCGCCGGCCCGATCGAGGAGTTCGGCCGCGCGAAGGTCTCCGAGCGTCGCCGGGTGCGCATGCACCGCCAGGCCCAGCTGCACCGCCGTCTCACCTACGCACCCGCCGGCGTCCTCTGGTTGCACTGGCTCACGCTCCTGCCGTTCGCCGTGGGGCGCGCGATCGGGCACCTCGTCGCGAAGCACCCGGCCGCGGTCGGCGGTGAGCTCGCGGCCGCGCTCGCCGTGGCGGCCGGCGGCGGCGTCCGTCGTGCGCGGCGCACCCTCGCGGCCAACCGGAAGACCGGCTGGGCGGCGATCGAGCCGCTCCGGGTGAGCTGGCGACGGGTGCACGAGCACCGCACGACCTCCCGGGACGTCGAACTCGCCCGCGCCGAGGACGCTCCGGTCGCCCGCGCGTCGTTCCTCGGCGACGGCGGCGTCTGGGTGGTGCTGGCCGCGGTCGTGCTGAGCATCGTGACGCTGTTCCCGCTGCTCGGGTCGCCGGCGTTGACCGGCGGGGGACTCCTGCCGCTGAGCACCGACGTCGGCGAACTCTGGCGGAACGTCGGGTACGGCTGGCACTCCCTCGGTACGGGGTTCACCGGCCCGTCCGACCCCTTCGCGGCGGTGCTCGCGGTGCTCGGCTCGATCACGTTCTGGTCGCCGTCCACCTCGGTCGTCCTCGTCATGCTCCTGTCCTTCCCGCTCGCCACACTCGGCGCGTGGGCCGCGGTGCGCAAGGTGACGACGCGGACCTGGGTGCCGGTCATCGGCGCCGTGCTCTACACGCTCGCCCCCGCGCTGGTCGGGGCCGTCACCTCCGGGCACCTCGGCGCCGTGATCGCCCACGTGTTGCTGCCGTGGCTGTTCCTCACCCTGGTCGAGGCCCACCGCTCCTGGGCTTCGGCGTCCGGCGCCGCGCTGCTCTTCGCCGTCGTCACCGCGTCGGCACCGTCGCTCCTGCCCGTCCTGCTCATCGGCTGGCTCGTCGCGCTCGTCGTCGGTTTCCGGCACGCGCACCGCCGGGTCTTCGTCCCCGTCCCCGCCGCGGTGCTGTTCGTCCCCCTCGTCCTCGCACAGGTCAGCAGGGGCAACCCGCTCGCGGTGTTCGCCGACCCCGGCGTCCCGACGGCCACGCCGGCACCGAGCGCGCTCCAGCTGGCCATCGGACAGCCGCTGCCGGACTGGAACGGTTGGCTGTCCGCCACCGCCCCGCTGGGGCTGGTCGACGCGGTGCTGCCCGTCGTGATGGCCGTCCTGGCCCTCCCGCTCGCCGCGAGCGCGATCGGTGCCGTCCTCGGCCACCGGTGGTCGCTCGCGGGCACCGCGCTCGCCGCCGCCCTCCTCGGCTACGCGTCGGCGTTCGGTGCGACCCACCTGGCGGTCACCGGTGTCGGTTCGACGACGACGATCGTGTGGCCGGGCAGCGCCCTGTCCGTCACGGCGCTCGCGCTCGTCGTGGCCGCGTGCATCGGCATCGACACCGTGCCGCGTGCCGCGCCAGTCGTCGGGCTCGTCGCGAGCGTGTTCGCCGCCGTCGCCGTGGCTCCCGCCTTCGCCGCGTTCTACGTCGACCGGGCCGCGATCCAGCCCACGTCGGGTCGGGTCCTGAGCGCCTACGTCAACGCCGAGGCCCAGGCGAACCCGGACGTCGGCACACTCGTCGTGCAACCACAGACGGACGGGTCGCTCGCGGTCGCCCTCGAGCGGGGGCAGGGCTCGACGCTCGACGACCAGTCCACGCTCGACGCCACCGCGCTGTCGCTCAGCCGGTCCGGATCACGGCTGGCCACGCTCGCCGGGAACCTCGCGAGCCGCAGCGGCTACGACCCCGAGCCCGCCCTGCGGGAGCTCGGCGTGAGCTTCGTCCTCCTCGACGACGCCCCGGACGACCCCGAAGCGCGGGCCGTGCACGACCGGGCCGCCGGCGCGATCGGACAGAACGCGCTCTTCACGAGCATCGGCGAGACGACGAACGGTGCGCTCTTCCACTACGAGGGGGACGTCGACCGGACGAGCACCGGGTCCGCGGCGGCCGCGGCGACGCACGTGCTGCACCTCGTCGTGATCGGCATCGTGTTCGGGGCCGCGGCCCTGCTCGCCGTGCCGACCGCACCGCGCCGACGCCGTGCCACCTCGAACGTCATCGAGGCCGACGAGCCCGCCACCACCTTCGACGAGGAGCGCGACGAATGAGCACGAGCACCGCGCGCCGCTGGGCGCTCCGCGGCACCGCGACCGCCGTCGCCGTCGTCGTCGCGGCCGGCACGATCGCCGCCGCGCACACGATCGGCACCACCGAGACCCCGGGCCACCCGGCCGGGCGGACCGTCACCCCGGTGCCGGCCGCAGCGGAGCGCGTCTGCGCGGGCAGCGCCCTGCGGCTCTCGGACGAGTCCGGCAACGACGCCACGCGCGCCAGCGCCATCGGGTCGCCGGAGATCGCGAGCGCCACCACGGGCGAGGGCGTCGACCGCACCGAGCTCGAGGGCTCGACCACCGGCAGCAGCGCGCCGACGCTGCTCACCGCGCCGGCCGAGGACACCGCACCGCAGGTCGCCGGCAGCAGCGTGCAGAGCGTCTCCTCCGGCGACCTGGTCGGCGTCGGAGCGGCCTCCTGCGACGACCCGTCGCAGTCGACCTGGCTCGTCGGCGGTTCGACGGAGACCGGCCGGACCAGCCTCGTCACCCTCGCGAACCCGACCGACGTCAACGCCACGGTGGACCTGGCGATCGCCGACGCGAACGGCACCGTCAGCGCGCCCGGCACCACCGGCATCGTCGTCGCGCCGAACTCGCAGAAGGTCGTCCCGCTCTCCGGCTTCGTCACCGACCAGGGGTCGACGGTCGTGCACGTCACCTCCACCGGCGGCCAGATCGTCGCCCACATGCAGGAGACCGTCGTCCGGACCCTCACCCCGGGCGGGTTCGACATCGTCTCCGGCGGGGCCGCACCTGCCCGCACGCAGGTCATCCCGGGCGTCGTGCTCGACGACGCCGAGGGGGCACAGCGCGGCGAGGACACCGCAGACGCGGCACCCGCCCTCCGGCTCTACGTGCCGGGGGACCGGAGCGCGCGCGTCACGCTCGGCATCACGACCGCGGACGGCGGCGGCACCACGGTGGACGCCACCGCCGAGCCGGGGGTCGTCACGGACGTGCCGCTCGACGACTTCCCGGACGGCCGCTACTCGTTCACGATCACCTCGACCGTGCCGATCGTCGCCGGGGCGCGCACCACCACGCCGACCGACGACGGCCGGACCGACCTCGGGTGGTTCGCGTCCGCCGAGCCGCTCGGCGAGTCGACCATCACCGCCGTCGCGGCCGGGTCGGGAGCGCGTCTCAACCTCGTCAACCCCACCCGCGAGGACGCCACGGTGACCATCGCCTCCGGCGACGACTCCCGCGAGGTCGAGGTCGCCTCCGGCTCGACCGCGACCGTCAGCGTGCCGAGCGCGCAGCAACTCCGGCTCACCGGTGCCGAGGGGTTGGTCGCCGGGGTCACCTACCAGGGCGACGACGGCATCGCCGGGTTCCCGGTCCGCCCGGCCACTGAGGTCTCCAGCCCGCTGCGGGTCTACCCCTAGCGGGTCGGCGACCGGCGGGTCGGCGACCGGCGGGCCGGTGACCGGGGGGGCCGGCCCTGACGGGCCGGCGGCCGGGTCCGGCAGGTCGGCCGCTGGTGGTCCCGCGGGGTCGGCGGGGTCGGCGGCGTCGGTCGGGAGCACGGGTCACCGGTGCCGGGAGGCCCGGGTCACCAGTGCCGGTAGCGGTCCGGCGCCAGGTCCCACGGGTCCTTGTCGAGCAGTTCGGCGACGGCGCGGAACACCGCGGTCTCGACGACGATGCGTCGGTCGACGTCGTCCTTCTCGGGGCTGTGCGTGACCCGCTCGACGGGGATGCGGAACACCGTCACCCGTCGGCCGTCACGGTCCACGCGCCACCGGGGCAGTGCGTCGGGCCGGGCCGTGTCGGTCGGCATGTCCGCGACCTGGAACACGACGCCCGCGAGCTCCTCCGGCCACAGCCCGACCAGGTAGTGCGCGGTGTCGCCCACGATGCGGTCGAAGGCCTCGGCACGGGTGATCACGGGTGCGAGCTCCGGCCCGGTGATGCTCGAACGGTACCCACGGCCGTGCCGGGAACGCCCGCGAGCACGGTCGACCTGCGGGACGGGAGGGGGCTTGCGGCGCATCCGCCCATCGTACGCGGCGGGCCCCCGAGCGGCTGCCGGTAGGGTCGGGGCGGTATGGACGTACGGATCTGCAGCAAGGTCGCCTGTGGCGCGGGCGCCTCGGCGACCCTGACGTACGACTACGCCGACTCGATGGTGGTCGTCGGACCCCTCTCGACCCGCGTCGAGCCGCACGGCTACGACCTCTGTGCCCGGCACGCCGCGACCCTCCGTGTGCCCCAGGGATGGCGGGTCGTCCGCCGGGACCCGCCGCCGAGGACCCCGGACCGCACGGCGTCCTGACCGCAGCGTCCGGAGGCGCACGGCCGGACCGGGCCGGGGCGGTGCCCGTGGGAGACTGGTGCCCATGCCGATCGAAACCCGTGCCGCCGTGCCGTTCCGCGTCGCCGACCTCACGCTCGCCGAGGCCGGACGCCACCAGATCCGCCTCGCCGAGAACGAGATGCCCGGCCTGATGGCCCTGCGCGAGGAGTTCGGCGCCACGCAGCCCCTCGCCGGAGCACGCATCGCCGGGTCGCTGCACATGACGGTGCAGACGGCCGTCCTCATCGAGACCCTCGTCGCGCTGGGCGCGCAGGTGCGCTGGGCCAGCTGCAACATCTTCTCCACCCAGGACGAGGCCGCCGCTGCGATCGCCGTCGGCCCGACCGGCACCCCTGACGCCCCCGCCGGCGTCCCGGTCTTCGCGTGGAAGGGCGAGACGCTCGAGGAGTACTGGTGGTGCACCACGCAGGTCTTCGACTGGAGCGCCGAGGCGGCCGCGGCGGGAGCGGACTGGACGGGGCCGAACCTGATCCTCGACGACGGCGGTGACGCCACCATGCTGGTGCACACCGGTGCCGATGCCGAAGCCGCCGGGCGGGTGCCCGATGCCGGTGCGGACGCCAGCGCCGAGTGGAAGATCGTGCTCGCCACGGTGGCAGCCTCGCTCGAGACGTCCCCGGACCGCTGGACCCGCATCGCGGCCGAGATCCAGGGCGTCACCGAGGAGACCACGACCGGCGTGCACCGCCTGTACGAGCTCTCGCGCAACGGTGAGCTGAAGTTCCCGGCGATCAACGTCAACGACTCGGTGACGAAGTCGAAGTTCGACAACAAGTACGGCATCCGCCACTCGCTGCCCGACGGCCTGAACCGTGCCACCGACGTCCTCATCGGCGGCAAGGTCGCGTTCGTCGTCGGCTACGGCGACGTCGGCAAGGGCGCGGCGGAGGCACTCCGCGGACAGGGCGCGCGCGTCATCGTCAGCGAGGTCGACCCGATCTGCGCCCTGCAGGCCGCGATGGACGGCTACCAGGTCGCGCGGTTGCAGGACGTCGCGGGGGAGGTCGACATCGTCGTCACCTGCACCGGCAACCTCGGCGTCGTCGGGGTCGACGACATGCTCGCGTTGAAGCACCTGGCGATCGTGGCGAACGTCGGACACTTCGACAACGAGATCGACATGGTCGGGCTCGAGACGCTCCCGGGTGTCGAGAAGGTCGAGATCAAGCCGCAGGTGCACGAGTGGCGTCTGCCGAACGGCCGGTCGATCCTCGTGCTGAGCGAGGGCCGCCTCATGAACCTCGGCAACGCGACCGGGCACCCGTCGTTCGTGATGAGCAACTCGTTCACCAACCAGGTGCTCGCGCAGATCGAGCTGCACACGCGGCTCGACTCCTACCCCACCGGCGTGTACGTGCTGCCGAAGCACCTCGACGAGAAGGTGGCGCGCCTGCACCTCGACGCGCTGGGGGTGCGGCTGACCGAGCTCCGGCCGGAGCAGGCGTCGTACATCGGCGTCGCGGTCGAGGGCCCGTACAAGCCCGAGCACTACCGGTACTGACGCGCCGCGGGTCCGGGCGGGGGCGGGAGGCCCGGCCGGACCCGTCGCCTGTTCGGTGGCCGCAGCTGAGGTCATCGGCCCCAGCCCGTCCGGTGACCTAGCGGGGGAAGCCGGGCGGGCGGGCACCGGCCACCGCCGCTGCGGCGTCGAGGGACCGTACCCGGCCGCCGAAGGCCAGCAGGTCCCGCTGCCGACGGAGCGCGACGACGCCCGCCAGGAACTCCTCCGGGGCCACGGGCGGCACCGGGTGCGCGTACCCGGCGACCTCGGCCGCCAGCGCGCGGGCGCTGGCCTCGCGGAGGGCCGGCTGCACCGTCGCGGCCCCACGGAAGAAGGCCCCCAGACGGTTCTCGAGCCGCTGCGGGAGCGCATGGACGTCGGCCACCCGGGCCCACGCGGTCAGCGACGGCGGCAGCAGCACCGACGGTGCGGCGGGCCGTGGCAACCGCTCGTGCTGCACGACGGTCCCGGCGAGCAGGTCGCCCAGTCGGCGCGGCCGTGAGCCGAACAGGGCGACCACGAGCGCGAGCGAACCGAAGGTCGTCCAGAGTTCGAGCAGCCCGACCAGCGACCGGGTGAACGCGTGCCGGAAGGACACCGCTCCACCGTCGAGCCGGACCACCCGCGTGCCGAGGGCGTACCGCCCGACGCTCTTGCCACGGGTCGCCGTCTCGACCGCAGCGGGGACCAGGACGAAGACGGTCACGATGACGGCGATCTGCGCGGCGGCGCCCCAGGCGTCGTCGATGCCGACCGGCCAGACGCGAGCCAGTCCGATGAGCAGCATCACGAGGAGCGCGACCAGGCACAGCGCGTCGAGGAGCGCTGCGGCGAGACGGAGCACGGTGCCGGCGGGGACGACGTCGAGCGCGACCGCCTCGCCCACCACGAGCGCGTCGTCGGTCTCGTCGAGCGCGCGGACGAACCGTCGGTCCGCCAGGTCCCGGGGCGTGCTGCGCTTCGGCATGGGATCATTCTGGCGGAAGCGTGCCACGAGCGGCAGGACGGACGCGGAGCCGGTCCGGTCGAGTGCCGCGAGCGGACGACCACGCGGACGATGACGAGGGGGAGACCGGATGGACCTGGACGCGTACGCGGACGTGCACCGCGAGCGGTGGACGGAGCTCGACCGGCTCGCCCGGCGCCGGCCGACCTCCGGCGCCGACGTCGACCGCCTCGTCGCCGGATACCAGGCGGCCGCGACCGACCTCGCGCGGATCCGTGCAGCCGCTCCCCGGTCCACGACCGGGGACCGCCTGTCCCTGACGCTGCACCGCGCCCGGCTGCGGTTCACGGGTGCACCGGTCGATCCGCTGACGGTGCTGACGCGGTTCTTCGCACTGCAGCTGCCGGCGGCGCTCTACCGGATCCGCTGGGTGACGATCTGGGTCGCGGTCGCGACCGTCCTCATCGCGGTCGTCACGGCGGTCTGGATCACCGCGACACCCGGCGCCGTCGCCACCTTCGGGACCGACGCCGCCCTCCGGCAGTACGCCACGCAGGACTTCGTCGACTACTACTCCGACCACGGCCTCGGTGCCTTCACCGCGCAGGTCTGGACCAACAACGCCTACATCGCGGCGAGCATGGTGGCGTTCGGCATCACCGGGCTCTTCGTGCCCTACTCGATCATGCAGAACGCCGTGGGTCTCGGCGTCTCGGCGTCGGTCATGCACTCCCAGGGGCGGTTGGGCGACTTCTTCCTGTACATCGCGCCGCACGGGCAGCTCGAGTTGTACTCGGTCTTCCTGGCCGGTGGGGCCGGCCTGATGATCGCCTGGTCGTGGATCGCGCCCGGTCACCGCACGCGGGGGCAGGCGCTCGCCGAGGACGGTCGCGCGCTCATCACCGTCGCGATCGGGCTGGTGCTGACCCTGCTGCTGTCCGGTGTCGTCGAGGGGACCGTCACCCGGCAGGAGTGGCCGTGGCCGGTGAAGATCGGCATCGGCACGGTGGCGCTCGCGCTGGTCCTGGCGTACCAGTGGGTGCTCGGCGGCCGGGCGTACCGGGCGGGGGAGCGGGGCGACCTGGACGAGTTCGACCGGGGAGCCGCGGCGATCGTCGCGGGCTGACCGGGCTGACCGGGCTGACCGGGCTGACCGGGCTGACCGGGCGGCATCGGGTGACCCGCCCTCGGGCGACCCGCCCGGCGCGTGGAGGGCGAGGCGGACCGGCGGTCGCCTGCCGGCACCGGTCAGAGCCTCCCGGACGCCTTCGCCCGGATGTACGCGTCCGCGGTCCGCGGCGGGACGTCCTCGGGCGCCCCCCGCACCACCTCGGCGCCCGCGCGGCGGGCGACGTCGGCGACCCCGTCGGCGTCGAGCAGGGTCCGCTCGGCCGCGGCACGGCGGTACACGTCGTCACCCGCGCGTCGTCGCCACCCGGTCCGGAGGGCAGTCGGGTCCTCGCCGCCGACACCCCGCCGTCCGGCGCGGTCACGTCGTCGCCGAGCGACCTGGAGGCCCGACCCGGCCCCGTCGGTCCGCCCACCCGCTGCGGCCATCCGCAGCACCGCCGGGTCCTCGACCGACGTGACGACCACCGCGTGCCGACGCCCGAGCACGGGCAGCACCGCGAGCAGGTCCCCGGAGGCACCGACCGAGTCGAGGCTCGTCGCGAGCACCACGAGCGCGCGCTGTGTGGTCACGGCGTCGACGATGCCGGGGACGGCGGCCCAGTCGGTGGCCCGGAGCCCCGGCTCGGTGGTCGCGAGAACCGTGCCGAACCGTTGGACGACGTCCGAGCGCGTCGCACCGTGCACACGGCCCCGGACGACGTCGTCGAGCACGACGAGGTCCACCCGGTCGCCGGCAGCCGCCGCGAGGGCCCCGACCAGCAGCGCGGTCTCGATGGCGGTGTCCAGGCGGGGTTCGTCGTCCACGCGCCCCGCTCCGGCGCGTCCGGCGTCGACGACGACCACGACCCGTCGGTCGCGCTCGGGACGCCACGTCCGCACGACGAGGTCCTGCCGTCTGGCGGTGGCGCGCCAGTCGATCGACCGGACGTCGTCCCCACGGACGTAGTCGCGGAGGGAGTCGAACTCGGTGCCGTGGCCGCGCAGCTGCAGGGTCGTCTCACCGTCGAGTTCCCGCAGGCGGGCCAGGCGCGAGGGCAGGTGCCGGCGTGACCGGAACGGTGGGGTGACGACGAGTTCGTCCGGCGCCGCGACGACGCGCTGCCGTGCCGCGAGTCCGAGTGGTCCTGCTGCGCGGAGCGCGACCCCGGCGGTGGTGCGCCGGCCGCGACGGAAGGGGCTGAACCGCATCCTGGCGGTCCGTCGTTCGCCGGCGGGCACCGTCATCGGGACCCGGCGCGGCTCGTGCCCGGCGGATGGCTCCCACATGTCCCGGACCACGGCGCGCAGCACCCGGCTGCCGTCGTTGGCGAGCACCAGGGTGCCGTCGGCCGTCGTGTCCCGACGGGCGAGGCGGGGCATCCGGCGTTCCACCCGCACCCGCCGGAGGTCCGCCGCGAACACGAGGTCGACGCCGGCGGCGAGCACCACGACGCCGATCCACGCGACACCGCCCCACCCGCTGCCGAGCAGCACGGTGGGGACGATCGCGACGGCGAGGAGCGCGACGAACCGGCCGGTGACCGCCACTAGATCGGTACCCGCACCTGCTCGAGCACCTGCTGCAGCACCCCGTCCGCGTCGACGCCCTCGAGCTCGGCGTCGGGAGCGATCCGCAGCCGGTGCCGCCACACCGGCAGGAGCATCGCCTGCACGTGGTCGGGCGTGACGGCGTCGTAGCCGGTCAGCCACGCCCAGGCCTTCGCGGCGGCGAGCAGGGCGGTCGAACCGCGCGGGCTCACCCCGACGCGGACCGACGGCGTCTGCCGGGTGGCACGGGCGAGGTCGACGACGTACGCGAGGACGTCGTCACGAGCGCCGACGTCCCGGACGGCGCGCTGGGCGGCCCGGACCTCGTCGACGCCGACGACGGGCACGATGCCGGCCGACCGGACGTTGCGTGCCACGAACCCGTCCGCGTGGCGGCGGAGCACCTGCCACTCGACCTCGCGCGGGGGCAGGTCGAGCGTGAGCTTCATGAGGAACCGGTCGAGCTGCGCTTCCGGCAGCGTGTAGGTGCCCTCGAACTCGATCGGGTTCATCGTCGCGGCGACGAAGAACGGGTCGGGCAGCCCACGGGCGGAGCCGTCGACGCTGACCTGTCGTTCCTCCATCGCCTCGAGCAACGCGGACTGGGTCTTCGGGGGCGTCCGGTTCACCTCGTCGGCGAGCAGCACGTTCGTGAACACCGGTCCCTCGCGGAACGGGAACGTCCCGGTGGAGGCGTCGTACACGAGTGACCCCGTGACGTCGCCGGGCATGAGGTCGGGGGTGAACTGGATGCGCTTGGTGTCGAGCGACATCGCCGCCGCGAGGCTCCGCACGAGCAGGGTCTTCGCGACGCCGGGGACGCCCTCGAGCAGGACGTGTCCCTGCGCGAGCAGACCGACGATCATGCCGGAGACCGCGCCCTCCTGTCCGACGACGGCCTTGCCGACCTCCGCGCGGACACGGCCGATGACGTCCCGGAGGGGGTCACCGTCCGTCCCGCGTCCGGAGCTGGTGGTGGTGGGCAGGTCGGTCACGATCGTCCTCCTGGTCGCGGGTCGGTGGTCGGTGTCGGTGGTGTCGGTGGCGCCTCGGCCCGTGGCGCCGGCGGTCCGCTGGTCTGCGGGGTGCGGCTGGTGCCACCCCGGTCGGTGCGGTCCGTCGGCACGTCCGTCCGGGAGGCGCGGCGCACGTCGCCGGAGACCGCCCGGCCGACGGCGTCCTCCAGTTCGTCGAGCGCGGCGGCGCCGGCGACGAGCGCACGGTCGTCGCCGGTCGGCGCGCCGACGAGGACCGCGCCGACCTCCCCGACCGGACGGCGGGTGACGGCTGCGGCCCGGCGCACGACCGCGTCGACGTGCGCCGAACGGGGCAGGCCGAGTGCCTTCCCGATGCGGAGGACAGCGGCGACGCGGAGGGTGTCGAGCGTGTGGGTGCGGTCGCGGACCCGGGCGGCGAGGCGCGCGCGACCCTCGGTGGTCTCGGCGGCGCGGACCACGACGGGCAGACGCTCGACGACGAGGGGACCGAGTCGCCGACCGCGCCAGCACGCGGCGGCGACCGCCACGACCCCGAGCAGCCCGATGGCGCTCGGGACCCACGGCGGGGCGAGGTCGCCGAGCGTCGGCGCGGCGTCGGCGCTCCCGGCCGTCGGGACGTACCACAGCAGGTCGTCGTGGCTGCCGAGCAGCCCGAGCGCCAGGGCCGCGTTGCCCGCGCGGGTGACGGTGTCGTTCCGGAACGCGGCCGTGGTGCCGACGACCGTGACCCGTCCGGCGGCCGTGTCCGCCCGGAGGAGGCCCCATCGACGGTCTTCACCGGACCCGGTCGGGACACAGCGGAGCAGGTCCGGGTCGTCGGTGGCGTAGGTGACTCCACCGGTGGTCACGGACCCGGCGGCCCGGGCGGCCGGGATCCCGCACGAGGTCGTCGACGCCACCGTGGTCTCCGAACTCCCGCCGGCTGGTCGCGCGTCGACGCGGAAGGCCTCGAGGACGCCGGGGTCGGTGGTGACGAGGACGACGTCGGGCGCGGTCCGCGCGATGCGGCGGGCGACGGACGGGGCGAGCACCCCCGCCGAGTCGTCCACGAGGACGGTGCTGTCGGCCGCCGCGTCGTCCGTCGTGACCCGGTCGGCGTCGGAGACGACCTCGACGTCGACGCCCTGCTGCCCGAGCACCCGGACGATCGCCCGGGAGCCGCTGCCCGTCGTCGAGGACGGGTCGAGCGGGGTGTCCGAGGAACGGTCGCCCGTGCCCACGACGGCCGTCAGGGTCGCCAGGAGCAGCCCGACGACCACCACCGCACACCAGGCTCCGATGCGCACGGCGCGGTCACGGGGGTCCGGCCCTGCCGTCGCCGTCGAAGTGGTGGTCTGGTCCGGTGCCGCGGTGTGGGTCGCGGTGGCGCTCATGCCCGGACCCCCTGGTGGTCGACCGGGCGACGGGGGTCGCCCGGGCGGTCGACCGGTCGGGACTCGCGGACGGCCCGCTCGGCGTCGAGCACCCGCCGGGCGGTGGCCTCGTCCGCGTCGACCCCGAGGTACCGGACCGCGTCGAAGGCGTCGGAGGCGTCCCGCAGGACCGGACCGAGTGCGGGGAACGGCCGGGTCGCCCGGTCCGCGATGGCGCGCGCGGTCGCGCCGGGCACCACGGCGACCAGGTCCCGCTCACCCAGGCCGCGCGCCAGGGCCCGGTAGCCCTCGAGCACCGCGGTGGACCAGTCGCCGGCGGCCAGAGCCGCGCGGGCGGCCACCGCGACGGCGTCCGCCGTGCGGAGGTCGTCGTCGTCGAACACCCCGCCCAGGTCGTCGGCCCGGACGCGGGCACGTCGGCGGGGGAGTCCGCGGTTCACCACGACGAGCACCACCACGGCCACGAGCACGACGATCGCCACGACGAGGAGGACCCGGCCGAGGGTGACGGAACCGGCACCGTCGGGCTGCAGCGAGCCGAGCCAGTCGAGGAACGCGCGGGAGGCCCGGTCCCACCAGGTCTCCTGGGCCCCGCGGTACTCCGACCGGCCGAGCTCCTGCTCGAGCAGCCGACGTGCCTCGTCCGGGTCGACGGCGCTCACGGTCGGCCGCTCGGCGGGTCCTGCTGGCGTCGGTGCGGCGGCCCGGGCTGTTCCGGCGGCCAGGGCTGCTGCTGTCCCTGTGGCGGGCCCGGTTGCTGCGGCCAGCCCGGTTGCTGCGGCCAGCCCGGTTGCTGGGGCCAGCCCTGTCCCTGTGGCCAGCCCTGTCCCTGTGGCCAGCCCTGTCCCTGTGGCCAGCCCTGCTGCTGCGGCCAGCCCTGCTGCGGGGACCACGGAGGTCGGGCCACCGGGGCGGCCGGAGCGAACGGGTCGGCCGGTTGCCCGGTCTCCAGGTGCGCGGCGATGCGCTGGTCGAGCGCCTCGGTCCGGATCCGCCGGTCGATCGCCAGGAAGGTCGTGACGGAGGCGCCGAGGACGTCCGTCACGCACTGCACCGCGATCACGAGCAGGCTGCCGACCACGAGCGCGACGATCCCGCCCGCGGAGGGCGCGCCTCCGGTCGTGTCGGTCTGGCCCAGCGGGTCGAACACACCGGAGAACAGTGTCAGCGCGACGGTCAGCGGCACGCTGGCGATGCTCGCGGCGACGCCGAACACCACCTGGACGAGCAGCAGGATCCCGAAGGTGCGCCAGAAGGCCCCGCGGGTGAGCCGCCACGACTGGCCAGCCGCCGAGAACACGCCGCGACCCTCGAGCGCGATGGTCGGGACGGTGAACGCGAAGCGTGTGACGAGGAACGCGACGAGGACGGCGAACCCGAGCACCATCACGACGACGGTCAGCACGAACCAGCCGACGGCGCGCTCGCCCGCGGCGAGCGCGGCCACGAAGGCGAGCACGACCAGCACGAAGACGGTGCCGATGACGGCACCGGCGGCGAGCTGGAGCAGGATCCAGCCGACGACCGCACCCCGGCGCCCGGCGAGGAGTGACCACAGGCCGCGGAACGTCCCGCGGCGACCGAGCACCCGCTGCCCGGTGTCGACCGCGATCGGCGCGACGAGGAAGCCGCGTGCCAGGTACGCCAGGAACGGCAGGCCGATGCTGAGCACCGCGTAGAGCGTCACCGTCCCGGCGATGATCGTGTCGGTGTCACCCGTGCCGTCCACCGCCGACAGCATGCGGGTCTGCAGGGTGCGCTGCCCGAACGCCGAGGCGAGCGTGGACACGAGCCCGAGGACGCCGGAGAGCAGCACGGCCCAGAGGAGCAGCACGCGGGCGTTGCGGCGGAAGACCGTGAAGGCGCCGGCCAACACGTCGCCGAGGCCGAGCGGGCGGAGCGGGATGACGGGGCGGTGCGGCTGCGGACCCGGCCCGACCCCGGACGGGGGCTGCGTCGGTCCGTACCCCGGGCCGGTCTGGCCGGACGTCGTGCCCGAGGAGCCCGCCGGACCGGACGGGACGCCGGATGCACGGTCCCCGACCCGGTCGTGCTGCCCGGCAGCACCGTGCCCTGCACCGTGCTCCGGTGGCGTCCCCGCGCCCGGAACGTGCCATCCGCCGTCGACCATCGTGACCGCCCCCTCGCCTCGGTCGTTGCCGGAACGCACGACCGGGTCCCATCCTGTCGGAAAACCTGCGCCGACGAGGGCTCGGCTATCGTGAGCGGAGCGTGCCCGTCCCTGGGCACCCCCGACCTGCCCCTCGGAGTCCGGATCCCATGACACCGCGCATCCTCGTCGTCGACGACGACCAGGCCCTCGCCGAGATGATCGGCATCGTCCTCCGCTCGGAGGGCTACGAGCCCGACTTCAGCGCCGACGGCAACGACGCCGTCGACGCGTTCCACGCCACGAAGCCCGACCTCGTGTTGCTCGACGTCATGCTCCCGGGCATCGACGGGATCGAGGTCTGCCGGCGGATCCGTGCCGAGAGCGGCACGCCGATCATCATGCTCACCGCGAAGGGTGACACCGCCGACGTCGTCGCGGGCCTCGAGAACGGCGCCGACGACTACGTGGTCAAGCCGTTCAACCCGAAGGAGCTCGTCGCCCGGATCCGGACCAGACTGCGCCCGACCGCCTCGGACGCGACCGTCCTGCACGTCGGGGACCTCGTCGTCGACGTACCGGGCCACGAGGTGCGCCGCGGCGACAAGCCGATCGCCCTCACCCCGCTCGAGTTCGACCTGCTCCGCGCCCTGGCCGAGAAGCCGAGCCAGGTCTTCACGCGCGAGATGCTCCTCGAGCAGGTCTGGGGCTACCACTACAAGGCGGACACCCGCCTGGTGAACGTCCACGTGCAGCGGCTCCGCGCGAAGATCGAGCACGACCCGGACAACCCGCGCATCGTCACCACCGTCCGCGGCGTCGGGTACCGGGCCGGCGCGCAGAGCTGACGCCCGTGCCGTCGACGTCGGTCCCGGTGCCGTTCCGCCGGACGCGCCGGCGGGCCCGGTACTGGCTCCGTCGGATCTGGCGGGGGATCGCCTACCTGTGGCGCCGCTCGCTGATGGTGCGCTCGGTCGCGATCACCGTCGCGACCACCGGGCTGGCGGTGGCGGTCATCGGGACCGCTGTGATGGTGAGCATCTCGAACAACGTGTACGCGCAGCGCCGCGACCAGATCCAGGCGGAGTCGGCACGGGCCACCATCGTCGCGCAGGGGATCTTCGACGCCGCGACGGCGGCCGAGGACAACAACCAGACCGAACTCGAGTCGTTGCAGAGCGAGGCGCAGAACGCGATCCTCTCGAACACGACCAGCCCGGGCGGCACGAGCATCGCCATCGAGCGGACGCCGGGCGAGCGGACCCCGCAGATCCTGCAGAACGTCGCGAGCACCGGCTTCCCGGACGCGGTCATCACCGACGAGCTCCGGAAGCGGGTAGCGGCCGACACCGGGGAACTCAGTCTGCAGCCGGTGCGCCTCGACGGACCCGACGGCCGTGGTCCCGGGCTCGCCGTCGGGTCGACGCTCGACATCCCGAGCGCCGGGCAGTACGAGCTGTACCTCGTCTACGACCTGTCCGACGCGCAGCAGACCCTCGACTTCGTGTCGCAGACGCTCTCCATCGGCGGAGTCGCCCTCATCGTCCTCATCGCCCTCGTCACGTCCCTCGTGGTGCGGCTCGTGGTCCTGCCGATCCGTGGCGCCGCCGAGACGAGCCGCAAGATCGCCGCCGGGCGCCTCGACGAGCGCATCCCGGTCCGGGGTGAGGACGACATCGCGACCCTGGCCCGGAGCTTCAACGACATGGCCGACGCGGTCAGTCGGCAGATCACCCAGCTCGCCGAGCTCTCCCGCGTGCAGCAGCGCTTCGTGTCGGACGTGTCCCACGAGCTCCGCACCCCGCTCACCACGATCCGGCTCGCCGGCGACCTGCTCTACGACGCCCGGCACGACTTCGAACCATCTGCCGCGCGCTCGGCCGAACTGCTGCACGCCCAGGTCGACCGGTTCGAGCTGCTGCTCGCCGACCTGCTCGAGATCTCGCGCTACGACGCCCAGGCCGTCGAACTCGAGACCGAGTCGGTCGTGCCGGCGGCGCTGACGGCGGACATCGTCGACGAGTTCCGTCCGCTCGCCGACCGGGCCGGCATCGAGCTCCGCCTCGCCACCCCGGGTGGCCACACCACCATGCAGCTCGACGGTCGTCGCATCCGGCGGGTGCTCCGGAACCTGGTCGGCAACGCCATCGAGCACGGCGACGGTCGCCCGGTCGACGTCGTGGTCGACAGCGACTCGCGATCGGTCGCGATCGCGGTGCGCGACCGCGGCGTCGGGATGCCCCCCGAGGACACCGCCCGGGTGTTCGACCGGTTCTGGCGCGCGGATCCCAGCCGCAAGCGCACCATCGGCGGCACCGGGCTCGGGCTCGCCATCAGCCTGGGCGACGCCCAACTGCACGGCGGGCGCATCGACGTCTGGTCGCGACCGGGCGAGGGTTCGGCGTTCGTGCTGGTCCTGCCGCGCCGCAGCAGCGAAGCGCCCCCGACGTCGGCGATCCCGCTGCCCGCGCTCGACGAGTCGTACGACGGACCGACCGCATCGGAGGACCGACCATGAGCAGGACCACCGGCAACGGACACCGCCGCGTGCCGCGGGCCCTCGCGACGGCGCTCGCCGCCCTCACGCTCCTGGGCGTCACGGCGTGCGCGGCGATCCCCGAGTCCGGACCGGTGCGGGCCGGGAAGTCCATCACCGACGAGTCGCCCTCGGGCGGCGTCGACTACCGACCCTCCGGACCCGAGGCCGGGTCCGACCAGACCGAACTGCTCACCCAGTTCATCGACGCAGCCACCGGCGCCCAGAACGACTACGCGGTCGCCCGGGAGTTCCTCAGCGCCGGGTTCTCCCAGAAGTGGAACCCGCGCCAGGGCGTCACGGTCCGCCAGGGCGACGGCGAGGTCGAGCGCGTCGGGACCCGCGAGCTGACCTACACGCTCACCGCCAGCGCATCGGTCGACGCCGACGGCGAGTACACCCAGGCGGTCCGCCCGACCTCGTCGACGCTCACCTTCCAGTTCACCCGTGAGGACGGCGAGTGGCGGATCGCCTACGCCCCCGACGGCATCATCCTGTCACCGGTCAACTTCGTCTCGGTCTTCCAACCGCACGCGCTCTACTTCTACGACCCGACGTACCGCTACCTCGTGCCCGACGAGCGGTGGTTCCTCGCCCGCTCGTCGACGAGCACCCGCATCGTCAGCGCCCTGCTCGCCGGGCCGGCCGAGTGGCTCGAGGGCGCCGTCGTCTCGTCGTTCCCCGAGGGCACGCAGCTCTCCCTCAACGCGGTCACGATCGAGAGCGGCAGCGCACAGGTCGACCTCTCCAGCGAGGCGCTCCGGGCGAGCACCGTCGAGAAGGTCCGGATGCGTGAGCAGCTCACGGACTCGCTGTCCTCCATCGCCACGGTCTCCTCCGTCGACCTCACCGTCGAGGGCGTCTCGGTGCCCCTGCCGGACTCGAGCGGCACGAGCGCGCAGCGGAACCCGGACGTCGACGCCAGGCCCCTCGTGGTGCAGGACGGCGTCGCCGGGTTCGCGACGCCGAGCACGGGAGAGGTCACCGGCCTCGGCGGTGGGATGAGCGGTCGGATCGCCGACCTCGAGCCGGCGTCGCTCGGACTCTCCGCCGCGGGCACGGTCGCGGCCGTCGGCAACCGCGACGGCGTCTTCGTCGTCCGCAGCGGCAAGGACCCGCTCCGCGTCGACACCCGTGGCGGCCTCGTGCCGCCCTCGATCGACGACCAGGGGTTCGTGTGGGTCGCGGAGCGCTCCGACCCCCGCTCCATCGCCGCGTACGGCCTCGGAGGCGACCCGCACCAGGTCAGCTCGACCCTGCCCGAGGGTCGGCTCGTGTCCTTCGAGGTGTCGCGGGACTCCACCCGCGCGCTCGCGCTCCTGGACACCGACGACGGGGCCGCCCTCTACGTGCTGGCGATCACGCGCGGCTCCGACCGGGCGCCGACCTCGCTCGGTCCGCCCGTGCGCGTCCAGGCCGCCGCCGGGGACCCCGTCGGTGCGACCTGGGTGGACGAGCTCGACGTCGCGTCCGTCGGCCGCACGGACACCGGGTCCAGCGTCGTCCGGACGACGGTCGGCGGGCAGTCGGAGACGCTCGCGAAGCCCGACGGCACCGCGACCGCCATCGCCGGGGGGAGCGGCAGCGCGCTGCTGCTCCGGATGTCGGACGGCTCCGTGCTGCAGTCGACGGGTGGTGGGTGGGACACCACGGGCGTCGCGGCGTCGGTCCTCGGCGTCCAGCGCTGAGGCACCTGCCCTCCACGGACGTCCCGGACGCCGAGCCCGTCCACAGCTGTCCGGGCGGCCTCGGCGTCCGGCGCTCCGTTCCACGAGCATCGTGTCGTGTCGAACCACCAGCCACCGCCCGGCGGCGCACCGGCCGCCGCCGTTCCCGCACCGCGGGGCGAGGTGTCCCGGCCCTGGCGAGACGCCCTCGTCGCGGTCCTCGCCCTGCTCCTGCCGGTCGTGTGCGCCGGGTGCGGTCACCCCGACCACGCCCTCTGCCCGGTGTGCCGGTCTGCCCTCGCCGCCCTGCCCGGGCGCACGCGCCTGGTGGCGGGCGTCCGACTCGACGCGGCGTACGAGTACGAGGGACTCGTCCGCACGCTCGTCCTCGAGTGGAAGCTCCGCGGACGCGTCGACGTCGTCGGTCCGCTGACCCGCCGTACGGCGGACCTCGTCCGGGCGGCGCTCGCCGCGGCACCGGGTGCGGTCGTCCTCCGGGTCCCACCGTCGGCCCGCGGTCACCGGCGGCGCGGCTTCGACCCGGTCGTCACGGTGCTGCGCCGCGCCGGGGTCCGGCGTGCTCCCGCACTCCGGCGGCTCACCGCTCCGCGGGCCCGGTCCGGTGTGGACGACGTGGCGGCGGCCCAGACCGGTCCCGGCACCCTGGCGTCCGGACCGCGGATCCCGACCGGGCAGAAGGAGCGCACCGCCCTGGAGCGGGTCGCCGCCACCGTGGGGACGCTCAGCGCCGCGGGACTCGTCGGGCAGGTCGGCGGTCGTGACGTCGTCGTCGTGGACGATGTCGTGACCACCGGCGTCACGATGGCCGAAGCCGTCCGCGCGGTGCGGGTGGCCGGCGGCCGCGTGGTCCGGTGCGTCGCGATCGCCAGTGTGGAGGCGTGAGCGTGGTGCACGAGCCGGACGTCTCCTGGGCATCGGGTGGGCGTGTGCTGCCTCCCGCGCAGCTCGCGTACCCGCTCGGGCGGCAGGGTCTAGCCTCGCGGCAAGGCGTTGGTGTTCGCCGGACGGAGGCGAACCGCCGAATGTGGATGGGAGCCGCCATGGACGTGACGATCACGGGCCGGAACGTCGGGGTCACCGACCGATTCCGGACCTACGTGGAGCAGAAGTCCGAGAAGATCGACGCGCTCGCCGACCGGGCCCTCGCGTTCGAGGTGCGAGTGAGCCGGCACCACGAGAAGAGCAGCGGGGCGCAGGGCGAGGACCGCGTCGAACTGACCCTCATCGGACCCGGGCCGCTCGTCCGGGCCGAGTCCGCGGCGTCGGACAAGTACGCGGCGTTCGACCTCGCGTTCGCCCGCATCGCCGAGCGCCTGCGTCGTGCTCGCGACCGCAAGAAGGTGCACCGTGGACGGCACCGCCCGACGTCCGTCGCCGAGGCCGCGGGCGCCGGCTTCGAGGGCATGGGCGTGGAGCCCGCCGACGGCAAGCTCATCGAGGAGGTCGCCACCGGCGCCGTGCCCGTGGTCGACGCCGACCAGGGCACGGACCACGAGGACGAGGACGCGGCCTACTCGCCGGTCGTGATCCGCCAGAAGGTGTTCGAGGCCGCCCCGATGACCGTCGACGACGCGCTGTACCACATGGAGCTCGTCGGGCACGACTTCTACCTCTTCGTCGACTCGGAGACCCACCGCCCGAGCGTGGTCTACCGACGGAAGGGCTGGGACTACGGCGTCATCGGCATCGACGAGAACCCGGGCGCCGACGCCCGGGGGAGTGAGCACGTCCTCGTCGAGGAGACCTCGCCCGCGAGCGCGTAGTCCCCGGCAGCACGACCCTCGAGTGCGCACGGTCCACCCGGGCCGTGCGCACTCGTGCTGCTCCCAGCGCCGGGCCGCGGGGGGTTGCTAGCATGACTGGCTGATCGGGCGCGCGGACCGCGCACGACGACTTCGTAAGGAGCTCACGTGGCAAACGTGCTGGAGAAGGTCCTCCGCATCGGTGAAGGGCGGACCCTCCGTCGGCTGAAGGCGTACGCCTCGGCCATCAACGACCTCGAGGACGACTTCGCGAGTCTGACGGACGAGGAGCTCCTCGAGGAGACGACCGAACTCCGCGAGCGGTACGCCAACGGTGAGACCCTCGACGACCTCCTGCCGGAGGCCTTCGCGGCCGTGCGGGAAGCGTCGAAGCGGACGCTCGGCATGCGGCACTTCGACGTGCAGCTCATGGGTGGTGCCGCCCTCCACCTCGGCAACATCGCCGAGATGAAGACCGGTGAGGGCAAGACCCTCGTCGCGACGACCGCCGCCTACCTCAACGCGATCCCGTCCCGTGGCGTGCACGTCATCACGGTCAACGACTTCCTCGCGTCGTACCAGTCGGAGCTCATGGGCCGCGTGTTCCGCGCCCTCGGCATGACCACGGGCTGCATCGTCGCAGGTCAGTCGCCGGCCGAGCGCCGTGAGCAGTACGCAGCCGACATCACGTACGGCACGAACAACGAGTTCGGCTTCGACTACCTGCGCGACAACATGGCGTGGCAGGCGTCCGACATGGTCCAGCGCGGCCACTTCTTCGCCGTGGTCGACGAAGTCGACTCGATCCTCATCGACGAGGCCCGCACGCCGCTCATCATCTCCGGCCCGTCCTCGGGCGAGGCGAACCGCTGGTTCACGGAGTTCGCGTCCATCGCCACGCGGCTGACCCCGGGCGAGGACTACGAGGTCGACGAGAAGAAGCGCACCGTCGGCGTGCTCGAGCCCGGCATCGAGAAGGTCGAGGACTACCTCGGCATCGACAACCTCTACGAGTCGGCGAACACCCCGCTCATCTCGTTCCTCAACAACTCGATCAAGGCCGTCGCCCTGTTCAAGCGCGACAAGGACTACGTGGTCATGAACGGCGAGGTGCTCATCGTCGACGAGCACACCGGCCGCATCCTGATGGGACGTCGCTACAACGAGGGCATCCACCAGGCGATCGAGGCCAAGGAGGGCGTCGAGGTCAAGGCCGAGAACCAGACCCTCGCCACGATCACGCTGCAGAACTACTTCCGCCTGTACCAGAAGCTCTCCGGCATGACCGGTACCGCCGAGACCGAGGCGGCGGAGTTCATGTCGACCTACAAGCTCGGCGTGGTCCCGATCCCGACGAACCGGCCGATGCAGCGCATCGACCAGACGGACCTGGTCTACAAGAACGAGCAGGCCAAGTTCGAGCAGGTGGCGAACGACATCGAAGAGCGCCACCAGAAGGGCCAGCCGGTCCTGGTCGGCACCACGAGCGTCGAGAAGTCCGAGTACCTGTCGAAGCTGCTCGCCAAGAAGGGCGTGAAGCACGAGGTCCTCAACGCGAAGAACCACGCTCGCGAAGCCGCCATCGTCGCCCAGGCCGGACGCGCCGGGGCCGTCACGGTCGCGACGAACATGGCCGGTCGTGGAACCGACATCATGCTCGGCGGCAACGCGGAGTTCCTCGCCGTGCAGGAGATGCACGCGAAGGGGCTGTCGCCGACCGAGACCCCGGAGGAGTACGAAGCCGAGTGGGACAAGGTCTTCTCGGCGATGAAGGCCACCGTGGAAGAGGAGAGCGAGAAGGTCCGCGACGCGGGCGGCCTCTACGTCCTCGGAACCGAGCGCCACGAGTCCCGTCGCATCGACAACCAGCTGCGCGGTCGTTCCGGTCGTCAGGGCGACCCCGGCGAGAGCCGTTTCTACCTGTCGCTCACCGACGACCTCATGCGCCTGTTCAACTCCGGTGCCGCCGAGAGCCTGATGGGCCGCGGGAACGTCCCGGACGACCTGGCCATCGAGAACAAGCTCGTCGGCCGTGCGATCCGCTCCGCGCAGGCGCAGGTCGAGGGCCGCAACGCCGAGATCCGCAAGAACGTCCTCAAGTACGACGACGTCCTGAACCGCCAGCGCGAGGCGATCTACAGCGACCGCCGACACATCCTGGAGGGCGACGACCTGCACGAGCGCGCGCAGTCGTTCCTCAAGAGCGTCGTCGACGACGTCATCGACACCCACACCGGCGAGGGTTCCCCGGACGACTGGGACCTCGACGCCATGTGGACCGAGCTCGGCACCCTCTTCCCGATCTCGATCACCATTGACGAGGTCATCACCGAGGCCGGCTCGAAGGGCAAGGCGACGCGTGAGTTCCTCGCCCGCGAGATCCTCTCCGACGCCCAGCTCGCGTACCAGAAGCGTGAAGAAGCCCTCGGTGAAGAGGCGATGCGTGAGCTGGAGCGTCGCGTCGTCCTCTCGGTGATCGACCGCCGTTGGCGCGACCACCTCTACGAGATGGACTACCTCAAGGACGGCATCGGGCTGCGTGCGATGGCGCAGCGTGACCCGCTCGTCGAGTACCAGCGTGAGGGCTACGCCCTGTTCCAGACGATGATGGGCCAGATCCGTGAGGAGTCGGTCGGCTTCCTCTTCAACCTCGAGGTGCAGGTCCAGTCGGACGGCGAGAACGCCGTCATCGAGGCGAAGGGCCTCGGCGAGGAGGGTGAGAACGCCGGCCTCGAGTACTCCGCTCCGTCGATCGACGGCGAAGTCGAGGTCCGCGACGAAGCCGGTCGGCTCGAGCAGGCCGCCACGGCTCGCGCGCAGCGCGCCCAGGCCGAGCAGGAGGCCGCCGGCCCCGAGCAGGGTTCGGCCTTCGGGTCCGCAGCGACCGCTTCGGGCCAGGCCGACGCGAGCAACCGCGCCGAGCGCCGGGCGGCGGCCAAGAAGGGCTGACGCACCACGGCACACGACGGGAGGCCCGGTACCAGCTGGTACCGGGCCTCCCGTCCGTCGTCCCGGACGGCACCAGAGGCGGTGCCGGGGCGCGCCCCGCTCAGCGCGCCCCGTTCAGAGCACCCCGATGGCCGTTGCCCGCCAGCGTCCGTTGCGGACCTCGAGCCGGATCGCGACCGCTCGAGCGCGGCTCCGGGTGTGGACGACGACGGCCGCCTCCGCGACGCCGTCCCGCGGCCCGTCCAGGACGACGCCGCCGACCCGGATGACGGCGCGGTGGTGGCTGTGCCGGGAGACCGAACGGGCCCGGGCCGCGATCGCCGCCCGGTGCTGCAGGTGTCGGTGCACCTCGTCACTGATCCAGCGCGAGATGGTGTCGACCTCGCGGGCGCCGGTGAGGATCTCGACGACGCAGAGGGCCAGGGAGCGTGCGGTCTCACCCGCGTCTGGCAGATCGGCTGCAGCATCGGCGGGCGGCGCACCGGTGGCGTCTGCCGTGCCGTCCGCGGTCCGTCGGTCGCCGACCTGGTCGTGGCTGGTGTCGTGGCTGTGGCTGTGGCTGTGGTTGTGATCGTGCTCCGGTCTCCTGACGTGCCCGTGCCTCCCGATCGGCTCGTCGTCGATGCGCTCTGCGATGTCCGTCACCCCGGCCCCCTTTCGTCAGGGCCGAGCGTATGGGCCGCGCAACATTACATTTCGCAGCCGGTATCCGGCTGTGGAGAGCGCGCCGTCGTCCACACGGGGGCGCACCTAGACTTGTCGGGTGTCGACCCTCAGTGACCTCGTCCTCGCACAAGGCCGTTCCTCCGAAGCCGACGTGGAGTGGCTCCACCTGCTCGTCGGGGACTGGCAGCTGCTCGCCGACCTGTCCTTCGCCGACATGGTGCTCTGGGTGCCGACAGCCGACGGCTCGTCGTTCGTCGCCGTCGCTCACGCCCGTCCGTCCTCGGCCGCGACCCTGTTCTACCGCGACATCGTCGGGCAGGAGATCCGCGAGGAATGGCGCGACCAGGTCACCCAGAGCTTCACCGGCAGTCGCGTCGTCGACTCCGCCGAGCCGGACTGGTACGAGGACACCCCGACCCGGGTCCGCGCGATCCCGGTGCTCCGGCGCCTCACCGCGAAGAGCGCCGAGACCACCGAGCGACCGATCGCCGTCGTCACCCGGCACTCCAACCAGGACGAGTCACGCACGCCGAGCCGGCAGGAACTCAACTTCACCGCGAGCGCGAACGACCTGTTCGGTATGATCGCGACCGGCGACTTCCCGGACCTCGGTGCCCCCGCGGGTCCTCGTCGCGGCGCGCCCCGTGCCAGCGACGGCCTGCTCCGCCTCGACACGAACGGCGTCGTCACCTTCGCGAGCCCGAACGGCCTGAGCGCCTTCAACCGGATGGGCTTCGACGGCGAACTCGAGCGCAAGTCCCTGGCCGAGGTCACGACGGAACTCCTCGGCGCCCAGCTCGACGTCGACGAGTCCCTGCCGCTCGTGGTCACGGGGCGGGCTCCGTGGCGCGCGGACATCGAGGCGAAGGGCGTCACCGTGACGCTCCGGTCGATCCCGCTCCGCGACCACGGTGAGCGGATCGGCGCCGTCGTGCTCTGCCGCGACGTCACCGAGATGCGCCACCAGGAGCGCGAGCTCATCACCAAGGACGCCACGATCCGCGAGATCCACCACCGGGTCAAGAACAACCTGCAGACGGTCGCCTCACTGCTGCGGATCCAGGCGCGCCGCACCCACTCCGACGAGGCGCGGACCTCGCTGCAGAACGCGATGCGACGCGTGGCCGCGATCGCCGTCGTGCACGACACCCTGTCGACGGGCCTCAGTCAGACCGTGGACTTCGACGAGGTGTTCGACTCGGTCCTCAAGCTCGTGACCGAGGTCGCCGCGTCGCACAACACGACCGTGCACCCGAAGAAGACGGGGGAGTTCGGGGTGCTGCCGTCGGAGGCGGCCACGCCGCTGGCACTCGGCCTCACCGAACTCGTCACCAACGCCGTCGAACACGGCCTGGACGGGCGGGACGGTGAGGTCGAGATCGTCGCCAACCGGCACGATGACCACATCGAGATCCAGGTGCGCGACAACGGAGTGGGTCTGCCCGAGGGCAAGGTCGGATCGGGACTCGGCACGCAGATCGTCCGCACGCTCATCCAGGGCGAACTCGGCGGCACGATCGACTGGCACACCCTGACCGGCAGCGGCACCGAGGTCACCATCTCGATCCCGTTCCGCTGGCTCACGGCCGGTACCGCCGCCTAGGGTCTGCGGAACCGCCGCGTCCGTCCCGAACTGCACGATGCCGCGGTCCCGCTGACGACGCCCCGCGGCCCGAGGGCGCGGTCCCGGGCACGACGACGCCCGCCGGCCCCGAGGGGCGCGGCGGGCGTCGAGCGGTCTGTCGGTCCTGCTGTGTCAGGAGGCGCGGCGGGCGCGGGCGGCGCGGCGCTTGAGCGCGCGACGCTCGTCCTCGCTGAGGCCTCCCCAGACACCGGAGTCCTGGTTGTTCTCGAGTGCGTACTGCAGGCACATCTCGGTCACGGTGCAGCGAGCGCAGACCGACTTGGCCTTCTCGATCTGGTCGACGGCCGGGCCGGTGTTCCCGACGGGGAAGAAGAGCTCGGGGTCTGCGGTGAGGCAGGCTGCCTGGTCACGCCAATCCATGTGGTGGTGCTCCTTGCGATAGATGCTCGAACGGCAGGCCGCGGCCGTGACTCGGGGGATCGGGACTCTGCACATGCTCATGTGACGTACGGGAGGCTTCCTGTGGGGGAGGAGCCCGCGCGGGGAGAGTTCGACGCCCGCAGAACGCTCGGGGGAGGAGCGTCGAACCACGGGAGACGCACACCACATCGTGCCGTCCAAACGACCTCGAACATCGTTCCATACTGGTATGGCCAAATCAAGGGTTTCACTGCTGGAGGATCGCTGTGCCTGACACCATCCCGGACGACGAACTCGTCCCCCGGAGGCGGCCTGCTGCGCTCCTCGTGCTCATCGTCGTCGTCGGACTCGAGTTCCTCGCGATGGCGGCCGTGACCGTGTTCCTGCTCGTCGAGCTCCTCATGACGCCGGCCGCGAGCGTGGCGTCGGCGGTGGCGCTCCTCGTGCTCGCCGTCCTCGCGACGCTCTGGCTCGGTGCCATGGTCGTGGGCCTGCGTCGTGGACGCGCCTGGGTGCGCAGCGGGATCGTCGTGTGGCAGGTCCTGCAGGGAGCCCTCGCGATCGGCGCGTTCCAGGGGGAGTCCCGTGTGGCGTCCGTCGGCTGGGCGCTGCTCATCCCGGCGCTGCTCGGCATCACGCTCGTGCTGTCACGGTCCGTGACCGCGGTGCTCGCACGTCGGGACTGACCGGAGCAGCGCCGGGAGGTCGGCTCGGAACTGGTCAGACCAGGCCGAGCTTCTTCCGCAGGCTCGCCACGTGGCCGGTGGCCTTGACGTTGTAGAGCGGCAGCTGCACCGTGCCGTCCTCGTCGACGACGATCGTCGAGCGGATCGTGCCGGTGACGATCTTGCCGTAGTTGTTCTTCTCGCCCCAGGCGCCGTACGCCTCGTGCACGGAGAGGTCGGGGTCGCTCAGCAACGGGAAGCTCAGGGCCTGCTCGTGGTGGAAGCGCTGGAGTGCGGGCAGCTCGTCCTTGGAGACCCCGAGCACCTCGTACCCGGCCGCCTGCAGCGACGACATGTTGTCGCGGAAGTCGCAGGCCTCGGTGGTGCAGCCCGGGGTGGAGGCGGCGGGGTAGAAGTACACGATCACCTTCCGCCCGCGGAGGTCCGCGAGCGTGTGCTCCGTGCCGTCCTGGTCGGGGAGGGTGAAGTCGGGGGCGGTGTCGCCGGCGGCGAGACGGTCGCTCAAGTGGGGCTCCTGTTCGTCCGGTGCCGCGAGTGGTCAACGGCACGCAGAAGTCATGCTATTGTTGATTCCCGTCGCGGGGCGCACGCCGAAGCGGCAGGACAACGCACGACACGCACCTCTAGCTCAATTGGCAGAGCAACTGACTCTTAATCAGTGGGTTCTCGGTTCAAGTCCGAGGGGGTGCACCACACCGAAGACCCCGACCGATCCGGTCGGGGTCTTCGTCGTTCTCGCCGTCTCCCTCGTTCCCGGACGCCCCGCCGGTCCCGATGCCGTTCCCCCGGGCCGGTCCGCTGCCGAGAGGGCGGGTCGCCCCTGCTCGGACCGTCGCGCACGATGCTGAGCGCGCGAACTGCTCGTCGGCCCGACACGCCCGACTGCGCCGGGGCGACGGATCTCGGCAGTCCGTCGGCGTCGGTCACTCGGACCCGATCTGCAGGACGTGCCCGTCCGGCCCCCTGTCCTCATCCGGCTGGGAGGTCCACCACCCGTTCCTCCCCGAGGACCGCTTCCAGCTCCCCGGCGGACACCGCGGCGAGTTCCGCCCGCAGCGCGGCGATCCCGTCCGACGGCACCCACACCTCGAAGGTGGCCTCGGTGCCGTAGGCCGTCGCGCCGGAGGCCGCGTCGTGGCGCTGCACCCACGCGCGGAGGGCGTTGTCGACCCGTCCGGCGTCCGCGTGGGGGACCGCGACGGTCACTCGCGTGCGTGCTGCCCGCCGGACGAGGTCGGCCCGGTCGAGCGTCTCGGACACCGAGGTCGAGTAGGCGCGGACCAGCCCACCGGCACCGAGCTTGACACCGCCGAACCACCGGCTGACGACCACGACGACGTCGGTCAGCTCGCGCCGCCTGAGGACCTCGAGCATCGGGACGCCCGCTGTGCCCGAGGGCTCGCCGTCGTCGGATGACCTGGCCTGGTCACCGAGCACACCGGTCACCATCGCGGTGCAGTGGTGGCGGGCGTCCCACCTGCGACGGCGCACGTCGGCGATCACGGCCTCCGCCTCGGCCGGGTCGGCGGCCGGGTGGGCGAGCGTGACGAAGCGGGAGCGGGAGACGACGAACTCGTGCTCGACCGGACCGGCGACGGAAGAGGGGTACCGGCGGGACACCCGTCCGAGGGTAGCGGCGCAGTAGGGTTGACGGGCACGGGATCGAAGGGGGCGACGATGACGGGATCGATGCCGAAGGGCGGCGTGCTCGACGCGGGGGAACTCGCGCGACGGCTCAACCTGCTGCTCGACTTCGAGGAGTCGCAGCGCGGCGCTCCGGTGCCCTTCGCGGAGATCGAGCAGTACGTCGGCGAACGCGGCGGATCGCTCTCGCGGGCGAAGTGGACGTACATGGTGTCCGGCGACGGCCGGCGGAACAGCGACACGCTGCTCCTGCGCCTGCTCGCGGGCTTCTTCGAGGTGGACGAGCGGTTCCTGCTCGAGGACAGTGAGCTCCCGGAGCGCATCGGGGCGCAGCTCGCGCTGGTGCGGTCCATCCGCTCGGCACGGGTGAGCGGGTTCGCGGCGCGGACCTTCCCCGGTGAGCTCTCCCCGGACGCCCTCCGCCGCATCGCCGAGGTCATCGAGCAGGAGTCGCGCAGCGGTGGTGCGGTGTGACGGCGCCGACGCTGGTCGAGCGCTTCTGGCAGGTGGGTGTCGATGCGGGCTGGACCGGCATCGACGACGCCGTCGCGGCAGCGGAGCAGCTCGTCGGCAAGCCGATCACGGTGCGTGAGGAGTCCTTCCTGGCCGACGAGCCGGTGTGCGGCTTCGTCGCGACGCTCGAGCACCGGCACCTCGTGATGATCTCCCCGACGCCGTCCCCGACGTTCCGCGCGTTCGTCATCGGCCACGAGCTCGGCCACGTCCTGCACGGCCACCACGAGACCGCTCCGCAGGCGGCGGCGATCCGGAGCCTCATCCCGGACCTGCCGGAGTACAAGGTCGAGCGTGCGCTCGCCCGCGGTCTCTTCGAGAACGAGTACGAACGCGAGGCCGAGCTCTTCGCCGACCGGCTCGCGCAGTTGATCCGCGGGCACCGCGAACGTCCCAGTGCGTTCCGCGGGGTCTTCGGGTGATCCTCGCCGTCGTCCAGGCGCTGCTGCTCGTCGTCGGGGCAGTCGTGCTCTCCGTCCTGCAGCGCGGCCAGGACCGCACGCTCGCGGTCACCTTCTGGTTGTTCTCGGCCACGATCGTCGCCGGCGTCGAGCCCCTGGCCCGACTGGTCGACCCGCTGCTCGGCGGCCGGAACGTCCTGACACTCGTGTGCGACGTCCTCATGGCCGCCGGGACGAGCACGCTCCTCTGGGGTGTCGCCAAGGCCGTCGGTGCGGCGCGTCCGTGGATGCGCAACGCGGTGATCGCCTCGTGCTCGGTCGTGGTCGTCGCCGTCGTCACGGCGTTCGTGCTGCTCGACCCCGTGCCGACGACCACCACCTTCATGCTGGCCGTCGGTGACCAGCCCACCGCTGCGGTGTACTCGATCGTCCAGACCACCTACCTCGGTGTCGCGCTCGGTGCGACGGGTCTCATCTGCGTCCTCCGGGTGGCTGAGGCCCGGACGGCACCCGACCGCATCGGCCTGTGGGTCCTCGTCGCCGGCGGGGTGTTCGGCGTCGTCCGGATGGTGGTCGTCGCGGTGATGGACCTCGCGCACGTCGCCGGCCGGGTCGACGTCACGCACGCCCTGGCACTGCCGTACGACGTCACCACGCCGGGTGCGGTGCTGCTCGTCGCGTCCGGCATGCTGCTGCTCGTCGTCGGTCACCGGCTCTGGCAGGCGCGCCGGACGCGCGCGTTGGAGCAAGCCCTCCGTCGTCTCGCGCCGCTCCACGCCCGGCTCGGCACCGACAACGACTACCCGGACTCCGACGACCCCGCGACCCGCCTCAGTCGGCTCATCGTCGAGGTGAACGACGGCGTCCGTCGTCAGCGCGCGCCGCTCAGCCCAGGGGACCGCGCCACCCTCGCCGAGGCGGAAGCGGTCCTCGAGACCACCTGACGTCGGGACGACCAGCCGGGCGTGTAGTCTCTGTAGCACGTGCTACACCTGGTGTGGACGCGGGTCTCGGCCGGTCGTGGGGGGCGGCCGAGGCCCGGGCGTAGGATCGTCGGGTGCTCGTCTTCGCTGCAGTCGTCCTGATCGTCGGTGCCGTCTTCAACGTGATCGCCTGGCCGCGCTTCTTCCAGCGCGTCGCGAAGGACTCCCGCGCCCGTGACGCCGCCGGCCGCCCGACGACCTTCTGGCGGGTCCACTTCGTGCTGATGCTCATCGGGCTGGCGATCGCCGCCGCCTCGGTCCTCGCCGCGGTGCTGCTCCTGGTCTGACGAGCGTCGCGCCCCGGCGGCGTGCGACCCGGCTGCACGGTCGCGCAGTCCGGCTGTGCAGCGCGGCCGGGAGGCCCGTGGCGCACCCGCACCGCGCCTCCCGTCAGCGGACGACACCGAACGACGGGCCCCGTCAC
Source organism: Curtobacterium sp. MCBD17_021 (assembly GCF_003234525.1). NCBI lineage: Bacteria > Bacillati > Actinomycetota > Actinomycetes > Micrococcales > Microbacteriaceae > Curtobacterium > Curtobacterium sp. MCBD17_021. The sequence goes on along the minus strand of NZ_QKTS01000003.1, from coordinate 21,033 downwards.
GGATCCCGCGCCTCGTCACCGGGGCGCGTCTGGGCGACGTCAGCCGCGCTCCGACGAGGCCGGTGGGAGCGGCACGCCGAGCGCCGATCGCAACGCGAGGTCGGCGACCGCTTCGTCCGCGGGGGAGAGCAGCACCCGCCAGACGTCCTCCGGCGTGACGAACTCGACGCAGACCGCGTCGACGTCGCACTCCTCGATGCGCCAGCCCTGGATGGCCTCCATCGGGACCGGCAGGAGCGTCTCGCGCTCGTAGCTCGTCTCGGCGGCCACACGGTCACGGAACACGCGGACCCGGCACAGGGCACCTCGCCACGTGTGCTGCAGGTCCAGCGTCGGGAGAACAGGAGAGTCCGGCACCCGCTGATCGTACCGGCGGGTGCCGGACTCGTCTCGCCCCGCAGGGCGTCCGGATCGGTGCGGTGTCGGATCAGGACCGGTCGTCGACCTCGTCCGTGCCGTCACCGCGGCGGCGGACCTGCGCGGCCGGGTCGCGCCCGGTGATCGGGTACGGACCGGTGACGCCCTGCCGCAGCGACGCGATGCGCAGGATGCGGTCGCGCTGCAGGAACCACCCGACGACCAGCAGCGGGATGACGATGACGAGCGACGCGATCGTGTACGTGCCGACCGGGTAGTCGATGGCCATGAGGACGATGACCGAGGCGAGGAACGCCAGGGTCAGCCAACTCGTGACCGGAGCGCCGGGGAGCCGGAACGTCGGCTCCTTCGCCAGGCCCTGCTTCGCCCACTGCCGGAGCTTCATCTGGCACAGGATGATCGTCCCCCAGGCCGTGATGATCCCGAGGCTCGCGATGTTCAGGGCGATCTCGAACGCCTGGCCCGGGACGAAGTAGTTGAGGACGACGCCGGCGACGGTGAAGGCCGCGGTGAGCAGGATGCCGGCGTAGGGCACCCCGCCCTTCGACATCTTCGTGGTCCACTTCGGAGCGGAGCCGTTCATGCCCATCGAGTGCAGGGCGCGCCCGGTCGAGTAGAGCCCGGCGTTGAGGGACGACAGCGCGGCGGTGAGCACGACGAAGTTCATGATCGACCCGACGACCACACCGACCTGGGGGTTGCCGATCGACGAGAAGAACGTGACGAAGGGGCTCTCGCCCTCCTTGTACGCCGTGTAGGGCAGCAGGATCGACAGCAGCACGATCGAGCCGACGTAGAAGACCGCGATGCGGAAGACGACCGAGTTGATGGCGCGCGGGATGACCTTCTCGGTGTCCTGGGTCTCACCGGACGCGGTGCCGACGAGCTCGATCGCGGCGTAGGCGAACACGACGCCCTGGATGACGAGGACCGCCGGCAGGACGCCGTTCGGCAGGATACCGCCGTTGTCGCCCCAGATCGAGAAGCCGGTGCGGACCGCTTCGCCGCCGGTCTCCACCGGGAAGGCGAAGACGAGCCACACGATGGCGACGACCAGGAAGGCGACGAGGGCCGCGACCTTGATGAGGGCGAACCAGAACTCGAGCTCGCCGAACACCTTGACGGCCACCATGTTGGCGGCGAGCACGACGAGCAGGGCCACGAGCGCGAGCAACCACTGCGGTGCCGCGGTGAAGGCCGACCAGTACTTCAGGTAGACCGCGACGGCCGTGGTGTCGACGATCGAGGTCATGGCCCAGTTGAGGAAGTACATCCAGCCGGCGGCGTAGGCGAACTTCTCGCCGTAGAACTCGCGCGCGTAGGAGATGAACGACCCCGAGGACGGCCGGTGCAGCACGAGCTCACCGAGGGCCCTGAGGATGAAGAAGGCGAAGACGCCCGCGATCAGGTACGTCACCGCGAGGGCGGGTCCTGCGGTGTGGAGTCGGCCACCAGCACCGAGGAAGAGGCCCGTCCCGATCGCACCACCGATCGCGATCATCTGCAGCTGCCGGGGCTTCAGCCCGTGCTGGTAGCCCTCCTGCTCGTGCGAGAAGTCGTTCGCCGGAGCGCGGTCGACGCCCGTGTCGTTCTTCGCTGTCATGGCCGACACGCTACCGCCGGTCGTCACCCCCGGCGGACCGACGGCCGCGGCAGACCCCAGGACCGCGCCCGACGGCCTGCCGGACCCGGCGCTCCCTGGCCGCCGGCTGGACGACACCGGTCGGGCACCCGTCACGATGGTCGGATGGACATCTTCCTCCGACTCCTCGTCGCGATCGGGATCGCCCTGCTCGTCACGGCCGTCGCGTCACTCGTCCTGCACCTGGTGTTCCGGGCACTCGGTCGGCGGGAACGCTGGGCGGTCGCACTCTCGCGACGGACGAAGCACCCGACCCGCGCCACCCTGCTCCTCGCGCTGCTCTGGACGGCGTTCAGCACGAGCATCCCGCGCGACGCCGACCGGTTCCCCTGGCGGGACGAGGTCTCGCACGCCTTCCTCATCGCGATGATCGGCGTCGGCTGCTGGCTGGCCTGCGAGCTCGCGATCTTCCTCGAGAGCCTCGGGCTGCACAAGTACCGCGTCGACGTGCCGGACAACCGGGTGGCGCGGCGGATCCGGACCCAGGTGCTCATCATCCGACGGCTCACCGTCGCCGTCCTCGTCATCATCGCCGTCGGCGCGATCCTGCTCACTTTCCCCGGGGTGGAGGCCGCCGGTGCGAGCGTCCTGGCGAGTGCCGGCCTGCTCTCGGTGATCGCGGGTCTCGCCGCACAGTCGATGCTCGGCAACGTGTTCGCGGGGATGCAGCTCGCCTTCTCCGGGTCGATCCGGGTCGACGACGTCGTCGTGGTCGAGGGGCAGTGGGGGCGCATCGAGGAGATCACCCTGACGTACGTCGTCGTGCACCTCTGGGACGACCGTCGGTTCGTGCTGCCGTCGACGTACTTCACGAGCACGCCCTTCGAGAACTGGACCCGGACGAGCAGTGAGCTCCTCGGCGCCGTCGAGTTCGACCTCGACTGGCGGGTCAGCCCGTCGGAGATGCGCGAGGAACTCGACCGGATCCTGGCGACGAGCACCATCTGGGACGGCCGCACGAAGGTCCTCCAGGTCACGGACGCCGTCGGGGGACTGGTCCGCGTCCGGATCCTCGTCACCGCCCCGGACGCCGGTGGCCTGTTCGACCTCCGGTGCTACGTGCGTGAGGAGATGGTCGAGTGGATGCAGCGCCAGCACCCGGAAGCGCTCCCGCTGCAGCGCGTGCAGCTCACCGACCCGACCCCGACCACGCCGACACGACGCGGGCCCCGGAGCGAGAACGACTCGCAGCTGTTCGGCGAGGGCGACGAACGGTCCGCTCTCTTCACCGGGCCGATCCAGACCTCCGGCATCCGTGCCGACGAGGTCCCGCCGGACGGCCGCTGACCACCGCACGCAGACGCGACCCGACCGGTCGCGGGCCGGACGGGAGGCCCGGTACCAGCTGGTACCGGGCCTCCCGTCGTCTCGTCCGGGGCGGTCAGCGAGCCGAGCGCTGCTTCGCCTTCACCGCGCGGTCGTCCTCGACGACCGTCCCGACCGCCACGATCGTCGTCGCGAGCCAGGCCACCCAGGTCAGGGCGAGCCTCCAGTCGCGCGGTCCACGCCTCGTCGTCTGCAGCACGCTGTAGCCGCTGATGAGCGAGCCCCACACCGCACCGCTGAACATGAACTTCCGCACGGGTTCCTCCTGTCGTCGTCCTGGCCACGTTACCGGGCGCTACATTGGAGCGCCGCCGGGCGCACAGGGGGACCTCCGGCCATCCCAGCAAGGAGTCGCATCGTGCGCCAAGCAGTCATCGGGGCCGTCCTGCTCGCCGTCGGGGCGGTGTGCGTCGCCCTCGGGCTCCTGCCGCTCCCGGAGCTCGGTGCGCTCGCCGAGCGGGTGCTGCCGGTGCTCGGGTTCGTCCTCGGGCTGACGATCGTCTCCGAGCTCGCCGCTGACGCCGGGGTGTTCGACCGGCTCGCCGACGTCGCCGCGCGGGTCGGTGGCGGGCGGACGATCGGGCTCTGGGTTGCCGTCGTCGTGCTCGCGGTGGTGTGCACGGTCTTCCTGTCCATCGACACCACCGCGGTCCTGCTCACGCCGATCGTCATCACGCTCGCTCGTCGGGTCGGTCTGCCGCCGATGCCCTTCGCGTTGACCACGGTGTGGCTCGCGAACACCGCCTCGCTGCTGCTGCCGGTGTCGAACCTGACGAACCTGCTCGCCGTCGACGGCATCGGCCTGGACGGGCCGCTCCCGTTCGCGGGTCTCATGGCGTGGGCGGCGCTCGCCGGGGTCGTGGTGCCGTGCGCGGTGCTGCTCGTGGTCTTCCGTCGCTCGCTGTTCGGGCGGTACACGCCGGCCGGGCTGCGGAAGGCGTCCGACCCGCTGTTCTTCTGGGCGGCGTCGGCGGTGCTGGTCGCCCTCGTCGCGGCGCTGACCGCCGGTGTCGAGGTCTGGGTCGCGGCGGTCGTCGCCGCCCTGGTCCTGGTCGGCATCGCTGCGTGGCGGGCGCCGTCGGATCTCCGCCCGTCCCGGGTGCCGTGGTCGACGCTCGTCTTCGCCGCCGGGCTCTTCGTCGTGGTCGAGACCCTGCACGCCACGGGCGTCACCGACCCGGTCGTGCAGGCCGTCGGCGGGGGGACCGGCACGGGGTCCCTGCTGGTGCTCGGCGGGGCCGGCGCGGTGGCGGCGAACGCGATCGACAACCTGCCCGCCTACCTGGTGCTCGAGCCGGCGGCGGGCCACGAGGCCCTGCGGTACGCGGCGCTGCTCGTCGGGGTGAACGCCGGGTGCCTCGTCACGCCGTGGGCTTCCCTCGCGACGCTGCTCTGGCACGCGCGGCTCACGGCGGAGGGCATCCACCTGTCGTGGGGGCGCTACGTCGCCCTCGGATGCGTCGTCGCGCCGCTCACCGTCGTCGCGGGCGTGCTCGCGCTGCGGCTCTGACCGACGTCGTCGTCAGAGCCAGTCGCGACGCTTGAACGAACGGTAGAGCAGCAGCGACGACGCCACCGTGAGCGAGATCGACGCCCAGAGACCGCTCCACTCGCCCTCGCCCGGGAAGTGCACGTTCTGCCCGAAGAAGCTCGTGATGCCGGTCGGGATCGCGATGATGGCCGCCCAGCTCGTCACCTTCTTCATGACGGTGTTCTGCCGGTTCGAGGCGAGGTTGAGGTTCGTCTCGAGCACGCTCGACACGGCGTCGCGCTGCTGTTCGACGGTGTCCGCGATCGACACGAGGTGGTCCTCGACGTCGCGGAAGTACGGGCGGACGCCGTCGACGATGGTCTCCGCGTCGCCGTGCAGCAACGACCCGACGCTGTCCCGGGTCGGGACGACGAGTCGGCGGAGCACCCCGAGTGCCTTGCGGAGTCGGAAGGAGCGACGTTGGATCTGCTGCTCGCGGGGGTCGCCGTTCTCGAACAGGTCGTCCTCGAGCGCGTCGATGTCCCGCTCGATCGTCTCGAGCACGCTGGTGGCGTGGTCGACGACGGTGTCGAGCAGTCCCCAGAGCAGCCACGGCACCCCGTGGTCGGCGAGGTCGCTGTTCGCGTCCCAGCGGCGCTGCACCGCCGCGGTGTCGAAGTCGGCGCCGTGGATGGTGACCAGGGCGTGTCGGGTGACGAAGGCCTTCACCTCGTGCGTGACGAGTTCGCCGTCCTCGCCCGGCCCGTGGGTGTCGTAGACGACGAGGAAGATGCTGTCCCGGTACCGGTCGAGCTTCGGCCGTTGCCCGCGCTCGACGGCGTCCTCGACCGCGAGGGCGTGGATGCCGAGCTCCTCCTCGACGTGCTCGAGGTCGGCGGGCTCGGGGTCCGTGAAGTCCACCCAGACGAACGACCCGTCCCGGGCGACGAGGTCGGAGACCTGCTCGACGGGGAAGTCCCGCTCCGCCGACGACCCGTCCTGCCAGCAGCGCGTGCTCACCATGCGGCCGAGCTTAGTGAGCGGACGGTGCACACCCCTGCTCCGGCGGCCCGACCCACGCCCCGGTGGTGAACGTCTCCTCAGCCCGGCCACCCGGTCGCTGGTAGTTTCGGTCGCGACGCCCCGGCAGGCCGCCGGGCAGGAACGGAGCACCCGCCACCCATGCCCGCAGACCGAACCGACAGCACCCGGTACGCATTCATCGTCGCCTCGAACCGACTCCCGGTCGACCGGGTGGTCGAGGAGGACGGCACGGAGGGCTGGCGGCACTCGCCCGGTGGCCTCGTCACGGCCCTCGAACCGGTGATGCGCGCGAACGACGGGGCCTGGGTCGGCTGGGTCGGCCAGCCCGATGTCACCGTCGAGCCGTTCGACAACGAGGGCATCCACATCGTCCCGGTACCGCTCAGCGCCGAGGACGTGCAGGAGTACTACGAGGGGTTCAGCAACGACACGCTGTGGCCGCTCTACCACGACGTCATCGAGCACCCGAGCTACCACCGTGACTGGTGGAACGCCTACAAGCGCGTGAACCAGCGGTTCGCCGAGCAGATCGCCGAGATCGCCGAGCAGGACGGCATCGTCTGGGTGCAGGACTACCAGCTGCAGCTGGTGCCGGCGCTCCTGCGCACCCTGCGACCGGACCTGACGATCGGCTTCTTTAACCACATCCCGTTCCCGCCGGTCGGCATCTACGCGCAGCTGCCCTGGCGAGCGCAGATCCTGGACGGACTGCTCGGCGCGGACGTGATCGGGTTCCAGCGCCAGGACGACGCGAGCGACTTCCTCCGCGCCGTCCGGCACATCAAGGGCTACACGACGAAGGGGTCGACGGTGGACGTCCCCGTCGACGACCCGCAGGCGCCGCGGAGCCGCAAGGGGATCACCGTCCGACACGTCGAGGCGCGCCACTTCCCGATCTCGATCGACGCCGAGAGCTTCGAGGAGATCGCCCGCCGTCCCGAGGTGCAGCAGCGTGCGAAGGAGATCCGCGACGGACTCGGCAACCCGAAGACGGTGCTGCTCGGCGTGGACCGGCTCGACTACACCAAGGGGATCCGGCACCGCATCAAGGCGTTCGGCGAACTCGTCGAGGACGGCCGACTCGCGGTGGAGGACGCCGCGCTCATCCAGGTCGCGAGCCCGAGCCGTGAGCGGGTCGACACCTACCGGATGCTGCGCGACGAGATCGAGCTGAGCGTCGGCCGGATCAACGGCGACCTCGGGGTCATCGGGCACCAGCCGATCTCGTACCTGCACCACGGGTACCCGCGCGAGGAGATGGTGGCGCTCTACCTGGCCGCCGACATCATGCTCGTGACGGCCCTCCGCGACGGCATGAACCTCGTCGCGAAGGAGTACGTCGCCTCGCGCCACGACAACGACGGCGTGCTGATCCTGTCCGAGTTCGCCGGTGCCGCCGACGAGCTCAAGCAGGCCGTCATCGTCAACCCGCACGACATCGGGGCCCTCAAGGACTCGATCCAGCGCGCCATCGAGATGCCCCGCCGCGAGCGCTCGACGCGGATGCGCGCGCTCCGCAAGCGCGTGAAGGACAACGACGTGGCACGCTGGTCGCGCTCGTTCCTCGAGGCGCTCGACCGGCACGCGCCCAAGGGCGCGCAGATCGACCCGGAGTCGGTCGAGCAGGGCGAGCCGCACCGGGAGGCCCAGACCGACGGCACGTCGATCTTCGACCAGGACGCGCAGCGGGCGCGCGCCGCCGAGGACACCCGGGAGGACCGTGATGCCTGAGCAGGAGGCGCGCACCGAGCAGACGACGGACGGCGGTCTCGCTCCGGCCCTCGAGGCGCTCGTGGCCGCGCCGCGACTGCTCGTCGCCCTCGACTTCGACGGCACGCTCGCGCCGTTCGCCGACGACCCGTCCCAGGTCGGGGCGCTCCCCGGCAGCTGGGCTGCCGTCCTCACGCTGCAGCGGGCACGGGACACCGAGGTCGTGCTCGTCTCCGGACGGCCGCTCGGCAGCCTCGCGGCCGTGTCGCACGCTCCCGACGGCATGGCACTGGTCGGCTCCCACGGCGTGGAGTGGCGCGTCGACGGCCACGACGAGGCGGCGCTCACCGCGGACGAGACGGCTCGGGTGGCGCGCATCGGAGCCGCCCTCGACGCGGTCGGGGCCCGGCACCCCGGCGTCGTGATCGAGCACAAGCCCGCCGGGCACGGCGTGCACACCCGACGCGTCAGCGCCGAGGAAGCCGCGGTGGCGAACGCCGAGGCGAGTCGGGCGGCGCACGAGGCCGACGCCGACGTCCTCGAGCGCGGCGGCAAGGACATCCTCGAGTTCGCGGTTCGGCACGTCACCAAGGGGGACGCCATCGACCGGCTCCGTGCGCTCCGCGGAGCGGACGCCGTCTTCTTCGCCGGTGACGACGTCACGGACGAGGACGCCTTCCGGGTGCTCCGCGCCGGTGACGTCGGCGTGAAGGTGGGGGAGGGCGACACCCTGGCCACCCACCGGGTGTCCGACCCATCGGCCCTCACCGACGTCCTGAAGCAGCTGGCGCGCGCCCGGGCGACCCGCTGAGCCGGGCCCGGTCCGACCCTCCCGTCCGTCCCGCGGCGGGGGGCCCGGCTCGGGTTGATCGACGCAACACGATGCAGACGCATGGTGTTGCGCCACTGGTATCCCAAACGGTCCTAGACTCTGGGCATGCCTGACATCGACGTGAAGCCGCGCAGCCGGGTCGTCACCGACGGGATCGAAGCAACCACTTCGCGTGGCATGCTGCGGGCCGTCGGGATGGGCGACGAGGACTGGGACAAGCCGCAGATCGGCATCGCCTCGTCGTGGAACGAGATCACCCCCTGCAACCTGTCCCTCGACCGCCTTGCCCAGGGCGCCAAGGAAGGCGTCCACGGCGGCGGCGGGTACCCGCTGCAGTTCGGCACCATCTCGGTGTCCGACGGCATCTCCATGGGCCACGAGGGCATGCACTTCTCACTCGTCTCGCGCGAGGTCATCGCGGACAGCGTCGAGACCGTCGTCAACGCCGAGCGCCTCGACGGCACCGTGCTGCTGGCCGGCTGTGACAAGTCCCTCCCCGGCATGCTGATGGCCGCCGCGCGCCTCGACCTGGCGAGCGTGTTCCTCTACGCGGGCTCGGTGATGCCGGGCTACGTCAAGCAGGCCGACGGCACCATGAAGGAAGTCACGATCATCGACTCCTTCGAGGGTGTCGGCGCGTGCAAGGCCGGCACGATGAGCGAAGCGGAGCTCAAGAAGATCGAGTGCGCGATCGTCCCCGGCGAAGGCGCGTGTGGCGGGATGTACACGGCCAACACCATGGCCAGCCTGGCCGAGGCGCTGGGCATGTCGCTCCCCGGGTCCGCCGCGCCGCCGAGTGCCGACCGTCGCCGCGACTACTACGCGCACCGGTCCGGCGAAGCAGTCGTGAACATGCTCCGCCTGGGACTGACCGCCCGCGACATCCTGACCCGCGAGGCGTTCGAGAACGCCATCACCGTGCTCATGGCCCTCGGCGGCTCGACGAACGCCGTGCTGCACCTGCTGGCGATCGCGCACGAAGCCGAGGTCGAGCTCACCCTCGACGACTTCAACCGCATCGGCTCGAAGGTCCCGCACCTGGCCGACATGAAGCCCTTCGGCAAGTACGTCATGGTCGACGTCGACCGCAACGGCGGCATCCCGGTGATCATGAAGGCCCTGCTCGAGGCCGGCCTGCTGCACGGCGACTGCATGACCGTCACGGGCAAGACGGTCGCCGAGAACCTGGCCGAGATCGACCCGCCGGAGCTCGACGGTGAGGTCTTCCGCAAGATCGACGACCCGATCCACGCGACCGGTGGCCTGACGATCCTGCAGGGCTCCTTCGCGCCCGAGGGCGCCGTAGTGAAGACCGCCGGCTTCGACGCCTCGGTGTTCGAGGGGCCCGCCCGGGTGTTCGACCGCGAGCGTGCCGCGATGGACGCCCTCACCGAGGGCCGTATCCAGAAGGGCGACGTCGTCGTCATCCGCTACGAGGGCCCCAAGGGCGGTCCGGGCATGCGCGAGATGCTGGCCATCACCGCGGCCATCAAGGGCGCAGGCCTCGGCAAGGATGTACTACTCTTGACGGACGGTCGATTCTCAGGCGGCACAACCGGCCTCTGCATCGGCCACATCGCACCGGAAGCCGTGGACGCAGGTCCAGTGGCATTCGTGCGCGATGGCGACCGCATCCGTGTCGACATCGCGGCTCGCACGCTCGACCTACTCGTCGACGCCGCCGAGCTGGAAGCCCGCCGTGACGGCTGGGCCCCGCTGCCCCCGCGCTACACCCGCGGAGTCCTCGCGAAGTACGCCAAGCTCGTGCAGTCCGCCGCCCAGGGCGCGGTCACGGGCTGACGTCGACACCCGACACATCGCCATCCCTCCAGGCAAGGAACCCTTCATGCCCACGGAAGCAACACCGCTGTCCGCTGCCGGAGCGCGCCGGTCACCCGAGGTCCTGACCGGCTCGGGCGCCGTCCTCCGCACGCTCGAGCACCTCGGGATCACCGACGTCTTCGGACTCCCCGGCGGCGCCATCATCCCCTTCTACGACGAGCTCATGGCCTCGACGACGATCCGCCACGTCCTCGTCCGGCACGAGCAGGGAGCCGGCCACGCCGCCGAGGGCTACGCGTCCTCGTCGGGCAAGGTCGGCGTCGCCATCGCCACCTCGGGTCCCGGCGCGACGAACCTCGTCACCGCGATCGCCGACGCCTACATGGACTCGGTGCCGTTCATCGCGATCACCGGACAGGTGTTCTCGACGCTGATGGGCACCGACGCGTTCCAGGAAGCCGACATCGTCGGCATCACGATGCCGATCACGAAGCACTCGTTCCTCGTCACCAAGCCGGAGGACATCCCGGCCACGCTCGCCGCCGCGCACCAGATCGCGACGACGGGCCGCCCGGGGCCGGTGCTCGTGGACATCACCAAGGACGCGCAGCAGAAGTCGGCGCCGTACATCTGGCCGCCGAAGATCGACCTGCCCGGCTACCGCCCGGTCACGAAGGCGCACGGCAAGCAGATCACCGCGGCGGCGCAGCTCCTCGCCGAGTCGTCCCGCCCGGTGCTCTACGTCGGCGGCGGTGTCATCCGCTCCGGCGCCTCCGCCGAACTCCTGGCGTTCGCCGAGGCCACCGGCGCCCCGGTCGTCACGACGCTCATGGCCCGCGGCGCCTTCCCGGACTCACACGCGCAGCACCTCGGCATGCCCGGCATGCACGGCACGGTGCCCGCGGTGCTCGGGCTGCAGGAGAGCGACCTCATCATCGCGCTCGGTGCCCGCTTCGACGACCGTGTGACGGGCAAGGTCGACGACTTCGCCCCGGACGCCAAGGTCGTGCACGTCGACATCGACCCGGCCGAGATCTCGAAGATCCGGTACGCCGACGTCCCGATCGTCGGCGACGCGAAGGACGTGCTCGTCGACCTCGTGGCGGCGTGGGCCGACGTGCCGGTCGACCAGCGGGCCTCCACGGCCGACTGGTGGGCGCACCTCAACCAGCTGCTCGAGGACTTCCCGCTCGGGTACACCGAGCCGACCGACGGGCTGCTCGCCCCGCAGGCGATCATCAAGCGCATCGGCGAGATGACCGGACCCGAGGGCGTCTTCGCCTCGGGCGTCGGCCAGCACCAGATGTGGTCGGCGCAGTTCATCCAGTACGAGCGCCCGAACGCCTGGCTCAACTCCGGCGGCGCCGGCACGATGGGCTACTCGGTCCCGGCCGCGATGGGTGCCAAGGTCGCGCAGCCCGACCGCGTCGTGTGGGCCATCGACGGCGACGGCTGCTTCCAGATGACGAACCAGGAACTCGCAACCTGTGTCATCAACGACATCCCGATCAAGGTCGCGGTCATCAACAACTCGTCGCTCGGCATGGTGCGCCAGTGGCAGACGCTGTTCTACGACGGCCGCCACTCGTTCACCGACCTGCAGACCGGCCACGGCACCCGTCGGGTCCCGGACTTCGTGAAGCTCGCCGACGCGTACGGTGCGCTCGGGATCCGGGTCGAGAAGCCGGAGGAGGTCGACGCGGCCATCCAGCTCGCGCTCGACACCAACGACCGCCCGGTGGTCATCGACTTCGTGGTCAGCCGCGACTCGATGGTCTGGCCGATGGTCCCGCAGGGCATCGGCAACTCCTCCATCCAGTACGCCCGCGACCTCGCGCCCACCTGGGACGACGAGGACGCCGACATGACGGGGGAGCCCGCATGAGCCACGTCCTGTCCCTCCTGGTGGAGGACAAGCCGGGTCTGCTGACCCGTGTCGCCGGCCTGTTCGCCCGCCGCGGGTTCAACATCGAGTCCCTCGCCGTCGGCAGCACCGAGGTGGACGGCCTGAGCCGCATCACCGTGGTGGTCGACGTCGAGGACCTGCCGCTCGAGCAGGTGACGAAGCAGCTCAACAAGCTCGTCAACGTCATCAAGATCGTGGAGCTCGACTTCCCCCAGTCGGTGCAGCGCGAACACATGCTCGTCAAGGTGCGTGTCGACAACCAGACCCGGTCCGCGGTGCTCGACGCCGTGACGCTCTTCCGGGCGCAGGTCGTCGACGTCGCCACCGACTCGCTCGTCGTCGAGGTGACCGGTGACCCCGGCAAGATCCAGGCGATCCTGCGCGTCCTCGAGCCCTACGGCATCAAGGAGCTGGCGCGCGCCGGGCTCCTCGGCATGGGCCGCGGACCGAAGAGCATCACCGACCGGGTGCGCTGAGCACCGGTCAGCCAGAGACCACCGAACCAAGGAGATCACGCACCGTGACTGACATCGTGTACGACGCCGACGCCGACCTCAGCCTCATCCAGGGCAAGAAGGTCGCCGTCATCGGCTACGGGTCGCAGGGCCACGCCCACGCACTCAACCTCCGCGACTCCGGCGTCGAGGTCAAGATCGGCCTCAAGGAGGGCTCGAAGAGCCGCCAGAAGGCCGAAGAGGCCGGCTTCGAGGTCCTCACCCCGGCCGACGCCACCGCGTGGGCCGACGTCGTCGTCATCCTCACGCCGGACCAGGTCCAGCGGATCGTCTACGCCGACGACATCGCCCCGAACCTCAAGCAGGGCGCGACGCTCGTCTTCGGGCACGGCTTCAACATCCGCTACGGCTACATCGAGGCGCCCGAGGGTGTCGACGTGTCCCTCGTCGCCCCGAAGGGCCCCGGGCACACCGTCCGTCGTGAGTACGAGGCCGGCCGCGGCGTCCCGGTGATCGTCGCCGTCGAGGTGGACGCCTCCGGCAGCGCGTGGGACCTGGCGTGGTCCTACTCGAAGGCCATCGGCGGCCTGCGCTCCGGCGGCATCAAGACGACCTTCACCGAGGAGACCGAGACCGACCTGTTCGGTGAGCAGGCCGTCCTCTGCGGTGGCACGTCGCAGCTCATCCAGTACGGCTTCGAGACCCTGGTCGAGGCGGGCTACCAGCCGCAGATCGCCTACTTCGAGGTCCTGCACGAGCTCAAGCTCATCGTCGACCTCATCTGGGAGGGCGGCCTCACCAAGCAGCGCTGGTCGATCTCCGACACCGCCGAGTTCGGTGACTACGTCTCCGGCCCGCGCGTCATCTCGCCCGAGGTGAAGGAGAACATGAAGGCCGTGCTCGCCGACATCCAGGACGGCACCTTCGCGAAGCGCTTCATCGAGGACCAGGACGCCGGTGCCCCGGAGTTCCAGGCCCTCCGCGAGAAGGGCGAGGGCCACCCCGTCGAGGCGACCGGCCGCGAGCTCCGCAAGCTCTTCGCATGGAAGCAGGCGGACTCCGACTACGTCGACGGCTCGGCCGCGCGGTAGTCTGCTTGAGACAAGCTCGACCCGCGAGGCGGCGGTGCATCGCACCGCCGCCTCTCGATGTGACCCGGACACGATGCAGCAGCTCCTCCAGTACCCCGACGTCTCCCGACGACGTCGACGCAGCGCGATGACGCACGCCGTCGTCCCCGCCGCCCTGCCCGCACGGTGGCGTGGGCGGTCCGCCGAGCATGGGATGATCGTCGGATGGCGGTGACGAGACGAGCGGTCCACATCGGCGCCGGCAAGATCGGGCGCGGGTTCGTGGGTCAGTTCCTCGTGGCGAGCGGCTACGACCTCACCTTCGTCGACGTCGACGAACGCGTGGTCTCAGCCCTCAACGAGGCCGGTCGCTTCGTCGTGCACGAGGTCGGCGAGCTGCCCGTGGAGCACCTGGTGCACGGGTTCCGGGCGCTCAACAGCAAGACGGACCGGGACCGCGTCGTCCACGCGATCGCGGAGGCCGACGTCGTGACCACCGCGGTCGGGGCGCGCACCCTGCCGCTCGTCGCGCCGCTCATCGCCGAGGGCCTCGCTGCCCGACCGCTCGACCGGGGCGAGGTGACGATCGTCGCGTGCGAGAACGCCTTCAACGCCACCGACTCGCTGCACGCGAGCATCCGGCGTGCCCCGATCCTCGAGGACCGCGACATCGCGGCGGTCTTCGCGAACTGCGCCATCGACCGGATCGTCCCGGACCAGTCCGGTGTCCTCGGTCAGTCCGGCGGCCTCGACGTCGTCCTCGAGCCGTTCTACGAGTGGGTCATCGAACGCACGCCGTTCGTCGGGACCGACACCGAGCCTCCCGTCATCGACGGCGTCACCTGGGTGGACGACCTGCAGCCGTTCGTGGAGCGCAAGCTCTACACGGTCAACACCGCGCACGGCGCGGCCGCCTACCACGGGTGGGTCCGTGGCATCCGCCTCATCCGGGAGGCCCTCCAGGACCCGGACGTGCGGGCGGAGGTCGACGGGGTCCTGGCGGAGACCACCGCGCTCCTCGTCGCGAAGCACGGCTTCGACCCGGCGGAGCACGCCCGCTACGTCGCCGCGAACCTCACCCGCATCGCGAACCCGCTCCTGCCGGACACGACGCTGCGCGTCGGTCGGAACCCGCTCCGCAAGCTCGGTCGCCGCGAGCGGTTCGTCGGTCCCGCCGCGCAGCTCGCCGAACGCGGGCTGCCCGTCGAGCACCTGATCGGCGCGGTCCGGGTCGCGCTCGAGTTCGACGACCAGGACGACCCCGAGTCGATCGAGCTGCATGCGCTGCTCCGCTCCGGTGCCACCGCGCACGCGCTCACCGAGATCCTCACCGGTCTCATGGAAGGGCACCCGCTGTTCCCGGCCGTCCGGGACGTCGTGGCCGAGGTCCTCGAGACACAGCCCGCCCAGGCATGACCGGTGACCCTCGTAGACTCGACGGCATGACGGAGGCACGGGAACCCGACGACGACGACGCGCTGTCGTGGGGTGGCGCGGACGACGCGACGCACGTGGACGCCGCGCACAACCCCATCGCCGTCAAGGAGCGCGACGACCGCGACCCGGACGCCCCGGAGACGTCCGGTGCACTCGTCGGGTTCGGGGTCTTCGGCGGGCTGTACCTGCTCTACACCGTGGCGTGGCTGCTCACCGCGTCGACCACGTACGTCTCCGGCGTCGACGCCGTGCTGAGTGGGTACGTCGAGGTCCTGCGCTTCCTGTCGATCGTCGCCCCCGCACTCTGGTTCGCGGTCGTGCTCTGGGCCGCGCGCGGTCGCAGTACCCGCACGCGTCTGCTCTGGATGCTGCTCGGCGCGGTCCTGCTCTTCCCCTGGCCGTTCCTCATGACCCGGAGCTTCGGATGACCGCGATCGGTGGCCGGTCCGACCGGGGGGCACGCTCCCGGTCCGAACTCGTCGGCCGGATCGCGGTCTGGGTGGTCTTCGCGGTGCTGTTCGCCTACATGACCGTGCAGAGTGTCGGCAACCTCGTGACGGTGTCGCGCTCGGTGCACGAGTTCAACGTCTTCATCGAGACCTCCTCCGGCGGCGAGTCGCTCCGACGCGCCGTGCCGTGGGTCTGGCTCGTCCTCGACATCGCGATCGCGCCGGTGGCGTTCGCGGTCGCGTGGTGGGTGACCCGCCGGGCGACGCTGGCCATGACGGCGGTGGTGTTGCTGCTCGCGTTCGCGGCCGCCGGGGCACTCTGGCTCGACCTGCAGCTCTTCGTGCCGCGCCTGCTCGACTTCTGACCCGGAACCCCACCGGTCTCTCGGCGACGACGGCCGCGTCGTAACGACCCGGTCGCGTCGGTAGGGTGGTGGTACACCACCCGTCTCGTGTGAGGAACAGCAGTCGTGTCGAAGCCGGTCGTCCTGATCGCCGAAGAACTCTCGCCCGCCACCGTCGACGCCCTCGGGCCCGACTTCGAGATCAGGAACGTGGACGGTACCGACCGTCCCGCCCTGCTCTCCGCGCTGTCCGACGCGCACGCGATCCTCGTCCGCTCCGCGACGAAGGTCGACGCCGAGGCGATCGCCGCGGCGCCGCAACTGCAGGTCATCGCCCGTGCCGGCGTCGGGCTCGACAACGTCGACATCAAGGCGGCGACCACCGCCGGCGTCATGGTCGTCAACGCGCCGACGTCGAACATCATCTCGGCGGCGGAGCTGACCGTCGGTCACATCCTGTCGCTCGCGCGGCACATCCCGGCGGCGCACGCGTCGCTCGCGGCCGGTGCCTGGAAGCGGTCGTCCTACACGGGCGTCGAGCTGTACGAGAAGACCGTCGGCATCATCGGCCTCGGCCGCATCGGCGCGCTCATCACGCAGCGCCTGCAGGCCTTCGGCGTCTCGGTCATCGCCTACGACCCGTACGTCACGACGGCCCGCGCGCAGCAGCTCGGGGTCGAGCTCGTCTCGCTCGAGGACCTGCTCCGCCGCGCGGACTTCACCACCATCCACATGCCGAAGACGCCGGAGACGGTCGGCATGATCTCCGACGAGCAGTTCGCGCTCATGAAGCCGACCGCGTTCGTCGTCAACGTCGCCCGTGGTGGGCTCATCGACGAGGACGCGCTGTACCGCGCACTGACGTCGGACACCATCGCCGGTGCCGGGCTCGACGTCTTCGTCTCCGAGCCGCCGAAGGACTCGCCGCTCGTGTCGCTGCCGAACGTGGTCGTGACACCGCACCTCGGTGCCTCCACCGACGAAGCGCAGGAGAAGGCGGGTGTGGCCGTCGCGAAGTCGGTACGCCTGGCGCTCGGCGGCGAGCTCGTTCCCGACGCGGTCAACGTCGCCGGCGGCGTCATCGACCCGTACGTCCGCCCGGGCATCCCGCTGGTCGAGAAGCTCGGTCAGGTGTTCACCGCGATGGCGACCTCGCCCGTCACGAGCATCGACGTCGAGGTGCACGGCGAGCTCGCCGGCTACGACGTCAGCGTGCTGAAGCTGGCCGCGCTCAAGGGCGTGTTCACCGACGTCGTCAGCGACCAGGTGTCCTACGTGAACGCGCCGCTCATCGCTGAGCAGCGCGGTGTCACGGTCCGACTCATCACGGACGGCGACAGCCCCGAGTACCGCAACCTCCTCACGATCCGCGGTGCGCAGTCCGACGGCCCGGCGATCAGCGTCTCCGGCACCCTGACCGGCCCCAAGCAGGTCGAGAAGCTCGTCGAGATCAACGGCTACGACGTCGAGGTCGCGCTCGACAAGCACCACGTGGTCATGGCCTACACCGACCGACCCGGCATCGTCGCGGTGTACGGCAAGGAGTTCGGTGACGCGGGCATCAACATCGCCGCCATGCAGATCGCCCGCCAGTCGGCCGGCGGCGAAGCACTCAGCGTGCTCACCGTCGACTCGCCCGTACCGGACGAGGTGCTCGAACACGTCCGGTCGACGATCGACGCGGCGTCGCTCCGCGAGATCGACATCACGCTCTAGGAGACCCATGTCGCAGACGCTCAAGCTGGCGGTCATCCGCGGGGACGGCATCGGTCCCGAGGTGGTCGACGAGGCGCTCAAGGTCCTGCACGCCGTGGCCGGTGCGGAGCTCGACGTGCAGGAGACCGCCTTCTCGTTGGGCGCGACCCGCTTCCTCGAGACCGGGGACATCCTCACCGAGGACGACATGGCGGCGATCGCCGAGCACGACGCGATCCTCCTCGGAGCCGTCGGCGGTGACCCGCGGGACCCGCGGCTCGCCGGCGGGATCATCGAGCGAGGGCTGCTGCTGAAGCTGCGGTTCGCGTTCGACCACTACGTCAACCTCCGGCCGACGACGGTGCACGACGCCGTCGCGTCACCGCTCGCCGCACCCGGGGACGTGGACTTCGTCGTCGTCCGCGAAGGCACCGAGGGCCCGTACGTCGGCAACGGCGGCGCGATCCGCGTGGGGACGCCGCACGAGATCGCCACCGAGGTCTCGCTCAACACCGCGCACGGTGTGGAGCGTGTGGTGCGGTACGCGTTCGACCTGGCGTCGCGCCGCCCGCGGAAGCACCTGACCCTGGTGCACAAGAGCAACGTCCTCGTGTACGCCGGGTCGCTCTGGCAGCGCACCGTGTCCGCGGTGGGGCAGGAGTACCCGGAGGTCACGGTCGACTACCAGCACGTCGACGCCGTCATGATCCACATGGTGCGCGAGCCGTCGCGGTTCGACGTCATCGTGACCGACAACCTCTTCGGCGACATCATCACCGACCTCGCCGGGGCGATCAGCGGCGGCATCGGTCTGGCGGCATCGGGCAACATCAACCCGGACGGCACCTTCCCGAGCATGTTCGAACCGGTCCACGGATCAGCCCCGGACATCGCCGGTCAGCAGCTGGCCGACCCCACCGCAGCGGTCCTGTCCGTCGCCCTCCTGCTCGACCACATCGGTCGCGCGGACCTGGCGGCAGCGGTGACGCAGGCGGTCGAGGCCGACCTCGCCGACCGGGGCACCACACGGCGGTCGACGGCCGAGATCGGCGACGCCATCGTCGCGGCGGTCACCGCGCGCACCACCACGGCCTGACAGGAGCCATCCCCATGAGCAGCGACAGCATCCCCGACAGCACCCCCGACGACGGCGACACCGACTTCGCCCTCGACTTCGCGACCACCCCGTCCGCCGAGCGCCGCGCGGCGGCGGAGCGTGAGGAGATCCTCGCCGATCCCGGCTTCGGCAAGCACTTCACCGACCACATGGCCACCGTCGAGTGGACCATCGACGACGGCTGGCACGACGCGTCGATCCACGCGTACGGCCCGCTCTCCCTCGACCCCAGCGCGAGCGTCCTGCACTACGCGCAGGAGATCTTCGAGGGCATGAAGGCCTACCGGCACGCCGACGGCTCGGTGTGGTCGTTCCGCCCGGACGCGAACGCGCGCCGGTTCGCCCGTTCGGCGCGACGGCTCGCGCTCCCGGAGCTGCCCGAGTCGGTCTTCGTCGAGTCGGTCCGGCAGCTGGTCCGCGCGGACGAGGCCTGGGTGCCGTCGGCACCGGAGACGAGCCTGTACCTGCGCCCGTTCATGATCGCGACCGAGGCCTTCCTGGGGGTCCGCGCCGCACACGCCGTGCAGTACCACTGCATCGCGAGCCCGGCGGGCGCCTACTTCACCTCGGGGCCGAAGCCGGTGTCCATCTGGCTCTCGACCCAGTACGCACGTGCCGCTCGCGGCGGAACCGGTGCGGCGAAGACCGGCGGCAACTACGCGGCCTCGCTGCTGCCCCAGCAGGAGGCGTACGAGCACGGGTGCCAGCAGGTGATGTTCCTGGACTCCGAGAAGGGCGAGTACCTCGAGGAGCTCGGCGGCATGAACGTGGTCCTCGTCCGTTCCGACGGCACGCTGGTCACCCCCGACTCCGACTCCATCCTCGAAGGCATCACGCGCGACTCGATCCTGCAGCTGGCGGTCGACCGTGGCCTGCGGGTGGAACGTCGACCCGTCGCCCTGAGCGAGTGGCGCGACGGTGTCGCTGACGGCACCATCACCGAGGCATTCGCGTGTGGCACCGCCGCGGTCGTCACCCCGATCGCGGAACTGCGCGGCGACGGCTTCACCATCGGCTCGCCGACGACCGGGGCCGGAGAACTGACGATGTCCCTGCGCGAGGAACTGACGGACATCCAGTACGGCCGCCGTCCCGACCCGCACGGCTGGATGGTCCAGCTCACGGAGCCGACCACCCCGAGCGCTGAGTAGGGTCGACCCGTGAAGATCGCACGGTTCAGCACCGAGGGGGAGGACCCCCGTTACGGCATCCTCGACGAGCGCGCACTGGTGGTGCTCGCCGGCGACCCGATGTACCAGGGCTTCGAGACGACGGGGGAGCGGGTGTCCCTGTCGGACGCGAAGCTGCTCGCCCCGGTCATCCCACGCTCGAAGGTCATCGGCGTCGGGCTCAACTACGCCGAGCACGTCTCGGAGATGGACGAGCGCACGGCCGACGACCCGGTGGTGTTCCTCAAGCCGAACACGTCGGTCATCGGTCCCGAGGACCCGATCCGCCTGCCCGCCGACATCGGCCGCGTCGACCACGAGGGCGAGCTCGCCATCGTGATCGGTTCGCTGGCCAAGAACGTCACGAAGGAGGACTTCGCGAGCGTCATCCTCGGGTACACGATCGCGAACGACGTGACCGCCCGTGACCTGCAGGCGCGCGACGGCCAGTGGGCCCGCGCCAAGGGCTTCGACACGTTCTGCCCGCTCGGCCCGGTCATCGAGACCGAGATCGACCCGTCGGACATCCGCATCGAGACGCGCGTGGACGGCGACCTCCGTCAGGCCGCGTCCACGAACGAGATGGTGCACGACATCCCGACGCTCATCGAGTTCATCTCGTCGATCTGGACCCTGCTCCCGGGCGACGTCATCCTGACCGGCACCCCGGCGGGCGTCGGCGCGATCCGCGACGGCGAGGTGGTGGAGGTCACGATCTCCGGCATCGGCTCGCTCCGCAACCCGGTCATCGCTCGTCACTGACCTCGCGGACGCCCGACCTGGAGGCCCGACACCGTCGCAGGTGTCGGGCCTCCGTCCGTCTCGTGCCGACCCCGGCACCTCCCGGTTCCGGACCGACACGCCCGGGATCGATCTCGGTTGGCAGCCTCCGGGAGCGTGTGTAGAGTAATCACTCGTTGCCGCTGAGGCGGAACGGAACGGCCGAGACGGTCACCGGGTCAAGCACCCGGTCAACGCAGTCCGGACGGGGTCCGCCTCCAGCAACCACCCACCGATCGAAAACGACGGCCTCGTGTCGTCCTCGCGGTGGGTTCGAGAACGACAGCCTCTCTGGCGAGACATCGTGATGATGTCGAGTGGGGAGTGCGTCTGGTCCTTGAGAACTCAACAGCGTGCACATTGTCAATGCCAATTTTATTGACCCCGTGCCTGGTCGGTTTCGGCTGATCGGGTGTGGAGCAATTC
>NZ_QKTS01000029.1:0-5571 GCF_003234525.1 Curtobacterium sp. MCBD17_021 | reverse complement strand
TTGTGAAAAGGAGTCCGGCGGCGTCCTACTCTCCCACAAGGTCCCCCTTGCAGTACCATCGGCGCTGAGAGGCTTAGCTTCCGGGTTCGGAATGTGACCGGGCGTTTCCCTCTCGCTATGACCACCGGAACACGTTCGACACTTCTACCAGGGAAGGTTCGAAACAGTTCCGCGCATGCGCGGTGTTCAGTTTCAGTTGTTCCCGATCGTCTGTCGGGAACCACAAAGTGGACGCGAGCCCCACACCGAAGTGTGGGAAAAAAGTGTGTGTCAAGTCTTCGGCTTATTAGTACCGGTCAGCTCCACGGGTCGTTAGTCCCCGCTTCCACATCCGGCCTATCAACCCAGTAGTCTGCTGGGAGCCTCTCACACTCAAGGTGCATGGAAATCTCATCTCGAAGACGGCTTCCCGCTTAGATGCTTTCAGCGGTTATCCGGTCCGAACGTAGCTAATCAGCGGTGCCCTTGGCAGAACAACTGACACACCAGAGGTTCGTCCATCCCGGTCCTCTCGTACTAGGGATAGATCTTCTCAAATTTCCAACGCGCGCAGCGGATAGGGACCGAACTGTCTCACGACGTTCTAAACCCAGCTCGCGTACCGCTTTAATGGGCGAACAGCCCAACCCTTGGGACCTACTCCAGCCCCAGGATGCGACGAGCCGACATCGAGGTGCCAAACCATGCCGTCGATATGGACTCTTGGGCAAGATCAGCCTGTTATCCCCGAGGTACCTTTTATCCGTTGAGCGACAGCGCTTCCACAAGCCACTGCCGGATCACTAGTCCCGACTTTCGTCCCTGCTCGACCTGTCAGTCTCACAGTCAAGCTCCCTTGTGCACTTACACTCGCCACCTGATTGCCAACCAGGTTGAGGGAACCTTTGGGCGCCTCCGTTACTCTTTGGGAGGCAACCGCCCCAGTTAAACTACCCATCAGGCACTGTCCATGAACCCGATCAGGGTCCTACGTTAGACATCCAAAGTGACCAGAGTGGTATTTCAACAATGACTCCACGAACACTAGCGTGCCCGCTTCACAGTCTCCCACCTATCCTACACAAGCCACTCCGAACACCAATACCAAACTGTAGTAAAGGTCACGGGGTCTTTCCGTCCTGCTGCGCGTAACGAGCATCTTTACTCGTAGTGCAATTTCGCCGAGTTCGCGGTTGAGACAGCTGGGAAGTCGTTACGCCATTCGTGCAGGTCGGAACTTACCCGACAAGGAATTTCGCTACCTTAGGATGGTTATAGTTACCACCGCCGTTTACTGGGGCTTAAATTCAGAGCTTCGCCGTGAGGCTGACCCTTCCTCTTAACCTTCCAGCACCGGGCAGGCGTCAGTCCGTATACATCGTCTTGCGACTTCGCACGGACCTGTGTTTTTAGTAAACAGTCGCTTCCCACTGGTCTCTGCGGCCTTCAACGCTCACGGAGTGAATCCGGTCACGTGTCCGGCCCCCCTTCTCCCGAAGTTACGGGGGCATTTTGCCGAGTTCCTTAACCACGATTATCTCGATCTCCTTGGTATTCTCTACCTGACCACCTGAGTCGGTTTCGGGTACGGGCGGCTGCAACCTCGCGTCGATGCTTTTCTCGGCAGCATAGGATCACTGATTTCCCCTTACGGGTACGCGTCGGGTCTCAGGCATACAGACGACGGATTTGCCTATCGTCAGCCCTACATCCTTACACCAGGTTCACCTTACGGATACCATCGCCTGGCTCAGCTACCTTCCTGCGTCACACCTGTTCATACGCTAACCGCACCAGCATGGGGTCGAGCGTTAGACCGGCGACCATCACCCCGAAGGGATCCGGTACGTCCGGGTTAGGACTCTTAGCACCACTGGATTAGCTTGGGCGGTTGTTCGCCGGTACGGGAATATCAACCCGTTGTCCATCGACTACGCCTGTCGGCCTCGCCTTAGGTCCCGACTTACCCAGGGCGGATTAACCTGGCCCTGGAACCCTTGGTCTTTCGGAGGACGGGTTTCTCACCCGTCTTTCGCTACTCATGCCTGCATTCTCACTCGTGTGGCGTCCACGGCTGGATCACTCCGCCGCTTCACTCGCCACACGACGCTCTCCTACCACTCCGCACGACTGAACCACGAAGGCTTGTCTAGTGTGCGAAATCTACAACTTCGGCGGTGTGCTTGAGCCCCGTTACATTGTCGGCGCGGAATCACTTGACCAGTGAGCTATTACGCACTCTTTCAAGGGTGGCTGCTTCTAAGCCAACCTCCTGGTTGTCTGTGCAACTCCACATCCTTTCCCACTTAGCACACGCTTAGGGGCCTTAGTTGGTAGTCTGGGTTGTTTCCCTCT
The DNA here is from genome assembly GCF_003234525.1 of Curtobacterium sp. MCBD17_021. Classification (NCBI taxonomy): domain Bacteria; kingdom Bacillati; phylum Actinomycetota; class Actinomycetes; order Micrococcales; family Microbacteriaceae; genus Curtobacterium; species Curtobacterium sp. MCBD17_021. Next base: position 3,237 of record NZ_QKTS01000029.1, on the reverse strand, counting down.
CGACGATGAAGCTTATCCCCCACCGTCTCACTGCTGCGCTCTCACTCACCGGCATTCGGAGTTTGGCTGACGTCAGTAACCTGTTGAGGCCCATCGGCCATCCAGTAGCTCTACCTCCGGCGAGAAACACGCAACGCTGCACCTAAATGCATTTCGGAGAGAACCAGCTATCACGAAGTTTGATTGGCCTTTCACCCCTATCCACAGCTCATCCCCTCCATTTTCAACTGAAGTGGGTTCGGTCCTCCACGACGTCTTACCGTCGCTTCAACCTGGCCATGGATAGATCACTTCGCTTCGGGTCTAGGACATGCGACTGAAATCGCCCTATTCAGACTCGCTTTCGCTACGGCTACCCCACACGGGTTAACCTCGCCACATATCGCTAACTCGCAGGCTCATTCTTCAAAAGGCACGCCGTCACCCCTACAAGGAGGCTCCGACGGTTTGTAAGCAAACGGTTTCAGGTACTATTTCACTCCCCTCCCGGGGTACTTTTCACCTTTCCCTCACGGTACTTGTCCGCTATCGGTCATCTGGGAGTATTTAGGCTTATCAGGTGGTCCTGACAGATTCACACGGGATTTCTCGGGCCCCGTGCTACTTGGGATACACATCCGGCCATAACACCATTTCGTCTACGGGGCTGGCACCCACTACGGCCCGGCTTTCAAACCGGTTCGACTATGATGCGCTGTAACCGCCCCAGTCCGGCAGAACTGAGCGACGTGTCCCACAACCCCGACCATGCAACGCCCGCCGGCTATCACACATGATCGGTTTAGCCTCATCCGTTTTCGCTCGCCACTACTCACGGAATCACATGTTGTTTTCTCTTCCTGTGGGTACTGAGATGTTTCACTTCCCCACGTTCCCTCTACCCGCCCTATATATTCAGGCGGGAGTCACCAGGTCGACAAGTCGCCTGGCGGGGTTTCCCCATTCGGAAATCCTCGGATCACAGCTCGATTATCAGCTCCCCGAGGCTTATCGCAGATTTCTACGTCCTTCTTCGGCTCCAGATGCCAAGGCATCCACCGTTTGCTCTTAGAAACTTGACCACAAAGATTAAAATTGCGATCCAACGCCACACCAACACCACGCCGATCACCACAAGGGCAACCAACCGGTCTCGGATGACGCGAATCTAAAGATGCTCGCGTCCACTGTGTAGTTCTCAACATACGATCGGCACCACACTCCCCCAGACCAACCGGTCTGACATCATGCGGCCCACCGAAGGACCTTCCGGCCCAACCCCCAACCACCGAACCACCCGAAAGTGACCCACCGTGGCCAGGAAGCCTGGTCCCTCAGGACCCAACAACGTGCACCAGCCGACCCGCTCCCACCCGACCCGTTCCAACCCCGCAAGCGGGACGTACTGAGACCGGAAGACGCGCTCCCGACTGCACTGTCAATGTTCCACCCATGAGCTACCCGTCGGACACGTTCGGTCCGAACCGGGCGCCTGGACCAGCAACCAACCCACCACACGGTGAGCAGCACTGACCAGATGCTCCTTAGAAAGGAGGTGATCCAGCCGCACCTTCCGGTACGGCTACCTTGTTACGACTTAGTCCTAATCACCGATCCCACCTTCGACGGCTCCTTCCACAAGGGTTAGGCCACCGGCTTCGGGTGTTACCGACTTTCATGACTTGACGGGCGGTGTGTACAAGGCCCGGGAACGTATTCACCGCAGCGTTGCTGATCTGCGATTACTAGCGACTCCGACTTCATGAGGTCGAGTTGCAGACCTCAATCCGAACTGAGACCGGCTTTTTGGGATTCGCTCCACCTTACGGTATCGCAGCCCTTTGTACCGGCCATTGTAGCATGCGTGAAGCCCAAGACATAAGGGGCATGATGATTTGACGTCATCCCCACCTTCCTCCGAGTTGACCCCGGCAGTCTCCTATGAGTCCCCGGCATAACCCGCTGGCAACATAGAACGAGGGTTGCGCTCGTTGCGGGACTTAACCCAACATCTCACGACACGAGCTGACGACAACCATGCACCACCTGTACACCGACCACAAGGGGGCGACCATCTCTGGCCGTTTCCGGTGTATGTCAAGCCTTGGTAAGGTTCTTCGCGTTGCATCGAATTAATCCGCATGCTCCGCCGCTTGTGCGGGCCCCCGTCAATTCCTTTGAGTTTTAGCCTTGCGGCCGTACTCCCCAGGCGGGGCGCTTAATGCGTTAGCTACGACACAGAAACCGTGGAAAGGTCCCTACATCTAGCGCCCAACGTTTACGGCATGGACTACCAGGGTATCTAATCCTGTTCGCTCCCCATGCTTTCGCTCCTCAGCGTCAGTTACGGCCCAGAGATCTGCCTTCGCCATCGGTGTTCCTCCTGATATCTGCGCATTCCACCGCTACACCAGGAATTCCAATCTCCCCTACCGCACTCTAGTCTGCCCGTACCCACTGCAAGCCCGAGGTTGAGCCTCGGGATTTCACAGCAGACGCGACAAACCGCCTACGAGCTCTTTACGCCCAATAATTCCGGACAACGCTTGCACCCTACGTATTACCGCGGCTGCTGGCACGTAGTTAGCCGGTGCTTTTTCTGCAGGTACCGTCACTTTCGCTTCTTCCCTACTAAAAGAGGTTTACAACCCGAAGGCCGTCATCCCTCACGCGGCGTTGCTGCATCAGGCTTTCGCCCATTGTGCAATATTCCCCACTGCTGCCTCCCGTAGGAGTCTGGGCCGTGTCTCAGTCCCAGTGTGGCCGGTCACCCTCTCAGGCCGGCTACCCGTCGTCGCCTTGGTGAGCCATTACCTCACCAACAAGCTGATAGGCCGCGAGTCCATCCCCAACCAAAAAATCTTTCCACCACCAGGCCATGCGACCAGTAGTCATATCCAGTATTAGACGTCGTTTCCAACGCTTATCCCAGAGTCAGGGGCAGGTTACTCACGTGTTACTCACCCGTTCGCCACTAATCCGCCCAGCAAGCTGGGCATCATCGTTCGACTTGCATGTGTTAAGCACGCCGCCAGCGTTCGTCCTGAGCCAGGATCAAACTCTCCGTAAAAAATTACAACCAACACCGAAGTGTCAGCGAGTTGATCTTGACTGTTGACTGTCTACTGACAATCTTCAATCCAAAAGGAATTGCTCCACACCCGATCAGCCGAAACCGACCAGGCACGGGGTCAATAAAATTGGCATTGACAATGTGCACGCTGTTGAGTTCTCAAGGACCAGACGCACTCCCCACTC
>NZ_QKTS01000028.1:0-12971 GCF_003234525.1 Curtobacterium sp. MCBD17_021 | reverse complement strand
TCCACATCTCCCAGGACGCCGCGGACCTGCTGAACCAGACCTTCAAGACGGACGCCGTCAAGCGCGGCCTGCTCGTCGGCACCGCCACCATCACCGCCCAGATCAAGTAACCCCCCGGCGTCCACCCGACGCGCAGCACCACCCCCAGGACGCCGCCCCGCACCCGCGGGGCGGCGTCCTCGCGTCCCCACCCGAGCACGCCCCGGGTCCACGACACACCGCCACCGCCCCTCCCGGTTCCCGAATCCATGCACCTCACCCACCGAGATGCGCGAATTGTGGAACCACGGGAGGACCGACCGGACGCGACCTGTGCCAGGGTGCCCTCATGGCCTCAGCGCAGACGCTCGACCTCGGCGACCGTCGACTCCTCGCCGCCTGGGCGGCGGACTGCGCCGAACGGGTGCTCCCCCTGTTCGGAGCCGTGGCACCGGACGACACCCGCCCTCGAGACGGCATCGCGCGGACGCGGGCGTTCAGTCGCGGGGAGGTCGACGCGGCCGACATGATCCGCCGCCGGTTCGAGACGGGCCGCGCGGCCGCCCCCGTCCGGGATCCGGCAGCGAGGGCGGCAGCCTTCGCCGCGGGACAGGCGTCCGGCGTCGCGCACATGGGAGTGCATGCGCTGGGGGCAGCGGCGTACGCGGTCCGCGCCGCCGCCCTCGGCAGCCCGGGCACGGACGACGACGAGGTCGCGTGGCAGCTCGCGCACCTGGAGCCGCCGGCCCGCGACGCCCTCCGACGGCTCCCCCTGCTCGGCACCGACACGTCCGGGCCACTCGGCTCGGGGCTCCTGGCGACCGGCACCCTCGCCGTCACCATCCGGGTGATCCAGTCGTCGGTCGCCCTGCCGCACTGAACGAGGCCGACTCCGCGCCTCAGGCGGGTGTCCGCGCCAAGCGCTCCCGGAGGCGGGCCGCCAGCTCGCCCTCGTCCGCCGAGACGAGCCTCCCGTCCCGGACCACCACGCGGCCACCGACCACGACGTGCCGGGGCCGTCGCCCCGGGGACGCCCAGAGGAGGCCCGCGACCGGGTCGGCGACCCCGGCGTCCGCGACCCCGGAGACGTCCCAGACGCAGAGGTCCCCGGCCGATCCGACGCCGAGGTGCCCGAGCTCCGGCCGTCCGAGACCGACGGCCGAGCCCTCGGTCACCATGCCGAGCACCTGACGCGCGGGCAGCTGCGGACCGACGAGCGCGGAGACCTGCATCCCCAGGCGGGCGTCCGCGAGCAGGTGCCCGGCGTCGTTGCTGCCGCCACCGCTGGTGCCCAGGCCGACCGGGACGCCCGCGGCGAGGAGCCGAGCGACCGGCGCGATCCCCCACCCCATCGGCACGTCGCATCCCGGCGCGTGTGTGGCCGTGACCCCGGCGGCCGCGAGGCGGGCGATCTCGTCGTCGGTGACGTCGCACAGGTGGGCGATCGTCACGTCGGGCGCGAGCCAGCCCCACGCCTCGAGCAGGTCGAGCGGTCGTCGCCCGTACCGCTCGAGGGCGATGACGGTGTCGACCTGCTCGTTGGCCTGGGTGCGACGACGGAGACCGTGCTGAGCAGCGACCTCGCCGAGCGCACGGAACGTCGCCTCGCCGTCGGAGTGCACGCCCGCCGGACCGACCGCGATCTGCAGTCGTCCGTCGGGGTCCACGCCACCGACCGCGTCCTCGTGGAGCAGTCCGGTGACGATCGCGTCCGCCGACGCGGCCGCACGGTCGGGGTCGTCCCGGGCGCTCCCCCGGACGAACACCAGCCGCCCGCCGAGCCCGCGGACGGCGTCCACCGTGGCCGCGGCGAGCGCGACCGTGTCCTCCGCCGTCGCGTCCGTCGGCCAGTTGAGGTGGTGGTCGGCGACGGTGGTGACCCCGGACAGGAGGCCCTCCGCGGCCCCGACGGCAGCGGCGAGTCCGTAGAGCTCCGGGTCGTGGCCCACCCGGCCGTACGCGCCGGCCATCGTGGGCAGCCAGTCCGCCATCGGCACACCACGGGTCCCGGGAAGAGTCCGGAACGCGGTCTGCAGCAGGTGGTGGTGCGCGTTGACGAGGCCGGCGGTGACGACACATCCCGAGGCGTCGAGGGTCGTCGCGACCGCACTGCCGTCGTCGACCACGACGTCGCCGTCACGCTCGGTACGCGGGTCGACGAGGACACGGTGTGCGCCGGTGACGGTGAGCATGCAGCGTTTGTAGCAGGGCGGTGTTTCGGGACGGTGTCGAACAGGGACCTCGTCGTCATCCCGCGGCTTCGTCTCATCGCTGAGACAGCTTGCCGACCATTCTCAGCAGTGAGACGAGGGGTCGTCTTCCACAGCGCCGAGCGGCAGGACCGAGATCCTCGCCCCGGCTCGATCGATCCTCAGCGCGCGACCAGACGGGCTCGGATGTGTTCGGCAACACGCTCCGGATGACTGCACTGCACCACGTATTCGTGATCCCTCCGGGTCCGCAGGACGACTGCCGGCCGGTTCCCGAGGATGAGCCCCGTCGCGGCGCCCTTCCACCGCAGGCCGACACCGCCGAACCGGAACCAGCTCTGTTCTTCGACCCTGACGGATTCCAGCTCGGAGTACTCGAGCTGACGACGCCATAGGGGGAAGAACCGAATGTCGACGCTGTCAGTGACGTCCACGCGCACGGAGGCGGTGACAAGGACGAAGCCGGCACCGAGTACGAGCACGGCGGGGAGCATCGTCAACGTCGCGGGACTGATTCCGATCTCACGGACGAGGAAGACCATGAGGGCGACCATGCCACCGAAGCTGAGCAGGAGGAAAGCGCCGAGCGCCTTCATCCAGGCGGGTCCGTTCGTCGTCTCGGTCATGCCGGTGTCTCCTCTTTTTCTTCCGAGCGGATCCGGAAGACCTTCGGTGGAACGAGTGACCATCCGACCGGGACGACCAAGATCAGCAGCGCGGCACCCATCACGAACGCGAAGCTCGACACGCCGAGCACCAGCCAGATGGCGAGATGGAACAGGAGTGCGACCGGCAGCAGGAACCGCAACCGGAACGGGGTCGGCAGGAACACGGCGATCGCGAGACTGAACTCCAGCACGAGCGTTCCCCAGGACGAAGCGGCGACCAGCACTGGGCGCATCGTCACCCATTCCGCCACCGGCCGGAGGAGCGGCGGCGCCCCGAACACGTTGTTCCGGACCCAGTAGAAGAGGGCAGTGCCGTTCGCCCACTCTGGACTGCTGAACTTCCCCAGACAGGCGACGAGGTAGACAACCGCGATCTGCAGCTTCGCGAGCGCGAGGACGAAGTACGCGACGAAGAGGCGCGCACCCCGAGCGCGGTCAGGCTGTGATGCCGTCCACGAGGTCCGCCGCCAGTCGGTGAGACTCACCGGCAGCAGCAGTAACCCCAGGATCCCCGCGAGCTGGTCTCCGCCGTCAGGTGCCGCACTTGTCAGCGGCAGCGCGATGAGGAGTGCGGCCATCGGTACCGCACTCAGCGCTGGGAACCAACCAGATGCAGCGATGAGACACAGCACCCCGGCAGCCACCTGCCCACCAGAGACGGCTCCTTCCGGGACCCAACACGGCCAGGCCATCCACTGCACGCTGGCAGCGCAACGAGCGGGCAACGCCCCGTCGACCGGGGTGAAGAGGACTGTGGTCGGAGTGAGCAAGTACGTCAGTCCCGCGCTCAGAAAGAGCAGACTCCGCGCCGCACCGAGGGTCGCGGTCCACGGCTCCGGTAGCCGCAGTGTCCGCCTGAGCCAGTACCGCCCGGGGCGGGTCAGCATACGACATCCAGCAGGACAGCCTCTTGGGGCAGTGGCCTCGCCCGCATATTCCGCCACTCCCAGGGAACGGGCTTCTCCGCAACGAGGAGGACCTCACCGCAGAGCGTCGGCTCCTTGTGCGGGTTCTTCACCCGCAGTGGGTTCGCGTCATCTGCCATCGCATCGCAATCTCGTTCGGTCCCACAGTTCGTCCATGTTCGTTGTCCGACGCCGTGGAGGAAGGTCGCGATCTCAGCTCCCTGTGACCGGCCTGCGCGGTTGAAGCCAAAGGCCCAGTTCGCGGACGCACCGACGGCGACCGATTGATCGATGAGCCTTCCTCCGGACACCTCGAAGGGGACGATGTAAGCGCTCTGGGCATCCTTCGTGAAGAACGCCCAGCCTTGCGGCGCGATCTGCCGAGTCACATGGGCGATTTCGTTCCGGGCCGGAGGCACCACAGCCGGCGTGAAGCTCACCGCTCCTTGCATCACGTAGAAGGCAAGCGTCAGCCCCACGATGCTCGCCATGACGACGGCCACCCGCGAGACCAGGACCGATCGTCCCCCCACCCATGTCAGTTGTGGCAACTCAATGGCCGAACTGCTCGATGACCGCTGCCACGATTCCATCCGAGAACCGGGCACTGGTGCCTGCGTTGGCCGCCGACTTGGTCCTCACCGCGTTGTTTTGGTAAGCCACGTTCACACCGGCGGCGACGTTGAATCCGAGAGCGATGTTGGCTGCGAGAGCGTAGTTCACCGCCGCGACCGCAGTCACTGCGATGACAGCTCCGAGTGCCACGACGACGGCGACGCCGCAGTCCGTTCCGACTTCCCCCGGGACATGTGTGGTCTCTGCCTCGAGCGACTTGACCGCCTGCGCCATCGTCGGCGTCCGCAACATCTCGTCGTAGGCCCCGGTCAGTTGCCGCTGCACCCGGACAGGATCACCAGAGAGCACCGCCGCTCCGATCTCCGTGAAGTACTCCGGATCGCTCTCGATCAGTTCCTTCTCGATCTGTCGAACCTTCACCACGGAGGTCGGCGTGCTGACCTGGTGCAGAACGGCTTCGATCTCGTTGTCAGTGAGCGTGGAGACGGCGGCGTTCTCGAGCAACAACCGTGTGCGTTCTCCGCCTTGCAGGAAGAACAGGCTCTCGAAGACCTGCCGACCGCGCTGCGCAGCGGCGGACCCAGGTACGTGACCGTTCCCAGCGACGTGCTGCTCCTGAACTACTGGAAGCGCCTTCTGCGTCGGCTGCGTGGCCATCGCTGGGACAGCAGTCCCAGCGATGAGCGCAGCAGTGACCAGCCCGACGCCTCCGGTCGTCGTCAGGGTTCGTCGTCGGCTCTGTTCTGTGGGTCTGATCATGGCGTCGATACTCTTCGTTTCGCATCCAGCATGTCAACTATGACTCGCGCTCAGAACATGGGTGCAACGAGCCACGACCTCCTTCCCGCGGGACTCTCACCGCTTCGACCGTTCTGCATGGCGTTCCGCCGACGTTCACGAACACCGGCGGGAAACCCGACGGGAACACCCGCGAAACACCGGGTCCCTAGGTTCTCCCCATGACCCAGACCCTGATCCGTGGCGGGTGGGTGCTGACCGCCGCCCCCGAGACCTCCGAGACCCCGTCCGCGATCCGGGACGGCGCGGTGCTCCTCGACGGGGACCGGGTCGCCGCGGTCGGCACCTACGCCGAACTGTCGGCCGCGCACCCGGAAGCGACCGTCCGCGGCGGGGCGAACGACGTCGTCACGCCCGGCTTCGTGAACACGCACGGACACTTCAGCGAGGGACTCATCACGGGCATCGGCTCGCAGTACACGCTGTGGGAGTGGCTGAACGCGCTCATCTCGCACGTGAACCCGGTGATGACGCGGGACAAGGCGTACGCGGGCACCATGCTGCAGGGCATCCAGATGCTCCGGAGCGGGGTCACGACGGCGAACGACATGTTCTGCTCGGACCCGATCCCCGGCGAGCCGGCGACCCCCGGGGTCGTGCAGGCGCTCGAAGAGCTGGGACTGCGCGGGGTCGTGTCGTTCGGCAGCGGGGACGTCGACCGCGGCTTCGGTCCGGCACCGATCCTCGAGGAGTTCGACGCCCTGCGGGAGGCCGCCGACGCCAGCCGGTACAGCACCTTCCGGGTGGGGATGTCGTCGATCGGCCGGTACTCGGACGGGGCCTGGCAGGAGCACATCGACTACGCGGTCGACGGCGGCCACGGCATCCACGTGCACGTGCACGAGGTCCGGGAGGAGGTCACCGCCGCCCGTCAGCGCACCGGCAAGACGGTCGTCGGGCACGCCGAGGCGACGGGCATGTTCCGCGTCCCGGTCATCGCTGCGCACAGCGTCTGGATGGACCGGGAGGACCGTGAGACGTACGCGGCGAACGGTGTCGGCGTCGCGCACAACCCGGTCGCGAACGGCATCCTGGCGAGCGGCATCGCCCCGGTTGCCGAGCTGCGTGCCCTCGGCATCCCGGTCGGGATCGGTGTCGACGGTCCGGCGTCGAACGACTCGCAGGACTTCCTGCAGGCGATGAAGACCGCGGCACTGCTCGCCCGGATCCGTGACCTGCAGGCAACCGCGATGAGCGCGCGCGAGGCGTTCGAGATGGGCGCGATCGGCGGTGCGCGCGCTCTACGGATGGACGACGAGATCGGTTCGCTCGAGCCCGGCAAGCGTGCCGACCTCGTCGTGTTCGACGGCGAGAGCCCGACCCTCGCGAACGTGCACGACCCGTTCCAGGCGGTCGTGTTCGTCGCGGGCAGCCGTGAGGTGAAGGACGTCTGGGTCGACGGCGAGCTGAGCCTGGCCGACTTCGAGGTCACGCGCGTCGACGTCCGGGAGGCCGTGGCCCGGTCCCGTCCGCTGGCTCGCCAGCTCGTCGAGCAGGCCGGCCTGGAGCGCCTGTCGGCGCTCACCGGCGCCCCGCTCGACCACACCGAGCGCCCCTGACAAAGCGACCGTGCACCGGACGGGAGGCCCGGATCACGTCCGGATCCGGGCCTCCCGTCCGGCGGTCAGAGCTCCAGCACCAGGCGCGGGCACCCCGCCGCCGCGCGGCTGACGCAGACCATCATCGTGCGGTCGTCGGCCTGCTCCGCGGGACTGAGCACGGTGTCCCGGTGGTCGACCGACCCCTCGAGGACGGGCGTCTCGCACGTGCCGCAGGTGCCCTCCCGGCAGGACGACAGCACGAACGCTCCGGCGTCCTCCGCGACCTCGAGCAGGGTCCGGTCGGCGGGGACGGTGACGGTCGTGCCGGTGAGGGTGAGCTCGACCTCGAACGCCTCCCCCGGGGCGTCGACGTCCGCGGCCGGCTCGAACCGTTCCACGCGCACGCTGCCGGCCGGCCAGTGCGCGGCGGCGGCCTCGACCGCGTCCATGAGACCGCGGGGGCCGCAGCAGTAGACGACGGCGTCCCTCCGTCCGGCGAGCAGCGCGGTGACGTCGAGACGGCGACCCTCGTCCGCGACGGCGAGCGTGACGCGGTCCGGGTGCGCCGCGACGAGGTCGTCGGCGAACGCCATCCGGTCGCGGGCCCGCCCGGCGTAGTGCAGCTCCCAGGGGGTGCCGGCCCGCTCGGCTGCGGTGATCATCGCGCTGATCGGGGTGATCCCGATCCCGCCGGCGACGAACACCGCGGGACGCCCCGGGTCGAAGCCGAAGTGGTTCCGCGGGCCGCCGACGATGACCGCGTCGCCGACGCGGAGCACGTCGTGCACGGCCACCGATCCGCCACGACCGGCCGACTCACGGAGGACCGCCACACGCCAGTGTCCGTCGGCCGTCGTGGTGACGAGCGAGTACTGCCGTTCCGTGCCGGGCGCGACCTGCAGGTCGATGTGGGCGCCGGGCTCCCATGCCGGCAGCGGCACCGCGTCGAGTGGGGCGAGGTCGAGCGTCACGACGGCAGCGGCCACCTGCTGCCGCGCCGCGATGCGCATCCGGTGTCGGGCCTCCGCCGGTGCCACGACGGAGCCGAGCGCGCCGTTGCTGATGCCCTCGCTCATGCGCCGGCTCCGGACCGCGGCGTCTCCTTGACGACGATCATGTGGAACGCGCTGCCGTCGGCACTGCACCATCGGTGCCCGGTCCCGCCGCGGTAGTACGCCGAGTCCCCGGGACCGAGCCGGAGCACGTCCTGGCCGCGGAGGTCGAGCAGGACGTCGCCGGCGAGCACGGTGACGAACTCGTCCTGGTGGTGCTCGAAGTACTCGCCGGGTTCGGTGTTGTCGCCCTTCCACTCGAGCGGTTCGAAGGCGTGCGGGCCGGCGTGCACGAGCAGCCGGGCCTCGCCGCTGGAGAACGGCCCGCGGGCACCCTCGCCGGAGCGCAGCACCTCGGGACGTCGGTCGTCGGGCTCCTGACGGGACGGCGCCCCGGCGGCGAGGAGGGCGACCTGCGTGGTGTCGAGCGCGCCGGCGATCTTCTCGAGCGACACCATGCTCGCGCGGGAGTGTCCGCGCTCGACCTGGCTCAGGAAGGGGTGTGACAGCCCGGTGCGCTCGGCCAGCTGCACGAGCGTCATCCGTGCTGCCCGGCGGAGTGTCCGGACGTGCGCGCCGATCCGGCGGGCCTGCTCGTCCACGACGCGGTCGGACGGAGGCTCGGCCGAGCGGAGCGGAGCGGAGGCCGGATCGGCGTCGGTGAGTTCGGTGGGCATCGCGCTCCGATCGGGGACGGGAGGGGCTGGCGTTCCGTGCACGTCATCTCGTCACAGGCGGCAACCGGCGCGAAACCGGAGGGAAACACGGCCGCCCTAGCATCGGAGATGTTGATGCGATCAACATTGTCACACACGATCGAGAGGGTCCCATGGAGTCGTCACTGCCGCGCCGGGTCGCCCTCCTCCGGTCCGCGCTGCTGCCGGACGGGAGCCTCGTGGACGTCGCGATCGACGGCGACACCGTCAGCGACGTGGCCCCGGCGGGCACGCTCACGGCCGACGACGCGGACACGCTCGACCTCGACGGACGCCTGCTCCTCCCCGCCCCCGCCGAACCGCACGCGCACCTCGACAAGGCCCTCAGCGCGGACCGGATCCAGCCGCCGCTCGGCGACCTCGGGTCCGCCATCGCAGCCTGGGCAGCGCACGCCACGACCATGACGGTCGCGGAGATCGCCGACCGGGCCCGGACCCAGGCCCTCGCCATGCTCGCCGCCGGCACGACCTCGATCCGCACCCACGTCGACGTCCTGAGCGACGGCGGTGCCGCGAGTGTCGCCGACAGCGTCCGCGGGGCGCAGGCACTCATCCAGGTCCGCGACGAACTCGCCGACCTCATGGACATCGAGCTCGTCGCCCTGGCCGGGCCGCTCGCCCCCGACGAGCACGTCGAGGCGGTGCTCGACCTCGGCGTCGACCTGGTCGGTGGCGCCCCGCACCTGGCCGAGGACCCGCTCGCCGACGTCGACCGGTTGCTCGCGATCGCCCGGCGCCGCGACCTGGGCGTCGACCTGCACGCCGACGAGAGCCTCGACGGCCCCGTCACGCTCGACCACTACGCCCGGGCGGTCCGCGACTGGCCGCGCGACCGGCAGTACTCGGCCGGGCACTGCGTCCGGCTCGGCACGCTCGGCCCGGAGCGGCTGGCGGAGGTCGTCGCCGACGTGGCCGCGGCCGACATCGGCGTCATCACCCTGCCGATCACGAACCTGTACCTGCAGGGCTGGCAGCACCCGGTCTCGACGCCGCGGGGGCTCACCGCGATCACCGCACTCCTCGACGCCGGCGTCCGGGTGGCCGCCGGCGCCGACAACGTCCGCGACCCGTTCAACCCGGTGGGTCGGAGCGACGCCCTCGAGACCGCATCCCTGCTCGTCACCGCCGGGCACCTGACGCCGGACGAGGCGTACGCGATGGTGAGCGTCGCGGCCCGGAGCGTGATGGGCCTCCCGGCCGCCGGTCCGGTCGTCGGGGCGCGCGCCGACCTGCTCGCCGTCGCCGCGACGAGCGTCACCGACGCCGTCGCGAACGCCTCCGCCGACCGGATCGTCCTGTCCCGCGGTCGACTCGTCGCCCGCACCGAGGTGCACCGCACCGTCGCCGCTCCCGCCCGGGCCGCGGCGTCTCCGGTGCCCACGCCCGCACCCGTCCCCGTTCCCTGACCGCGCACGACCATGCACGAGAACACGAGGTAGCCGTGACCACCACCGCCCCAGCCCCCGTCACCGCGACGGACACGCTGCTCGACTTCCGGAACGTCGAGATGACGTTCCCGAACGGCACGATCGCCCTGCAGGGCGTCGACCTGACCGTCGACCGCGGCCAGTTCGTCTCCGTCGTCGGCCCCTCCGGCTGCGGCAAGTCGACGCTCCTCCGCATCGCGTCCGGACTCGAGACGGCCTCCGACGGCACCGCCGGGGTCACCGCCGACCGGATCGGGTACGTCTTCCAGGACGCCACGCTGCTGCCGTGGCGGAGCGTGCAGGGGAACGTCGAGCTCCTCGCCGAGCTCGGGGACGTGCCGAAGGCCGAGCGGGCGGCGAAGGCGGCGCACGCGATCGACCTGGTCGGGCTGAACGGCTTCGAGTCGAACCTGCCGAAGCAGCTCTCCGGCGGCATGCGGATGCGCGTCTCGCTCGCCCGGTCGCTGACGCTCGACCCGGAGCTGTTCCTGTTCGACGAGCCGTTCGGCGCCCTCGACGAGATCACGCGCGAGCGCCTCAACGACGAGCTCCTCCGCCTGTTCGTCGAGCAGCAGTTCGCCGGGCTGTTCATCACGCACTCCGTGTCCGAGGCGGTCTACCTGTCCACCGAGGTCATCGTGATGTCCGGCCGACCGGGCAGCATCGTCGGCCGGTTCGACGTGCCGTTCCCGATGCCGCGCGACCCCGACATCCGCTTCACCCCCGAGTTCGCCGAACTGGTCGGCGAGGTCTCGCACGCACTCCGGGAAGGACACCGCTGATGGTCACGCTGCAGGAGGTCGCGGACGCCCGCACCGCACGCGCCACCGCCCGCCGCTCCACGCCGCGCTCCCGCCGATCGGTCACCTGGTGGCAGCCCGTCGTCGTGCTCGCGGTGCTCATCGGCATCTGGTACGCCGCGGCCGCCTACTACGACCACGTGCGGGGCCTGGCGTTCCTCGTGCCGTACCCACACCTCGTGCTCACGGCGATCGTCGCCCCGACCGGGATGAACGGCGCACCCTCGACGTTCGGCAGCGACCTCTGGCTCGCCCTCGGCCGCACCACCGTCGTCTCGCTCACCGGGCTCGCGTTCGCGATCGTCATCGGCGTCCTCTGGGCGATGGCGATGGCGCAGGCGAAGTGGCTCGAGAACTCGCTCTACCCGTACGCAGTCGTGCTGCAGTGCGTGCCGATCCTGGCGCTCGTGCCGCTGATCGGCGCCCTGTTCGGCTACGAGTTCACCAGTCGGGTCATCGTCACGGTCATGATCGCGCTCTTCCCGATGGTGTCGAACACGCTCTTCGGGCTGCAGTCGGCGGACCGTGCGCAGCACGAGCTCTTCCGCCTGCAGCGCGCCAGCCGGCTCGCCCGCCTGGTGAAGCTGCAGGTGCCCGCCGCGCTGCCGTCGATCTTCGTCGGGCTCCGGACCTCGGCCGGCCTGTCGGTCATCGGCGCGATCGTCGGCGACCAGTTCTTCCAGCGCGGTAACCCCGGGCTCGGCGTCCTCATCCAGGTGACGGCATCGCGGCTGATGGGGCCGGAGCTCTACGCGACCATCATCATCGCCTCGCTCTACGGCGTCGCCGTCTTCCTCGTCTTCGGCCTGCTCGGCCGGCTGGCCGTCGGCCGCTGGCACGACTTCGGCTGAACCCGACGGCGGGCATCCGACGCCGGCCCCGACCCGCTCCACCTCCCGTCCCTCCCACAGCACCCGCCCCAGCACCACGAGACCCGCACCACGAACGGAGCCTCCATGCGCACCACCACCCGACTCGGCGCTGTCACCGCCGCCCTCACCGTCTCCGCGATCGCCCTGACCGGCTGTGCGAGCGGTTCGGCGACGAGCGCCACCACCACCGCCGCGACGAGCGCGGCCACCGGCCCGGCCGTCGACCTCTCCGACGTCTGCCCCGCGACCGTGGTCGTCCAGACCGACTGGAACCCGGAGGGCGAGCACGGCCACCTGTACCAGATGCTCGGCGCGAACCCGGCGATCGACGCCTCCGGCAAGACCGTCACGGGCGACCTGGTCGCGAACGGCAAGCCGACCGGCGTGCAGCTCGAGATCCGTGCCGGCGGCCCGGCCATCGGCTACTCGAAGGTCAGCTCGCAGATGTACCAGGACGAGTCGATCACCCTCGGCTACGTCTCCACCGACGAAGCGGTCATGTTCTCCGGCGAGCTGCCCACGACGGCCGTCTTCGCCGAGAACGACCAGTCCCCCATGGCGATCATGTGGGACCCGGCGACGTACCCGGACGTCGACAGCATCGAGAGCCTCGGCAAGGCGCTCGAGGAGAACGACGGCGTGGTCCGCTACTTCAACGACGCCGCCTACATGTCGTACCTCGAGCAGTCCGGCATCCTGCCGAAGAGCGTCCTCGACGGCAGCTACGACGGCACCCCGTCGAAGTTCGTCTCGGCCGGCGGCAAGGACGCCCAGCAGGGCTTCGCCACCGCCGAGCCGTACGTGTACAAGAACCAGGTCGCCGCCTGGGGCAAGAAGGTCGAGTCGGCCCTCATCTCGAGCACCGGCTGGAACCCCTACCCCGAGACGATGTCGGTCCGCTCCGACCAGATGTCCGAGCTGAAGCCGTGCCTCGAGAAGCTGGTCCCGGTCATGCAGCAGGCCGACGTGGACTACCTGGAGTCGCCCGGTGCGACGAACGACCTCATCACGCAGCTCGTCCAGCAGTACAACAACGGCTGGACCTACGACTCGAAGGTCGGCGCCTTCGCCGCGGAGCAGATGCAGAAGCGCGGCATCGCCACCGACGGTGACAACGGCTACGTCGGCGACATGGACGAGCAGCGCATGGCCGACTTCATCGAGAAGGCCACGCCCGTCTTCTCCGGCTCCGGCGGGACCATGAAGAAGGACCTCGCCCCCTCCGACCTGTACACGAACGAGTTCCTGGACGACTCGATCTCGCTCGGCTTCTAGCCGGCCACTCACCGGACGGGAGGCGCGGCGCACGACCGCCCGCCGCCTCCCGTCCGCCACACCGTCCGTCAGCAGCAGCGCACCAGGAGCCAGCATGACCACCGTCACCCCCACCGCCGTGCCCACCGCCCCCGTCCCGCCCGCCGCACTCG
>NZ_QKTS01000027.1:0-16077 GCF_003234525.1 Curtobacterium sp. MCBD17_021 | reverse complement strand
TGACTGGACGCTTCCCCCAGGTCCGCCCCCGCCGACTGCGCGCCACCCCCGCGATGCGTCGGCTCGTCGCCGAGACCCGGCTCCACCCCGCCGAGCTCGTGCTGCCGATGTTCATCCGCGAAGGCGCCACCGACGCGATCGACATCACGAGCATGCCCGGGGTCCCGCAGCACTCCCTCGACTCGTTCCGCCGCGCGCTGAACGAGGCCGCCTCGGTCGGGATCGGCGGGGTGAACCTGTTCGGTGTCCCGCAGCACAAGGACGCGCAGGGGTCCGGCGCCACCGATCCGGACGGCATCCTCAACGTGGCGATCAGGGTGGCGAAGGAGGAGGTCGGCGACGCCCTCGTCGTGCAGTCCGACCTGTGCCTCGACGAGTTCACCGACCACGGCCACTGCGGTGTCCTCGCCGCCGACGGGTCGGTCGACAACGACGCCACGCTGCTCCGATACCGGGACATGGCCGTCGCGCAGGCCGAGGCCGGCGCGGAACTCGTCTGCCTGAGCGGGATGATGGACGGCCAGATCGCCGCCGCCCGTGATGCCCTGGACCTGGCCGGGCACTCCGGCACGGCGCTGCTCGCGTACGCGGCGAAGTACGCGTCGGCGTTCTACGGGCCCTTCCGCGAGGCCGTCGCGAGCACGCTGCAGGGCGACCGCCGCACGTACCAGCTCGACTCCGGGAACGGGCGTGAAGGCCTCCGCGAGGTCGAGCAGGACATCGCCGAGGGCGCGGACATCGTCATGGTGAAGCCCGCCATGAGCTACCTCGACGTGCTCGCCCGCACCGCTGACGTGTCGACCGTGCCCGTCTGGGCGTACCAGATCTCCGGCGAGTACGCGATGATCACCGCCGCCGCCCAGAACGGCTGGATCGACCGGGACGCCGCCGCCATGGAGGCCCTCATCGGCATCAAGCGCGCCGGTGCGGACGCGATCCTCACCTACTTCGCGGTCGACATCGCCCGCAAGCTCAACGACGAAGCGGGACTGCGCACCTCGGGCAGCTCCGCGGACGTCGCCGGCATCGCCCCGACCGGGAAGGCCCCCGAATGACCTCGACGACGACCACGAACGACCAGCTGTTCGGTCGTGCGAAGAACAGCATCCCGGGCGGGGTGAACTCCCCGGTCCGTGCCTACGGGTCGGTCGGCGGGACCCCGCGGTTCCTGGTGTCCGCGAAGGGTGCCACCGTCACCGACGCCGAGGGCCGCGAGTACGTCGACCTCGTCGCGTCCTGGGGCCCGGCGATCCTCGGGCACGCCCACCCGGGCACGGTCGAGGCCGTGCAGCAGGCGGCGGCCCGCGGGCTGTCCTTCGGGGCCTCCACCCCCGGCGAGACCGAACTGGCCGAGCTCGTGAAGCAGCGGGTGCAGGTGGACGGCGACGGCCCCATCGAGAAGATCCGCATGGTGTCGACCGGCACCGAGGCCACGATGACCGCCATCCGCCTGGCCCGCGGCTACACCGGCCGGGACCTGCTCGTGAAGTTCGCCGGCCACTACCACGGCCACTCGGACTCGCTCCTGGCCGAGGCCGGCTCGGGTGTGGCCACGCTGGCGCTCCCCGGCAGCGCGGGCATCACCGCCGAGACCGCCGCGCAGACGCTGGTGCTGCCGTACAACGACCTGGACGCCGTGCGCCGCGCCTTCGACGAGCACTCGGAGCGCATCGCCGCCGTGATCGTCGAGGGCGCCCCCGCGAACATGGGCGTCCTCGCCCCCGAGCGCGGCTTCAACCGGGCGCTGGCGCAGCTCACGCAGTCGCACGGCGCACTGCTCATCGTCGACGAGGTCCTCACCGGGTTCCGCGTCGGGCCGGCCGGCTGGTGGGGGCTCGAGGCCGACGGCACCGTGCCCGACGGGACGGGGTGGAAGCCCGACCTCGTCACGTACGGCAAGGTCATCGGCGGTGGCATGCCGCTCGCCGCGCTCGGTGGTCGGCGAGAGGTCATGGACTTCCTCGCCCCGCTCGGCCCCGTGTACCAGGCGGGCACGCTGTCCGGGAACCCGCTCGCGGTCGCCGCGGGCATCGCCACGCTCCGGGCCGCGACCCCCGAGGTGTACGCGCACCTCGACCGCACGGCGGACGTGATCTCCCGGGCCACGAGCGAGGCGCTGTCGGCCGAGGGTGTCGCGCACACCGTGCAGCACGCCGGGAACCTGTTCTCGTTCGCGTTCCTGGACACCCCGCCGCGGAACTACGACGACGTCCGCGCGCAGGAGGCGTTCCGGTACGCGGCGTTCTTCCACAGCATGCTCGACTCCGGGGTGACCCTGCCGCCGAGCGTGTACGAGGCGTGGTTCCTCACCGCCGCACACGACGAGCGCGCGGTGTCGCAGATCCTCGACGCGCTGCCGGCTGCCGCGAAGGCGGCGGCTGCCGCGACGGAGTAGCCGGAAGGCGGACGGGAGGCGGGGGTCCGAACGGGGCCGCGCCTCCCGTCCGTTCGTCTGTGGCGAGCGCGAGACGCCTGCGTCTGCCCGCGGCGCCGCCGAGTGCGCGGGACGCCGCCGTGTTCGGCAGCGTCTGGCGATGGAGGCTGCGTCGTTCGCTGACGGGGGGCGTCTCGCGCCCGCGCGACGATCGCGTCCGGGCCAGCCGGGAGGCCCCGCAGCCTAGTCCGCGCGGCGCGCGTGCCAGCGCCCACCGCTCCGCTCGACGGCGAGCGGGAAGTCGAACGCGGCCGACACCAGCGCCGAGGTGATGACCTCGTCCGCCGGCCCCTGCGCCACGACGCCCCCGTCCCGCAGGAGCATCGCGTGCGAGGTCGAGGCCGGCAGGTCCTCCAGGTGGTGCGTGACCATCACGCTGCCGAGCCCCGGCTGCCGGATGCGCAGCGCGTCGACGGTCTCGAGCAGGTGCTCACGCGCGGCGACGTCGAGCCCCGTCGCGGGTTCGTCGAGCAGCAGCAGCCGCGGGTCGGACATCAGCGCCCGGGCGATGAGCGCACGTCCCCGTTCACCCTGGGACAGCACCGGCCAGCGGGCGTCCCGGCGCGCGGTGAGTCCGACGTCGGCGACGTGCTGCTCGGCTCGTGCGACGTCGGCCGCGGTCGGCTCCCAACGCGTCATGAGGTCGGTCGTCCCCGTGAGCCCGGTCAGCACGGTCTCGAGGACGGTCAGCGGTGACAGCATCCGGTGTCGAGGGTCGACGTGCCCGATGTGCTCGCGGAGTTCGCGGACGTCGACGCGGCCGAGCTGCCGGCCGAGGACCTCGACGTGTCCGGCCGTCGGGTGTCCGGTGGCGCCGAGGACCGCGAGCAGGGTCGACTTGCCGGCACCGTTCGACCCGAGCAGTGCCCAGTGCTCCCCGCTGCGGACGGTGAGGTCCACGTCGTGGAGCAGGTCGCGCCCGCTGCGGGTGACGCGGAGGCCGGAGGCGCGGAGGAGGACGTCGGTCACGTCTCCATCCTCGCGCAACACGCAGGACGGCCCCGCCAGGGGGTGGCGGGGCCGTCCTGGTCGTCAGCGGGGCCGACCGGTCGTCGTCGGATCAGGCCTCTGCGGCCTTCGCCGCCCGTGCCGTGGCGAGGTGCTCGGCCATCGCGCGGCCGAGTCCGCGGACGAGGGCGCCACCGGCTTCGCCGTCCCGGCCCTTCGCCGCGGCACGGAAGCCGTCGAGCGCCTGGGCGACGTCCCAGAAGACGAACTCCGGCTCGCCGATGCGGACGAACTTCGCGCGGTTGAGCAGGGACTCGCTCGTCTTCACGAGGAGCTCGTTGCCCGACTTGGCGACCATGAACGCGATCGCCTTGTCGATGTCGTCGTTGAGGGCGCGGTCCTCGGCCTCGGCGTGCGCGCGCATGTCGTCGAGGAGCTTCCCGAATGCCTTGACGTCGGCGTCCTCGAAGCGGGGGAACGACCAGCGGGCGGCGAGCTCACCGATGCCGAACAGCATCTGGAAGGCGTCGTCGTACTGCTCGGCGGTGGGGGAGGCGACACGGGTGTAGCGGTTCGCCTCCATCTCGACCAGGCCGTAGTCGACGAGCTTGGCGATCGCCTCGCGGATGGGGGTGCGACTCACCCCGAGCCAGGCGACCAGCTCGTCGTCGTTGAGGCGCTCCCCGGCCTGCAGCGTGCCGTCCTGGATGGCGGCGAGCATCTTCTCGAGGACGACGTCGCGGAGGAGCTTCCGGGGCGAGTTCTCGACGGTCGACTTGGGTACCGGCATCCGGGTCTCCTCCATGAAGGTGTTCGGTACTCAAATCCTAACGTGACATTGTGCAAACGCTTGCTAAGGAGCGGGAGTCGGCGCCGCCGCCCGTGTCCGCCCGGGTGCTGGCAGACGCAGCCCTGTCGGCACTGCCAGCACTGCCGGCACCGCCGGCCGGGAGGCCCGGATCACCGCGTGACGTCGACCACCGTCCGCCCGTGCACCCGTCCGGCGACGACCTCCGCGCCGACCTCGATCGCCTCGGCGAGGCCGACCGTGCGGGTCACCGCCCGGAGCAGTGCCGGGTCGAGGTCCGTCGCGAGCCGTGCCCAGGCCCGCCGTCGCAGGTCGAGCGGCGCCGCGACCGAGTCGATGCCGAGCAGGGACACCCCGCGGAGGATGAACGGCAGCACCGTCGTCGGCAGCGCGGTGTCCTGCGCCAACCCGCACGCCGTGACCGCGCCGCCGTACTGCGTCGCCGCGAGGACGCTCGCGAGGGTCGCACCGCCGACACTGTCGACCGCGCCGGCCCACACCGCGCGCTGCATCGGCTTGCCCGGCTCGGCGAACGTCGCGCGGTCGACGACGTCCGCCGCGCCGAGGGCCCGGAGCGATTCGTCGTTCTCCGGTCGCCCGGTCGACGCGGTCACCCGGTACCCCCGGGCCGCGAGCAGGGCGATCGCCACCGTGCCGACCCCGCCCGAAGCCCCGGTCACCAGGACCGGCCCGTCCTCGGGGGCGACTCCGCGCTCGAGCGCCAGGACGCTGAGCATCGCGGTGAACCCGGCCGTGCCGATCGCTGCCGCCAGGTCGTCGTCGATCGCGTCCGGCAGCGACACGAGCGCGTCCACCGGGACCACGCACTGCTCCGCCCATCCGCCGTGCCGGGACTCGCCCGCACCCGCGCCGGTGAGGACCACGCGATCGCCGACCGCCACGTCCTGCACGTTCGGTCCGACCGCGGCGACGGTGCCGACCACGTCGATGCCGGGCACGAGCGGATCGGTCCGCACCACGCCGGGGTCGCCGGCGACGGCTAGTCCGTCCTTGTAGTTGACGCTCGACCGCGCGACGGTGACCAGGGCCTCCCGATCGCCGGGCGCGGACAGGTCGACGGCGGTGACGGTGGGAGCGGCGGAACGGGACACGAGGACGGCGCGGGTCATGGGCGCGACGCTACCCCGGGCCTCCCGGCCGGGCCCGGCGGGCGCAGCCGCCCTCGACCATCCGCGCTCAGCCGAACATGATGGCGGCTTCGTCGTACCGGTCCTGCGGCACGGTCTTCAGCTCGCCGAGCGCGTCCTCGAAGGAGACGTGCACGATCTCGGTGCCCTTCAGGGCGACCATCCGGCCCCAGCGCTCCTCGACGACGGCGTCGATCGCCGCCAGGCCGAGCCGGGTGGAGAGCACCCGGTCGTAGGCCGTGGGGGTGCCGCCACGCTGGATGTGGCCGAGGGTCGTCGCGCGGGTCTCGATGCCCGTCATCTCCTCGATGAGCGGGGCGAGGCGCTCGCCGATGCCGCCCAGCCGGGGTCGGCCGAACGCGTCGAGGCCGCGCTCGGTGTGGGCGGTGTCCTCGTGGTCGGGGACGAAGCCCTCGGCGACCACGACGAGGGGTGCCCGGCCGCGGTCGTAGGCGGCCTGGACCCACTCGGCGATCTGTGCGAGGGAGGTCTTCTGCTCCGGGATGAGGATCGCGTGCGCACCTGCCGCCATGCCCGAGTGGAGGGCGATCCAACCGACGTGGCGGCCCATGACCTCGGCGACCATGCACCGCGAGTGGGACTCACCGGTCGTACGGAGGCGGTCCATCGCCTCGGTCGCGATCGCCACCGCCGTGTCGAAGCCGAACGTGTAGTCCGTGGCACCGAGGTCGTTGTCGACCGTCTTCGGGACGCCGACGATCTTCAGGCCCGCGTCGGTCAGGCGCTTCGCAGCGGCCAGCGTGCCCTCGCCGCCGATCGCGACGATGGCGTCGATGTCGTGCCGCTCCAGCGTCGCGGTGATGTTCTCGACGCCGCCGTGCGGGCCCTCGAAGGGGTTCGTCCGGCTCGTGCCGAGGATCGTCCCACCCTGCTTCGCGATGCCCTGGATGTCCTTGCGTCCGAGCGGCACGATGTCGCCCTCGACCACACCCCGCCAGCCGTCGCGGAAGCCGACGAACTCGTGGCCGTGGATCGCGATGCCCTTGAGCACGATGGCCCGGATGACCGCGTTGAGACCGGGGCAGTCGCCGCCGGAGGTGAGGATGCCGATGCGCATGGAGAGGACTTCCGATGTCGGGTTCGGTGGACCCCCTCATCATGGCCGAAGCGGCTCCGGGATCGCCATGCTGTGACCGGCGGTTGTGGACGACCGCCGGTGGGGCCGCCCGCGACGGTCACCGGTGTCCGTGCCGACGCTTACGATCCCTGCATGGCTTCCGTCCGATCCGCTGCGGCGTCGACCGGCGACGCCGAGCAGGACCGCGACCCGCACCTCGACCTGCGTCGCGTCGACACCGTCTACCGGCCGGGAGGCCCGGTGGACGTGATCGCGACGCTGCGGCCCCTCTCGCGCGGCTCCGGCGACCCGGCGCACCGGGTGGTCGGGTCCGACGTCTGGCTCGCGTTGCGGACGCCGGAGGGGCCTGCCTCCGTCCTCGTGCGGGCCGTCGGCGACGCCGTCGCGATCAGCGCGTGGGGTGCCGGGGCTGCGTGGGCGGTGTCGCACGGCCCGGACCTCGTCGGCCGCGGTGACGACTGGTCGGAGCTCGACGTTTCCGCGCATGCCTTCCTCGAGCAGGCGCGACACCGCCAGCCGGGGTTACGCCTCCTCCGGACGAACACCGTCGTCGCGATGCTCGTGCCCGCGATCATGGAGCAGAAGGTGACCTCGCGGCAGGCCTGGCGCGCGTGGCGGTACCTCGTCCGACGATTCGGCACCCCCGCACCCGGCCCGGCTCCCGAGGGCATGGTCGTCCCGCCGGACGCCGACACCTGGGCGCGGATCCCGAGCTGGGAGTGGCACAAGGCCGGCATCGAGCCCGGGCGCTCGGCGACGGTCATGCGCGTCGTGAAGGTCGCGCCCGCACTCGAACGGACGCTGACGCTCGGCCGCGGCGGGGAGCTCGTCGCGAGTCGGCTGCAGTCCATCCCCGGCGTCGGACCGTGGACCGCTGCCGAGACCGCGCAGCGGGCGCACGGGGACCCGGACTCGCCGAGCGTCGGGGACTACCACGTGCCCGCCCTCGTCGGGTGGGCGCTCACGGGTGGGCCGGTGGACGACGACGGGATGCTCGAACTGCTCGAACCGTGGCGAGGACACCGGGAACGGGTCGTGCGGCTCATCTCTGGATCGGGGTTCCGGAAGCCGGCGTTCGGGCCGCGGATGACGATCCAGGACCACCGGGGGCACTGAACACCCGTCGCCGGGGCACTGCCCTCGTCGCCCGGCTCTCGCCCTGTCAGCGGTGCCGGGCACCCTCGCCGGCGAGGACCGCGCGGTAGCCCTCGCGGTACGTCGGGTACCGGAACGTGAAACCGGTCGACCGGAGGAGCGCGTTCGACAGCCGCTTGTCACCGCCCGCTCGTCGGTTCGACGCCGGGCCGGACTCCGGGGCCGGCACCTGCAGTTCGTCGGCGAGGAACCGGAGCACGTCGTCGAGCCGGACGGGCTCGTCGTCGGTGCCCAGGTAGGTGGGTGCCGGATCGTCCAGTGTGGCGAGATGCGCGATCGCGGCCGCGGCGTCGTCGCGGTGGATCCGGTTCGTGTGGGGAGACGCTCCCGGGGTCGGCGCGAGTCGGGCCGCGCCGGAGCGCACCTGGTCGACGAGTCGCTCACGTCCGGGCCCGTAGATGCCCGAGAGGCGGAGGAGCACCGCACCCGGAGCCCGCTCACGGAGGAGTGCTTCGGCCTCCACGAGGACCTCCGCCGTGGGCGTCCCGCCGGTCGCCGGGGTCTCCTCGGTGACCTCGCTGCCGTCGGACACGTCGTAGACCGCGGTCGAGGACACGACGACGATCCGCGGGTCCGCTCCCGACCGGTCGATGCCGTCCAGCACGTTGCGGAGCCCGTCGACGTAGGTCGCCCGGTACTCGTCCGGGTCCCGGCTGCCCGCGGCCAGGGCGACGACGACGACCGCGGTGTCGGTGTCGATCTCGGGCACGTCCTGGCGCAGGTCGGTGCTCCGGCCCTCGATCGGTGCGGGCAGGAGCTCGGCGCGACGACGGAGTCCGACGACGCGGTACCCGAGGTCGGCGAAGCGGAGGGCGGCCTCGGTGCCGAGGTCGCCGCAGCCGGCGATGACGACGGTCTGGTGATGCAGCATGCCTCGACCCTCGCACGGGAGTCTGGTGGTCCGTCCTCGCGGGGAGGCGATGTCGAGCGGGGCTGCCGGGCGTGACGTGTCGCCCGGCAGCCGGTCCGCTCCTCGGGTCAGCCCTGCTCGGCCGCGCGCTGGTCCGCGGCGATGACGTCGACCGCGTCGGTGGAGACCGTCCTGGTCCCCGTCGGGGTGTCGTACTCGATCGTGGCCCTGCCGTGCTCGTCGGCGTCGCTCCCGGAGACCCACACGGCTCCCCAGACGCCGTCGGCGAGGTCAGCCGTCGTGGTGACGCCGGACGCGCTGACCACACGGACGGCGGTGACGTCCGCGCCGGCCTGCCCGCTGAGCTGGGAGTGGTCCACACCGCTGACGGGGTCGCCGAAGCCCGCGACGTACCCGAACGAGACGACCTGTTCGGCGTCGAGCCCGCTCCGGAGGCCGGTGGTCCCGGTCGAGATGACGACCCCGTCCTGCTCGAACGCCTCCTGCAGCGAGCCGCCGCTGACGGCCCACGTCCCTCGGTACCCGGAGGCCTCCTGGGACACGAGTGGGTCCTGCGCCGGGTTGAGCTGCTCGTCGGCGGTGGCTGCGGAGGCGCCCGCAGTCGTCGTCGCGAGCAGACCCGCCGCGAGGGCGAGCGCGGAGAGGGTGACGGTGGCACGGGTCGTGTTCATGATGATCTCCATCGTTCAGTGCGGCGCCCGGTGGGCGACGCTGGGTCAGTGCTGCGTGACGGTTCGGGTCCCCAGGCCACCGTCGCCGCGATGAGTTCGCCGACGAGTTCGGCGTAGGGAAGACCGACGGCCGCGAACATCCGGGGTACCTGCGACTGCTCGGTGAACCCGGGTGCCGTGTTCACCTCGTTGAGGACGACCCCGTCGTCGGTGACGAAGAAGTCGAAGCGGGCCACCCCCGCACAGCCGAGCGCGGCGTAGAGCACGGTGGCGGCACGCTCCACCTCGGTGTGCTCGGCCGGGCTGATGCGGGCCGGGATCGTGAAGGCGGCCGTGCCGTCGTACTTCTGCGTCCGGTCGAACACGTCGCCGGGCCGGACGCCGATCTCGAGCGTCGCGCCGGTCCGGAGCGCGCCGGTGGCGTCGCGGAAGACGGCGATGTCGACCTCCCGGCCGGCGATGAAGCGCTCGACCAGGGTGTCCGTTCCGGCGGCCCGCGCCGTCGCCAGCGCGGCCGCGTAGTCGGCGGGGTGGCGGACGACCGAGACGCCGTTGCTCGATCCTCCGGTGGTCGGCTTGACGACGAACGGCAGGCCGAGAGGGAGTGCGGACTCGTCCTCCGGCCGGACGAGGACGCCCGGCGCGGTGTGGATGCCGAGCGCCTCGGCGAGGGTCTTCGTGACCCACTTGTCCATCCCGAGCGCTCCGGCGCGGACGGGCGAGCCGACGACCGGGACGCCGATCATCCGAGCGAGGCCGGCGATCGCGCCGTCCTCACCGTCGACGCCGTGCAGCACTGGGAACAGGGCGTCACACGACGTCAGGACCTCGACCGCCTCGGACGCAGTCATCGGTCCACCGGCGGTGTGCAGCCATCCGCCGTCACGGGCGACGGTGAGGCTGACGGCCTCGAGGCCGAGTCCGGTCACTGCCCGAACCGTGGCCGCTGCGGATGCGAGCGACACCTCGTGTTCGTCGTTCGCCCCGCCGCCGACCACGGCGATGCGCAGCGCTCCTCGGTCATGCACGAGCGCTGTCCTTCCGGGAGGACGCGTCGCGAGCGTCGGGGGTGTCCGGGGCCGTGCGGTGCACGCGGGCGACCCGGGAGCCGATGCCCGTGACGATCTCGTGCTCGATCGTGCCCGCCCAGCGCGCCCATTCGGCGACCGTCGGTTCACCTGCGGTCCCGCGGCCGAACACTGTGACGGTCTCGCCGGCATGCAGCCGGTCGTCGCCGGTGTCGACGACGACCATGTCCATCGAGAACCGGCCGACGACCGGCCTGCGGCGGCCCCGGACGTGGACCTCGGCTCGTTCAGAGGCCGCCCGGGGGAGGCCGTCCGCGTACCCGAGGGGGAGCAGTGCGAGGTTCGTGGTGCGGTCGACGACGTGGTCATGGCCGTACCCGATCCCCGCTCCGGCCGTGACCGTCCGGGACGAGACCACCGGAGCGGTGAGCGACAGGGTGGGCATGAGTGCGTCCGAGGTCGACGACGGGTCGATCCCGAAGAGCCCGGCTCCGATGCGGTGCAGTCCGTGGCCCGAGCCGACGCCGGTGATCGTCGCCGCCGTGGCCGCGAGGTGGGTGACGAACCCGGACAGGCTGCGGCGCCGCGCGGTCCGGACGGCGTTGGCGAACAGCAGGCCCTCGCGGACGTTCTGCGGGTCGTCGGGTCGGTCTGCGCACGACATGTGTCCCATGACGCCGACCACGCGGACCGTCCCGAGGTGCTGGATGAGTGCAGCGGCGGCGCAGAGGGCCGACCAGGTGTGCTGCGGTGCACCGTCGCGGGACATGCCGAGGTCGACGTGGAGGTGCACGCGGGCACGGCGCCCGGTCTGGGCAGCTGCACGGCTCACCGCGTTGAGCAGTTCGATGCTGGACACGGCCAGGTCGACGTCGGCCGTCAGTGCGGACGCGAAATCGGCGTCGACCGGGTTGAGCCAGCTGAGGACCGGGACGTCGACGCCGTCGGCGCGCACCCGCAGGGCCTCGGCGACCGACGTCACTCCGATCGCGGTGGCGCCGGCGGCGAGCACGGAGCGGGCGACGGAGCCGTGTCCGAAGGCGTCGGCCTTGAGGACGGCCATGAGCCGTCCGGCGGTGCGGTCGGCGAACCACGCGGTGTTGGCGCGGACCGCGTCGTCGTGGACGATGAGTTCCGCGGTGCTGCTCGTCGCCGGCTCTGTGTTGGGCATGGCCCTGAGCCTGCCGGAGTCGATTGCTCCTCAGCATCGCCCGCCTGGATGACCACTCCCATCCGCTGGGAGGACCGGTCCGCGTCGACGGGACGACGTCAGCCGTCAGGCAGGACGGTATCGGTCGCCGCCACGTGCACCGTCACGAGCTCCGCCTCCCGGAACGCCGCCAACTGCTCGTCCGTCGCCCCGTCGTCCGTCACGAGCACCCACGGGCGCTCGATCCGCGTCCACCAGTGCGCCGAGGCGACCCCGAGTTTCGTCGAGTCCGCCAGCACGTACAGCTCACGGGCCCGCTCGACCATGACGCGCTTGAGCGACGCCTGCTCCGGCGTCTCCTCGCAGAGGCCGTGCTCCGCCGAGACTCCGTCAGCGCTGAGGAACGCCACGTCGGCGGAGACGTCCGCCATCACCCGCTCCGCGAAGGGTCCGACGAACCCCGAGCTGATGTGGCGCAGCCGCCCGCCGACGACGATCAACTCGACGCCCGTGCTGTGCTCGAGCGCGGTGGTGGTCGTCAGCCCGGTGGTCACGACGGTGATGCCCTCCCGGTACACGAGGTTCCGCGCGAGTGCCCCGACGGTGGTCCCGGCGTCGAGCACGGCGACCGCTCCGTCCCGGACGAACGTGCTCGCGAGCCGCCCGATCGCCGCTTTCTGCGCGACGGCGATCGCCTCACGCTCGCGCAGGCTCCGCTCCGGGCCGCTGACGGTCTGTGCGCCACCGTAGGTGCGGACGATGGTGCCGTCGCGCGTCATCGTGTCGAGGTCCCGCCGGATCGTCGACGCGGAGACCGAGAACACCGCTGCGAGCTCGTCGACGGTGACGGGCTTCTCCTGCAGCAGGCGGCTGATCTCGCGCCGACGGTCGCGGGCGTTCACGTCAGCCGTCGCGCTCCGGGGAGAGGTCGGCGGCCTGACGGAGCGCTTCGAGCAGCGGTTCGTGGTCCACGATGTCCTTCCCGGCGATGTCGAACGCCGTTCCGTGGTCGACCGAGGTCCGGACGAACGGCAGGCCGACGGTGACGTTCACACCGTTCTTCAGCCCGAGCACCTTCACCGGGATGTGGCCCTGGTCATGGTACTGGGCCACCACGAGGTCGTAGTCGCCGCGGCTGGCCAGCATGAAGAGGGTGTCGGCGGGCAGCGGGCCGATGACGTCGAGGCCCTCGGCGCGCGCACGGTCGACGCCGGGCTGGATCTTCTGCGCCTCCTCGTCGTTGCCGAACAGGCCGTTCTCGCCGCCGTGCGGGTTGATCGCGGCGACGGCGATGCGCGGGTGCTCGTTGCCGGAGCGGACGAGCAGGTCGTTGCCGCGGGCGATCGTGCGGTAGACCCGGTCACCGTCGATGGCGGCGACGGCATCGACGAGGCCGAGGTGGGTGGTGACGTGGATGACGCGCATGTTCGGCGCGGTGAGCATCATCGAGACCTCCTCGACGCCGGCGAGGGCGGCGAGCATCTCGGTGTGCCCGGGGAACTGGTGCCCACCCATGTGCAGGGCCGCCTTGTTCAGCGGACCGGTGCAGATGGCGTCGATCGTGCCGGCCATCGCGAGCTCGACGGCCTTCTCGATGAACAGGAACGCGCCGTGTCCGGCCTCGGCCGAGAGCTCGCCCCAGGCCAGGTCCTCGGGGATGCACGGGATGTCGAGGACGTCGATGGTGGTCGGGTCCTCGGTGACCTCGGACGGGTCGCTGATCCGGTTGAGGGTCAGCGTGCTCGAGACGACGTCCATGGCGAGCTGCAGACGGCGGAGGTCGCCGATGACGAACATCGTCGCCAGTGACCGGGTCGCCTGGTCGGCCATCGCCTTGGCGATGATCTCGGGTCCGACGCCGGCGGCGTCACCCATCGTGATCGCGATGATCGGCTTCATGGTGTTCCTCACTTCTCGTTGTTCTGCTGTCGGAGGGCCCGGACCGTGCGGGCGAGGGTGCCGGCGTCGCCGAACGCACCCGCCTTCGTCACGAGGAGCGGGCGGTGGTCGGGATGGCTGCTCAGGACGACGCCGGGTTCGACGGTCCCGTGCACGCGGACGCTGTCGATACCGAGCGCGTCGAGGACGGCCCGTGCGGTCTCCCCGCCGGTCAGGACGAGGGCGTCGAAGCGGTGCGCGCTCCGGGTGACGGTCGCCGCGAGCGCAGCAGCGACGTCGAGGGCGTTGTCCTTGTCGACCGGGATGCCCAGGTCGGGGGTGACGACGACGTCGCCGGGAGCGCGCGTGATCTGGTCCGTCGCGGCCTGTTCGCCGTCGTCGCGGTGCCGCAACTCGACGTGCTCGGCGCCACGCCGGACCAGCTCGTCGATCTGCGAGCGGGCTGGGCCGGAGTAGCTCCCGACGACGACGAGGACGCGGTCGACCGGCGGCAGCGGGGGAGCCGCCGCCGCGCTCGCGTCGTCGGCCGGCACCATGTGCGCGGCGAGCCCGCCGGACCCGGTCACCAGGGTGGGGACGGTGACGAGCCGGGAGGCCCGGGCGATCGTCTCGAGGTCGGCGTCGGTGACCGCGTCCACGACCACCGCGTCCGCGCCGTCGGCATGCAGGCGGTCGAGGCGACCGGCGAGGTCCGCAGGGCCGTCCGCCGGACCGGGGGCGAGCCTCCCGGCCCGGAGGCCAGCGGCGGCGAGCGAGGCGGCGACGTCACCCGAGAACGGCCCTTCGGTGTTCTGGACACCGTCGACGTGGACGACACCGTCGACGGTCGTGCGGCCGGTGCTGGGGAAGGCGGGCGCGACGACGGCCAGGCCGCGCTCCGGACCGGCGACCTCGGCCAGGGCCGCGGCGACCTCGGCGCCGACGTTGCCGCGGAGCAGCGAGTCGATCTTCTTGAACACCGGACGTCCGAGGGCGACCGAGCGGCGGGCGACGGCGCTCACGAGCGAGGCGGCCTCGTCCTGGGGCAGGTAGCGACTCTCGGTGTCGACGGCGAGCACGTCCGAGGCGGGCCAGGGGACGTCCGGGCCGAGGACGACCGTGCTGGTGCACGCGGCCCCGTACCCTCCGGCGGCATCGGCCGCTCCGGTCAGGTCGTCGGCGATGATCGTCAGGCCGGTGGACCCGCTCACCGGGACGCCCCGTTGCCCGCACCCTCGACGGCGACCGCGGCGGTGGAGCTCGTGTCGCCCCCGGACTTCTTCGCCTGGAGGTACCGTGCGTACCAGGCGACGATGAGCGGCGTGCCGATCGAGGTGACCACGATGGCGGCGGAGACCAGGACGGTCGCAGGACCCGCTGCCTCCTCGTAGGCGGGGTTCGCGGCGGCCACGAGCATCGGCACCGCTGCGGCGTTGCCGGCGGTCGACGACGCGGCGAGTCCACCGAGACCCGTGCCGCCGGTGAGCCGGTCGGCGAGGAACAGGACCGCCCCGCCGAGGAACAGCACGACCAGACCGAGCAGGACGCCGACCAGTCCGGCACTGAGGACGGTCTGCAGGCTGATGCCGAAGCCGAGCGCGAGACCGAAGAAGAAGATGAGGACCGGTGAGGCCGCGGAGAGGAACTTCCGCATCGCCGGGTCGAGCGAGCCGAG
The DNA here is from genome assembly GCF_003234525.1 of Curtobacterium sp. MCBD17_021. NCBI lineage: Bacteria > Bacillati > Actinomycetota > Actinomycetes > Micrococcales > Microbacteriaceae > Curtobacterium > Curtobacterium sp. MCBD17_021. Next base: position 1,212 of record NZ_QKTS01000027.1, on the reverse strand, counting down.
CACCATGCCGAGCACCAGGGGGATGAGCGCGCCGACGAGCGCCTGCCACGGGAACGCCGACAGGCCGGCGACGCCGAGGATGAGCATCGTGAGGAAGGGCCCGGACTCGATCGTCATGATCGAGTACGCGGCGACGTCCTTCGGCTTGCCGTACTGGCCCATCAGCGCCATGTAGAGGCCGCCGTTCGTGTCGCTGAACGCGGCGACGAGGGCGAGGACGGACAGGCCGGCGAGGAACCCGCCCTGGACCGGCAGCTCGGACATGAACTGCCCGGCGACGACGCCGATGACCACGGCGAGCAGCACCTTCGCGCCGAACAGCGCCCCGCCCTTCTTGAGGATGTACGGGGTCGCGCGCAGGTCGATGCTCGCACCCATGCAGACGTAGAAGACGGCGAGGATCGGGGTGCTCCCGGTGAGGAGGCCTCCCGTGAAGGACCCGAAGAAGTCCGCGGTGCCGGGGGCGACCGTCGCGAGGACGGCGCCCACCAGGAGCGGGACGAGCATCATGCCGCCGGGGACCTTCTCGATCGCGGCCTTGATCGGAACGGACATACGCAACTCCATCGTTTCGTTCCCGGGTCGCTCCGGCCCGGTCGCCCCAGGATTGCACACAACGCGCAAGTGCATGCGCATTGTGTGCAGATAGCGAACTCGCGGGAGGTGGCGTGAGCGACCTCTGACCGGTTCGGAACACGAGTGTGTCGCCGCCGAACCCGACCGGCCGAGTCGACCCTCCTGTCCGACACGCCCGGGAGTCACTAGGCTCGGCGTCGTGGGGAGACACGCAGCGCCACAGTCGACCGCACGACGGACCGTCGTCCGCCGTGCCGTCGCACGGCCACCGTTCCCGAGGTCGTCGGCACCGTCAGCGGCGGTCCCCGCTTCTGTCCCCGCCCGGAGGCGCCTCGCGACAGGCGTGGCGTTCGCCGCCCCGGTCGCGCTCCTCGCGACGCAGTTGACCCTCCCCGCCTTCGCCGACCCCGCGACGGCCGTCGTCCCCGCGGTCGCCTCGCCGGGCGCCGGGGCGGCCATCGGGCAGACCTTCACTGCGCACGGCACGGTCGAGCTCGCGGTGGCGCGCGACGACTTCACCGTCCAGGCACCGCGGCCGGAGCCGGAGCTGTCGAGACCCGAGGCTCCGGTCGTGCAGTCCGTCGCGGCCTCCGCCGTCGGACGCGCCCCCGCCCCTGTCACCGCCACCGTCTCCGT
>NZ_QKTS01000026.1:0-21961 GCF_003234525.1 Curtobacterium sp. MCBD17_021 | reverse complement strand
GTCCCGAACGCCCCCGACCCCCGCGCGATCTCGCTGCCCACCGCCCGCTCCGACCGCGAGGCCCGCGCCGCCGAGTCCCGCGCGATCGAGGACGAGCGTCGCCGCACCGACCCGGACGGTCTCGGCCGCTCGGACGTCGACTGGCTCGGACGCGCGAAGCCCACCGCCACGCCGTCCGCCGACGATCCCGCATCGGTCGCGTCGGTGCCGCCGGCCCTGGCCGGGGGCCCCGCCGCGCAACCGCTCGGCGTCGAGGACGTCCTGCCCTCGACCGCCGAGCCGCCGAGCTTCACCGAGCTGCTCCGCCTGCACGACGACGTCGACGGTGCCCCGCAGGCCGACCGTCCGTTCGACTGGTCCGTCCTCGGTGACGAGACCGGCGAAGTGCAGACCGCGCTGACGCAGGACGCCTTCGACACGAACCTCGTCGCCGCGGGCTCCTGGGCCGCCGGCACGTCGGTCCCCGACGACGTCGACACCGACGGGCCCGTGCCCGACGTGCCCGACGACGACCCGGCCGGCGAGCGGACCACTCCGTCGGGCGGGTCGAGCTGGTCGCTGAGTGACGAGGCCGCCCGGACCGGTGAGGTCTTCCCGGGTGACGTGACGGACGAGGGGACCTCGGTCTTCCCGGTCGTGTCCGACCCCGTCCCGTCTCCCACCGCACCTGCCCCGGCCACGCCGGTCGAGCACGACCGCGACCTCGACGACGACCTGGACGACCCCGACGTCGGCACCATCGGCGGACCCGCTCCGACCGCCGCGTTCGCGCCCCGCTCGGCCGCCCCGGTACCGCCGCCGTCGGTCCTCCCGCCCGTGGTGCCACCGTCCGCCGCGACTGGGTGGTGGGCGGCGGAGGACGACGAGTCGCCGCGGGTGGTCCCCGCCGACGGCGTCCCGCCGTCGGTCCAGCCGGGGCCGCGATCCGCGTCCAGGCCACCGGTCCCGCCGACGCCCTGGACCGACCCCGTGTCGGGCGGCGACGGCGCCGACCGCACGGACCGGAGCGCCTCCGCCGGGTACGACGACCGGCGTGACCAGCACGACCGAGCGGGTCAGGACGACGCGCCTCGCCCGCTCGCGCCCGAGGACATCGACCAGTCCGAGTGGCAGGGCCGCGAGACGAGCGACACCGGCGTCATCAAGGACCTGTTCGGCACCGCGGCGATCGACCAGATCCGTGGTCTGCCCGAGGACACGAGCACGCGGATGATGCCCGCCGTCCCCGCGGCCCCCGGGAACAGCGCCCGCGGGGAGGACTCGGCCGGCGCAGCGGGCGCCGACCGGGACAACTTCATCAACGAGGGCTTCGCCCGCCTGCAGAGCGAGGGCAGGCGCGGGAAGCAGCTCCTGGTCTACGGGTCGATCGCGATCATCGTGGTGCTGCTCGTCGTGGTGTTCCTGCTCACCAGGTGGCTGCTCGGCAACACGATCGAGGACCACCCGGCAGCGCCGTCGAGCAGCCCGGCCGCCGCCGCTGCAGCGCATCCAGCGACGTCCGGCACGCTCCCGCCCGTCGGCTGACGCTCGCCCCGCCGCCGCCGCCGCCGCGTGCCGGACCGGGCTCGACCCGGGTCCGGACGGACGGGAGGCTCCACGTCAGAGCCGTCACCCAGGTGCGAGGGGTGAGGTGGGAGGGCCATGCCGACGCTCGCCTCGTACCTGACCGATCCCCGTCCCACCGTGCGCCTCCGTGCCGTGATGGCCGCCGGGACCACCCCCTCCGTCGACGAGCTCGACACCCTCGTCGCGCAGTGCGCCGTCGAGCCGGACCTCCAGGTGCGCGAGATGCTCACCTGGGCCCTGGTGCGCTTGCCGGCCGAGGTCGTCGTGCCGCGGCTGCTCCCCGAACTCGAGCGTCCGGAGGCGCAGGCGCGGAGCCAGGCGCTGCACACCCTGTCGAAGATCCGCGACGGCTCGGTGTACCGGCACGTCGCCGATCGGCTGTCCGACGTCGACCCGGGTGTCGCCCGGACCGCCTGGCGTGCCGCGGTGCTGCTCGCGCCCGAGTCCGAACGACCCGAGCTCGCGAAGACGCTCGCCGTGCAGCTCGGCCACGGGGACGCGGAGACCCGGTCGGCGTTGACCCGGGCGCTCGCCGGACTCGGGGCCGAGGTCGCGGGGCCGGTCCTCGCCGCCGCGGCGGACCACCGGAACGAGGCCGTCCGCGAGCACGCGTCCGAGACCTCCCGGCTGCTCGAGGACCCGGACGCGGGCTCGGCGCTGGCGCTCGCGCGGGCCCGCCGCGAGGTCGCCCTCGGCCGGACCCGGTCCGCGAAGGGCTGACGTCGGTGGCCCGGTCGGCGTCAGTGCGGTGCGTCGGGCGTCAGCCAGATGGCCGTCGCGGCCGCGGCCGGGAGGTCCAGGGGCGCCTCCGCCCCGCCGGCATCCCGACGCGTGACGGCCACGACGCCGGCGTAGTCCCGCACGCGTTCGACGCGTAGGTGCGTCCCGAGTCCGACCCCGAGCTCGTCGAAGTACCGCAGCAGCGCCGGGTCGTCGTCCGACACCCGACCGACGGTCCCGCAGACGCCGGGGTCGACCGTGCCGAGCAGGGCTCCGGGGGCGTCCGGCACGACGCCGGCCGCGCTCGGGATCGGGTCGCCGTGCGGGTCGTGCGTCGGGTGGCCGAGGTCGGCGTCCACCCGGTCGAGGAACGTCTCCGACACCGCGTGCTCGAGTGCCTCGGCCTCGGTGTGCACCTCGTCCCACGAGTACCCGAGCCGCTCGACCAGGAACGTCTCGATGAGGCGGTGCCGCCGGACCATCGCCACCGCCGCCTGCTGCCCGAGCGGGGTGAGCACGACACCGCGGTACGGGGTGTGCTCGATGAGGCCGTCACGGTCGAGCTTCCGGAGGTTCCCCGACACGGTCGACGCCGACACGTGCAGGGCTGCTGCGATGTCCCGCGTGGCCATGCCGCCGCTGCCGCGTTCACCCGCCTTCCAGACGAGCTTGACGTAATCCTCCGCCATCGTGCTGAGCGAGGGCAGGCGCATGCGCCAATGGTACGGCCGCTCCTGGTACAACCGGGAGGTGACCCCCGTCCAGCCTCCCGCCGTCCGCCGTCGTCGTCGCGGGTGGTGGCCGGTCCCGCCGTCGCTGCTGATCGGGCTCGCCCCGCTGGTCGTCTTCGCCTTTGTGAGCATCGTGCGGTCCCGGCCGAGCGACGACTACCCGGCGCTCGGCCGGACGGTCGACAGCGTGCTGTACGACCTCGTCGTCCCCGAGGCGGTCGTGGCGGGCATCCTGGCGGTGGTCGTCACGGCGCTCGGCTGGTGGCGGATCGCGACGGTCGACCCGGTACGCGGCGGGCCGCGGTGGACGGTCGTGGCGCCGCTCCTCGTCCTGGCGGTGTGCCTCGGCAGGCTCCCGCTCCTCGACTGGGGCGGGAAGGGCCTGCACTACTTCCTGCTCCTCGCGCTCGGGGTGCTGCTGGTCGGTGTCTTCGAGGAGCTGCTGACCCGCGGCGTGCTCCTCGTCGGCCTCCGACGCCGTCTGCCCGAGATCTGGGTGTGGGCGGTGTCCTGCGTGCTGTTCGGTCTGCTGCACTTCGTGAACGTCCTGTCGGGTGCCCCGGTGGCCACGACCGTCCTGCAGGTGGTGTTCGCCACCTCGTTCGGGTCGGTGCTCTACCTGGCCCGGCGCCTGACCGGCACCCTGCTCGCGCCGGTGCTGCTGCACGCCTTCTGGGACTTCGGTGCGATCGGTGTCAGCGCCTCCGCACCGGGGTCGGTGGACCTGCTGCTCGTCGGACTGCTCGGTCTCGTGACGATCGCGGTGCTGCTGCTCGGCGTCGTCGCCGGCGGGCTCGTCGCGTGGCGGGACGACCGGGGCCGGCGGCTGCGCCGCCGGTGGCGGGCGGTACCGCCCCTGGGGGCGGTTGCGGTGCGCGGTCCGGAGGTGGGTCTCCCGGCCGGAGCGGAGGCCCCGGGCAGCTGATCGGCCGCCCGGACTAGATCTCCACCTCGTACGGCTCCGTGTGCAGGAGCTCGTGCACGCCGGCGATGACCTCGCTCGGCCGGAACGGGTACTTGTCGATCTCGGCCTGGTCGCTGATCCCCGTCATGACGAGCACGGTGTGCAGGCCAGCCTCGATGCCGGCCTGCACGTCGGTGTCCATCCGGTCACCGATCATGCCGGTGTTCTCGGAGTGCGCGCCGATGCGGTTCATCGCCGAGCGGAACATCATCGGGTTCGGTTTGCCGACGACGTACGGCTGCTTGCCGGTCGCCTTCTCGATCATCGCCGCGATCGCGCCCGTCGCGGGCAGGACGCCCTCGGCGCTCGGGCCGGTGGCGTCGGGGTTCGTGACGATGAAGCGGGCGCCGTCGCGGATGAGGCGGACGGCCTTGGTGATCGCCTCGAACGAGTAGTTCCGGGTCTCGCCGACGACGACGTAGTCCGGTGCGGTCTCGGTCATGATGAACCCCGCTTCGTGCAGGGCGGTCGTCATGCCGGCCTCGCCGATCACGAACGCGGAGCCGCCCGGCATCTGCGACGCGCAGAAGTCAGCGGTGGCGAGGGCCGAGGTCCAGATCCGCTCCTCGGGGACGTGCAGCCCGGACTGGCGGAGTCGGGCGCTGAGGTCGCGCGGCGTGAAGATCGAGTTGTTCGTGAGGACGAGGAACTCGGTGCCCTGGTCCTGCCACTGGCGGATCAACTCCGGGGCGCCGGGGAGCGCCTGGTTCTCGTGGACGAGCACGCCGTCCATGTCGGTCAGCCAGCACTCGACCTCGTCGCGGGATGCCATGGGGTCAGCGTAGTGGGCCGAGCGGAGCCGAATCCCGACGTGCCCTAGGCTTTCACCGGTGCGTTCCCGTACGCGTACCGGAACGTCAGGAGGAAGCCCGTGCTCGTCGACCAGGACTCCCGCGCCACCCCGGACGGTCCCTCGGCAGCGCCCCGGCGTCGCCGCGGCCGTCCGAACGTGCTCTCGCGCGACCAGGTCGTCGACGCCGCCACCGTGATCGCGAACCAGGAGGGGCTCGACCGGCTGTCCTTCCGCGCACTCGGAGCGGCACTCGGCGTCGCCCCGATGACGGTCCACCGCACCATCGGCGGGCTCGACGACCTGCACGCCGAACTCGTCCGACGCACCGTCGACGAGTTCACCGCCACCTTCGTCTGGCCGGAGGACTGGCGCGCCGTGGTCCGGGTCTTCGCCACCACCTTCCGCGACCTGCTCATCCGGCACCCGCTCGTCCTCGAGTCGCACAGCAGCCGGGCGCCGCTCGCCTCGTCCGAGTCCGACGCCGTCGTCGCGACCGTCGTCGGGGCCCTCCGCTCCGCCGGGTTGTCCGACACGGAGGCGATGTACGCGTTCTTCGTCGTCTACGACTTCGTCGTCGGGCACACCGCCGTGCAGGTCGGGCGCGGCGACTCCGAGGCGGGGCGTCCGGAGCGGCACCGGCTGGTCGGGGAGGTCCTGGGCGAGCACTCGTACGAGGCACGGTTCGCCCTCGGGATCGACGTGCTCCTCGCGGGCATCGAGGCGCGCGTCGCCGGCTGAGCGGTGCGTCGCCGGTGGCGCGGCGGGCCCGGTGCTGCTGTCGTGATCGCACCGGAGGCGCGCGGTGCCGGTCGGGACGGGAGGCGCGGTGCACGCGCCGTACGCTGGTGACGTGACCCAGGGCCTCCCGTCCGGCGACCTGCCGGAGCCGTCTCCGGCGTTCCCGCCCACCCACGAGGCGACGACGCACGGCGTCGGACCGCACCCGCGGCCGTGGCCGGACGGGCCGCAGTACGACCCGGAACTGCTCGAGCACGGTGACACCCGCAACGTCGTCGACCGCTTCCGCTACTGGTCCATGGCGGCGATCGTCGCCGACCTCGACACCCGCCGGCACACCTTCGACGTGGCGATCGAGAACTGGCAGCACGACCTCAACATCGGGTCGATCGTCCGGAGCGCCAACGCCTTCCTGGCCGGGACCGTGCACATCATCGGGCGCCGCCGCTGGAACCGCCGCGGGGCGATGGTGACCGACCGGTACCAGCACGTCCGGCACCACGAGGACGTCGCCGCGTTCCTCCGGGTGATGCGGGACGAGGGACGGCCCGTCATCGCGATCGACAACACCCCGGGGGCCGACCGCATCGAGACCGCCGACGTGCCCGAGCGCTGCGTGTTCCTGTTCGGGCAAGAGGGGCCGGGGCTCACGGACGAGGCGGTCGCGGGCGCCGACGGGCACCTCGAGATCACCCAGTTCGGGTCGACGCGGAGCATCAATGCCTCGGCCGCGGCGGCGATCGTCATGCACAGCTGGGTCGTCCGGCACGCGGAGCTGCCGGGCTGAGCGGGCGGGCGGCCGGGCGGGACTCGCCGTGGCCGTTCCGTCGAGGTCGCGGAATTCGCGGATCTCGACGTGCGGGAGTGGCGAATTCCGGAACCTGGGCGGGCAGCGCGCGGCATGTCGTGGAACCTCGACAGGCCACGGGTCGGCGCGGCCCGGGGCTCGGCCGGGCGGGCCGGGGTCGCAGGACTCGCCGTGGCCGTTCCGCCGAGGTCGCAGAATCCGCGGATCTCGACGTGCGAGAGCGGTGGATACTGCGACCTCCGCGGGGTGCGCGCGGCAAGTCGTGCGACCTCGGCGGGCTGCGGGGAGGCGCCGGCAGAGCGGTCGGGCGGACCGCGGGTGGGGTGACGGCACCGAGCGGAGGCCCGGCGCCGTCACCCGCGCGGATCAGGCCCGGCGGCGGCGGATCGCGGTGACGGCGACGAGGGCGCCACCGAGGAGCATCGCGACCAGCGCGCCGACGCCCACGCCGAGACCGACGGGCGAGCCGGTGAACGCGAGCTGACCCGTGCCGTTCGAGCCCGAGCCCCAGCCCGAGCCGGTGCCGGGCGCGCCGGCGGCCGTGGTGCTCGTGCCGGACGGGGTCGTCGAACCCGGGGTCGTGGTGCCGTTCGGCGTCACGTCACCGGTCGGGGGCGCGGGTGCAGTCGGTGCAGGGGTGTTCGTCACCACGCCAGGGGTGACCGGTACGTTCGGCGTCGGCGTCGGCGTCGGCGTCGGCGTCGGGGTCGCGGGGGTGGTCGGCGTCGGCGTGCTCGGCGTCGGTGCCGGGGTCGCGGGGGTGCTCGGCGTCGGTGCCGGGGTCGGCGTGCCGGTCGGGACGGGAGCCGGGGGTGCGGCCGTCAGGCACTCCTCGGCCGACTTGCCGGAGAACGTCTTGTCGAAGGCGCGGTCACCGTCGCCGGACGTCACCGAGACGGACCAGGTGTGCTTGCTGGACGGGTCCAGCGAGAACGTCTTGTCGAACGCGCTCGGGCCGAAGGTCGAGGTGCCGTGGTCGGTGTCGTCGAGGACGACGTCGACCGTCGACTTCGCCGGGTAGTTCGCGAGTGCGACGTGCAGCTGCGTGCAGGACGCCGACACCTCGGGGGTGTGTGCCGAGGCGACTCCGGTCACCGCGACGGCTGCGATGCCGCCGGCGATGATCGAGGCCGCGGCACCGCCGATGGTGCGGGTGAGGATGCGTGCCATGTTCTGATCTCCAGGGATTCGGGTACTCCGAGGAGGGCCACCCGGGCAGGCGAGGCAGCATCGATCAGGACGCCGTGGGCAGGGACCCACGGCGAGGGCACGGGCAGGGCGACCAGTGCGTCCGACACGAGAGGGTGCTCGTGCCGCCGAGAAGATGCAGACGTCGGGTTGAACTCGGGTGTTCCGTCCACGTGACCCCTCGGGTAGGGGCCACGAGGAATCTTAGTTCCGCTCAGGTACCAGCGCGGTCAGGTTGTCCTGAAAGCGGCATCGGAGTGCGAGCCTCCGGCAGACGCCCCCGACCGCCCGCTCAGCGCGGGGCCGTCGTCCGACGGGCGACGAGTCGGGGCTCGACCAGGACCTCGGTGGGGGTCAGCCCCGGGTCCGCGATCCGTTCGAGCAGCCGCACCCCGGCACCGCGGCCGATGTCGATGCTGCGGTCGTCGATGCTCGTCAGGCCCACGTACCGCGAGGCTGCGATCGGGGTGTCGTCGTAGCCGATCACCGAGATGTCCTCGGGCACGCGCAGCCCACGGTCGGCGATCGCGGACATCGCGCCGAGCGCGGTCACGTCGTTCGCGGCGAACACCGCGGTCACCTCGGGGTGTTCGTCGAGGAGGCGGTGCGTACCGGTGAACCCGGTCTCCTCGGTGACGTCGGCTGCGAGGACCACCGCCACCCCGGTCACGTCGGACGATCCGGCGGCGTCGGACGACCCGGTCACGTCGGACGACCTGGTCGCGCCGTTCGACGCCGTCCCGCCGGCCCGCGTGCTCGCGGCGTCGATGGCCGCCCGCCAGCCCTCGAGTCGTGTGTCGCTTGCAGCCGAGCGCCCACCGACGAAGCCGAGCCGCACGTGCCCGAGGTCGATCAGGTGTTCCGCCGCCATCCGTCCGCCCGCGAGGTCGTCGTTCGCGACCGTGTCCGCTCGAGCGAGTGCTGCCCGACCGCCGGCGACGACGACGGGTGTGCTCGCCGGGATCGCGAGGTCGGTGTCCGGCTCCCCGGCGATGACGAGCCCCTCGACGCGCATGGACAGGAACCCCTCGACGGGGGAGACGTCGAGCCCGGTGTTGAGGAAGCGGTCGGCGACGACGAGGCGGTGCCCCTGGTCCTGCAGCGCCTCGCGCAGGCCGGTGAGCAGGTCGACGAACCACTGGTTCCGGAAGTCGTCGAGCACGACGCCGATCGTGCGGGACCGGGTGCCGGCGAGTGACACCGCAGCGGTCGACGGCCGGTAGTCCAGCTCCTGGATCGCCGCGAGGACAGCCGCTCGACGCTGCTCGCTCACCCGCGGGGACCGCTGCAGCACGAGGGACACGAGCGACTTCGACACCCCCGCACGAGCGGCGACGTCGTAGATCGTCGCGGGCTTGGTGTTCCCCATCGTCATCCTCGACCTCCGGCTGCGCACCCGCCGGGTGCGTCCACACGATCGTAGCGCTGTCGCGCTCCACGCCACCGAAGACGTGGGGCGTCGGACAGGCGACCGGGCGTCGGACGGGAGGCCCGGGGCGGCGCCGACCCGTGCCTCCGGCCGCCGCCCGGCCCGTGCCCCGCTACCCGATCAGGCTCGGCCGCAGGTCCCGCAACGTCCGCGTCCGCGTCTGCCGCGCGGTGACGAGGTACGACACCAGCAGCGCGCCGAGCAGCCAGCAGAGCAGGACCCCGGCGTCACTCCACGCCGTGGCGAGCGACCCGCCGTACATCGTCTGCCGGATCGCGTCGACCGAGTACGTCATCGGCAGCGCGAAGTGCAGCGCGGCGAGCGGCCCCGGCAGCGTCTGCCACGGGAACGTGCCGCCCGCGGTGACGAGTTGGATGAGCATGAGGACCAGCCCGAGGAACTGTCCCACCGAGCCGAGCAGCACGTTGAGCGTCATGATGATCGCCGCGAAGGTCGCCGATGCCAGGACCATGACGCCGACCGTCCCACCGGCGTGCACCACGTCGAGGTCGAGGGCGTACCGGACGATCAGGAAGAGCGCGGCCATCTGCACGACGCCGAGGAGCGCCGGGGTCAGCCAGCCGCCGAGGACGACGCGCACGGGGCGTCGGACGGCGGTGATGGCCCGCTTCGAGATCGGCTTGAGGATGAGGAACAGCGCGTACATGCCGATCCACGCGGCGAGCGAGATGAAGAACGGGGCGAGGCCGGCGCCGTAGTTCGAGGCCGCCGCGATGTTGTCGTCGCCGACCTTCACCGGGTCGGAGATCACGGACGCCTGCGCGTTCCGCGATGACGAGGTCGACGCGGGGATCTTCGTCCGCCCCTCGTCGAGCTGGGACGCGAGCTCGGACGAGCCGGACTCCAGCGAGTGCAGTCCGGTCGCGAGCGACTTCGCACCGTCGTCGGCCGAGGTCGCTCCGGTCGCGAGCTGCGACGCTCCCGAGGACAGCTGCGGGGCGGCGCCGGCCAGCTCGTGCGTCCCGGCGGCCACCTGCGCCGCGCCGCTCGACAGCGTCGATGCGCCGTCTGCGGCCGTGGCGATGCCCGACGACAGCTGTGGGGCGGCGTCAGCCAGCGCCGCGGCGCCGTCGGACACCTGGCGGGCTCCGGCGCTGAGGGTGTCGACCTGACCCGTGGTGACCCCGAGTTGCTGCTTCGCGTCGGCGCCTGCGCTGTTCGCGCGATCGACGGCCGAGGTGACGGTGGCGGTCAGCGCCTGCTGCTGCTCGGGGGTCAGGGTGACGCCCTCGGGCAGGTTCGCGGTGATGTCCTCGAGCACGGTGCCCGCGTCGAGGGGCTGGATCGCCTGCACCGCCGTGTTCGCCTCGTCGACGCGGGCCGCGAGTTCCGCGTTGCCGGCCGCGACCTGCGCGGCGCCGTCGGCGAGCTGGCGCGTCTGGTCCGGCAGGGCCGCGGTCTGCTGCTGCGCGTCACGGAGGCCTGTGGCCAGTGACGCCGCACCCGTCGCGACCCGCTGCGCGCCCGCGTCCAGCTGCGCGGTCTGCGACGGCAGCGCGGCGGTGCTCGACGCCAGGGTCCCGGCGCCGGTGGACAGCTGCGCCGTGCCGTCCTCGAGTGCGTCGGCTCCGTTCGCCGCCGTCGTCGCGCCGGAAGCGAGCTCGCCGGCACCGTCGACGGCGTCCCCGAGGCTGTCCCGCACGTCGGCGAGCCCGACGAGCAGCGTGGTGGCGGCCTCCTTGCCGACGCGTTCGGCGACGGCGGTCCGCATGGTCTTGCCGGCCTGCTCCGCGATGGTCGAGGCGAGGTACGAGTTCGTGTCCGCCGTGGTCATGACGAGTTCGGCGCGCTCGGGGTGGTCGGACTGCGCGGAGGCCAGCGACTCGGAGAAGTCGTGCGGGATCGTCACGACGAAGTCGTAGGTGCCGTTGCGCACGCCGGACCGGGCGTCGGCCGCGGTGGTCTCGGTCCAGTCGAAGTCGTGCCCGTCGACGGCCTCCTTCGCGACGTCCTTCCCGTAGTCGACGCGCTCGCCGTCGAGGGTGGCTCCGGCGTCCTGGTCGACGATCGCGGCCGGGATCTGGTCGAGCTTGGCGTACGGGTCGCGGTTCGCCCAGAGGTACGCGCCGCCGTACAGCAGCGGCACGCACATGAGGGCGATGAACGCCAGCCGCGCGAGCGGGGTCGCGGTGAGGCGCGCGAGTTCGGCGCGGATGAGGGCGGGGATGGTCACGAGCGGGTCTCCAGGGGAGCGGTTGCGTCGGTGGTGTCGGAGGTCTCGGTCGGGAGGCCCGGAGGGGCGTCCTCGGTCCGGGTCGCGTCCTCGGGACCCTCGGGGGTGGTGTCCGCCACGTCGTCGTGGTCGGTGGTCGTGTCGAGCAGGGCGGTCGCCGTCTCGGCCGCGGCCTTCGACGTGACGAGCACGACGGTCACTCCGCGGCGCGCGATGTCGCGCACGACGGCGAACCAGTCGGCGACCGCGCCGCCGTGCCGTTCTGGTGCGGTGATGACGAGTCCGGTCACGTCCGGCCGCAGGAGCGCGAGCTCGGCGAGGAGGCGCACGCGGGCATCGGTCGGCACCCGCTGCACGTGGGTGTCCGCCCAGCGCGTCACGTCGAGTTCGTCGAGCACGGTCGCGACGTCCGACCGCGAGGGCCGACGGTCCGCGAAGGCGAGTTCCTCGTGCACGATCTGCTTGAGGGTCATCACCGGGAAGGGCTCGGCGACGCCGGGGGTGTCGACGAGGGCGAACGTGCGTCGGACGGCCGCAGGGTCGTCGTGCCCGTCGAGGAGCACCTGTCCGGTGTCCGGCTTCATCCGACCGCCGGCGACGAGGGACGCGAGCACGGGTGCCTGTTCGGTCTCGACCGCGACGATGCCCGGGTGCCCGGGGGCGGCGACGGCACTGACGACCGGGAGCGCGGCCCCGGGGCCGGTGCCGATGCCGACGGCGGCGAGTGTGAGCGTCATGCGTGGTCCTCCGGGACGGGAGTGGGAGCGGGAGCGGGGAGTGCGAGGAGGGCGGTGCGCCAGTCGACGCCGGCCATGCCGAGGGCCGAGACCACGACCATGCGGCGGCCGGCGTCGTCGGAGGTGCCGGAGCGTGTGGCTTCGTCGAGGACGGCCAGGCAGGCGCCCTCGACCAGGCGGCCGAGCGCCGCGGCGTCGACGTCGTCGCGCAGGGTGCCGTCCGCGATGCCGAGTGCGCAGGCATCACGGACCTGGGCGCGCAGCGGCGCGAAGACGGCGGCGACCGTCTCGACGAGGGGACCGCGGACGGCGATGACGGCCATCGAGCGGACGTGCGAGACCTCGGTCCAGAGCGACACCGCGATCCTGGCGAGCCGGGAGGCCGGGGGCAGCTCCACGAGTTCGGCCCGGGTGGGCATCGCGGCCAGGATGCGCTCGGCTCCACCCGCGACGACCTCGCGGACGAGGTCGTCGCGCGAGGGGAAGTGTCCGTAGACCGCACGCCGTGAGAGCCCGGCGGCGCCCGCGATCGATTCGAGCGAGGCGTCCGGGTCGGCCTGCAGCACGGTCCGCGCGGCCTGCACGAGCGCGGCGCGGTTCTCCGTGGCGTCCCGTCGTGGCGCACGGGTCTGCCGTTCTGCGGTGGTCATGACGACAGCTTATTAACGTGCACACCGGTGTGCAACTTCGAACGGACACAGGTTCTGTCCCCTGAACTGCCGACTCCCTGTCCTGGGAAGGACCACATAGCTTCATCAGAACTTCACCCGAACGTCGGACTCACCAGGAGTGTGCTGCGTGCCACGAGCGACACCGCCCAACAACCCCTCCCGTCGGCATCGCGCACCGCGCCTGCTGACCTCGATCGTCGCGGTGACGGCCCTGGCCTGCGGCGGACTCGCCGTCGGCGGCGCCGCGTCCGCTGCACCCGCCGGCAGCGCCGCCGCCGGTCTCAAGCTGACCGAGCCGCTCCGCACCGCCTCGCCGGGCACGACCGTCAGCGCCTTCGTCCGGACGACGGGCGCCGGCGCACTCGAGGTCGACGCGCAGGCGAAGGGCGGGGACCTCTCCCGCTCGAAGGCCCCGTCGTCGGCAGCGAAGAGCCGCCTCGCCACGATCCGCTCGACCAACGCGAAGGTCCTCAGCGCGGTCAAGGGCGCGGACCGTGAGGCGGCCGAGCTCTACTCGACCGAGTACACGGTGCCCGGTGTCGCGGTCGTCGCCGACGCTGCCGCGTTCGCCGAGCTCGCGAAGCGCTCCGACGTGCTGAGCATCGCCCCGCTGCTGCCGAAGAAGGTCGTCGAGCCGGAGCGGAACGCCTCCGCCGACGCCGCGCCCTCGGGCGTCGACCCCGACCTGGCCCAGCCCGGTGCCGACGGGGTGGCGCCGAAGAACGCCGCGAGCGACCTGTACACCAAGGCCCACGACGCGTGGACCCAGACCGGGCACACCGGCGAGGGCGTGAACGTCGCCGTGATCGACACCGGCCTCGACTACACGCAGGCGGACTTCGGCGGCCCTGGCACCCGAGCCGCCTACCAGGAGGCCCTGGCCAGCACCGGCACCCCGGCCTCGAGCTGGTACGACCCGTCGAAGTACCTCGGCGGCCACGACTTCGCCGGCCCCACGTACAACGCGGACCCGCGCGACCCCGACACCTACGACCCGGTGCCCGCCCCGGACGCCAACCCCATCGACGGCAAGGGCGGCGACCATGGCACGCACGTCGCCGGCACCGCAGCCGGGTACGGCCTGAACGCCGACAAGACGACCTTCCGCGGTGACCACACGACGCTCACCCCGCAGCAGGTCCAGGACATGTGGGTCGGCCCGGGCAGCGCGCCCCAGGCCGGTCTCTACGCCCTCAAGGTGTTCGGCGACCAGGGCGGGTCCACCGACCTGACCGGTGCCGCCCTCGACTGGGTCGGGCAGTCCCTCACCGAGGGGCGGAGCATCGACGTCATCAACCTGTCGCTCGGCTCCGACTACGGCGCCGCCGACGACCCGGACAACGCGAAGATCGACGCGCTCACCGCCCGCGGTGTCCTGCCGGTGATCGCCGCCGGCAACGCCGAGGACTTCACCGACGTCGGTGGATCGCCGGGCAACGCCGCCGGGGCCCTCACGGTCGCCGCCGCGGCCACCGGACAGAGCCTGTTCGACGGTGTCGAGGCGACCGCCCCGGCGGACGTCGCGAAGACCTGGCGCGGCCAGTACTCGCAGGAGTTCCAGGGCGCGCTCCCGGTCGAGGGCGACGTCGTCGTCCCGACCACGAACATCGACGGCTGTGCGGCGTTCAGTGCCGACCAGGCCGCCGCGATCACGGGCAAGATCGTCTGGCTGAAGTGGACCGACGGTGCCCTCGAGTGCGGCTCGGGCGTCCGGTTCCGGAACGTCGAGGCCGCCGGCGGCATCGGCGTGCTCCTCGCCGGCACGGTGAACACCTTCGACTCGGGCATCGCCGGCAACACGACCATCCCGGGTGCCGAGCTGACCCGGGACAGCGTGGCGGGCCTCCAGGCCGCCGCCCGGGCGGGGACCCTGCACGTGCGTTTCGCCGACGAGCTCCGGGGCTTCGAGGTGGCGACCGACGCGGACACGGTCAACACCCTGGCGTCCTTCACCAGCCGCGGTGACCACGGTTCCTACGGCGACGTCGTCAAGCCGGACATCGCCGGCCCCGGCGTGAACGTCGTCTCGGCCGCGAACGGCACCGGCGACGGTCGACTCTCGATGAGCGGCACGTCGATGGCCACCCCGCACGTCGCGGGCGTCGCCGCCCTGGCGTTCGAGGCCCACCCGGGGTGGAGCGCACCGGAGGTCAAGGCCGCGCTCATGAACACGGCCACGCACGACGTGCGCCAGAGTGCGACCGACGGCCAGTCGGCGACCCTGCTCCGTCAGGGCACCGGCCGGGTCGACGCCCTCCAGGTGGTGCAGGACGGCACCACCGTCCGCAGCCAGGAGAACGGCCAGCTCGTCACCGCCTCCTTCGGCGTCGTCGAGGTCAGCGCAGCGACCACCGAGAAGCGCACGCTCCTGGTGCGCAACACCACGGCCGAGGCGCGCACCTACCGCGTCGCGTACGAGTCGCGCATCGCCCAGCCCGGCGTCGTGTTCGCGCTCAACGCCGACACGGTCACCGTCCCGGCCGGCGGGACCGCCACGGTCACGCTGACCATGACGATCGCCGACCCGACGCTCCTGCGGAAGGTCATCGACCCGACGCAGGCCGCGGTCGAGAGCGGCACGCAGCGCGAGTTCGTGCCGGCGGCCACCGGCCTGGTCACGTTCACCCCGGCCGCCGACGGTGTCACGCCGCTCCGACTCGGTGTGTACGCCGCCCCGGAGCCGGTCAGTGCCCTGCACGCGGACGACGTCGTGTTCGAGGGCAAGGCCCGCACCAGCACCATCACCTCCGAGGGTCGCGGTCTCTCCCAGGGCACCGGCGCGACCGGCTACCAGGCACTCGTCGCACCGTTCCAGCTCGGTGGCACCGACCCGAAGGAGTCGTTCCCGGACGGCACCGCGAAGCAGACCCTTGGCGGTGCGGACATCCGCGCCTTCGGGGCCAACTCGACGGCGCTCGGCCTGGCGGACCGGTCGAAGGGCCTCGTCTCGTTCGGTGTCCAGACCGACGGTGCCGACGCGAACCCCGGTGCCTCGAACAACGTCGAGGTGCTCATCGACACGAACCGTGACGGCGAGCCGGACTACCTGACGTACGACCGGAAGTCGGCGACCGTCGACGCGACCGTCGTGGAGACGATCGACCTGCACCAGGAGGACCCGGGGAAGCAGGTCGTCGACACGCGGCCCCTCGGCGGCGTCGCCGCCGGTGTGGACGTCAACACGTTCGACTCCGCGGTCAAGGTGCTCCCGGTGTCGCTCGCGGCCCTCGGGTACACGGCGAAGTCGACCTCGGCGGTGTTCGACTACGCGGTCGTGACCGAGTCGGCCTACTCGCCCACGCTGCCGACCGCTGCCTCCTCTGTCGTGGACGACACCAAGACGGTGACGTACAACGCCTTCCAGCCGGCGGTGTCCTTCACGGCGAACGGGGCGTCGAGCCTGACCTACCCGGACACGTCGATCAAGGTCGTCCGGGCGTCGGCGAGCTCGACCTCGGCGAAGGTCCTGCTCCTGCACCTGCACAACGCGCCGGGCGACCAGGCGGACGTGCTCAGCACGACCTCGGTGACCCCGAAGCTCGCGCTGGTGTCCGGCCGCGTCGCGGTGACGGGTTCGCTCAAGGTCGGGACCAACATGCGGTCGCACACCGGCACCTGGAACGCGGACGGCATCACGTTCACCTACCAGTGGCTGCGCGACGGCAAGAAGGTCGGCTCCACGGCGTCGACCTACAAGACGACGTCGAAGGACGTCGGGCACAAGCTGTCCGTCATCGTGACCGGGAAGAAGTCGGGGTACGAGAGCACCTCGATCACCTCGCCGCAGACCGGCACGATCACCAGGTAGCAGCAGTCGAGAGCGGGCGGTCCGGGGACGGGCCGCCCGCTCCGTCGTGTGCTGACCGTGCGGACGCTCTTCCGTCCGGGAGTGCGCCTAGGGGACACGTAGTTAGACGAACTAGGTAGTTCGTGGAAGAGTCGTGGTCATGCGAACGAACACCCTGGTGCAGCTCCGGCAGAACCCGATGGAGTGGCGTCGACGCGGCCTCACCCCGCCGGACGTCATCCGGGCGATGGTCGAGGAGCGCCTGTCCGAGCCCGGCCACACACAGCCGATCGGCGATCCCTCGTACGCGGACTTCTTCCGGGGCTGACGCTCCGGACGACCCTGACGGTCGCGCTGACCCCCGTGGTCGCGCCGACCCGACCACGGACACGACGGGAGGCCCGGTACCAACTGGTACCGGGCCTCCCGTCGTGTTCGGCGCCGACGGGCGCCGCTGTCGACGTGACCGGCTCAGTTGCCGATCTTGCCGTCGGCCGCGTTCTCGGCCTTGTCGATCTGGTCGCCGTGGCCACCGCCGGTCGCCTTGTCGGCCGCGCCGGCTGCCTTGTCGAGACCGGCGTCGGTCGCCTTCTCGCCCTTGTCGCTGTTCGCGAAGTCCTTGGCCTTGTCGCTGAGGTCGCTCATGGTGTTCCTTCCGTTCGTCGGATCACTGACCGGTCCACCGTGCTCCGGGGACCATCCGTCCGCGCTCAGGCGTCGGGACGTTCCTCGGCGGCCTCGCGCCCTCGGTCGGTCTCGGGCATGACGACCTGCGGGGCGCCCTCGACGCTCCCGATGCCGCCGTCGGTGAGGTCGTCGGCCTGCTGCGTGTCGAGCAGGCGGCTCATGTCGTCGATCGGGTCGCTCATGGGGTTCCTTCCGTTCCGTCCGTCGTGTCCGTCCAGGGTGCTCCCGACCGGGTCGGCCGTCCACAGCCACCTGTCGGACGGTGACGCGGAGATGACCAGCCGATAGACTCGGGTGGACCACCGGCCCGGACGGCCGTGTGCGGTCCTCCGCCAACGTGAGGAGAACCAGATGCCCGCAGCAGTCATCATCGGCGCCCAGTGGGGCGACGAGGGCAAGGGGAAGGCCACCGACCTCCTCGGCTCCCGCATCGACTACGTCGTGAAGTTCAACGGCGGCAACAACGCCGGTCACACGGTGGTCGTCGGCGGTGAGAAGTACGCGCTGCACCTGCTGCCCTCCGGCATCCTCACCCCGGGTGTCACCCCGGTCATCGGCAACGGCGTCGTCGTCGACCTCGAGGTCCTGTTCCAGGAGCTCGACGCACTCAAGGCCCGCGGGGTGGACGTGTCGAAGCTGCGCGTCTCCGCGAACGCCCACGTCATCACGCACTACCACCGCACCATCGACAAGGTGACGGAGCGCTTCCTCGGCAAGCGCCAGATCGGCACGACCGGTCGCGGCATCGGCCCGACCTACGCCGACAAGATCAACCGGGTCGGCATCCGCATCCAGGACATCTTCGACGAGAACATCCTGCGACAGAAGGTCGAGGCGGCCCTCGACCAGAAGAACCACCTGCTCGTCAAGGTCTTCAACCGCCGCGCCATCGACGCGGAAGAGGTCGTCGAGTCGCTGCTGTCCTTCGCCGACCGACTGCGTCCGATGGTCGCCGACACCGCGCTCGAGATCCACCGGGCGCTGGAGCGTGGCGAGACCGTCCTGTTCGAGGCCGGGCAGGCCACCATGCTCGACGTCGACCACGGCACGTACCCGTTCGTCACCTCGTCGTCCGCCACGGCCGGCGGTGCCGCGACCGGTTCGGGCATCGGCCCCGGCAAGCTCGAGCGCATCATCGGCATCGTCAAGGCGTACACCACCCGTGTCGGCGCCGGCCCCTTCCCGACCGAGCTGTTCGACGAGTCGGGGGAGTTCCTCCGTGCGAACGGGTTCGAGTTCGGCACGACGACCGGGCGACCGCGCCGCTGCGGGTGGTACGACGCCCCGATCGCGCGGTACACGGCACGCATCAACGGCGTGACCGACTTCGTCCTCACGAAGCTCGACGTCCTGACCGGCCTCGAGACCATCCCGGTCTGCGTCGCGTACGAGGTCGACGGGGAGCGCGTGGACGAGGTGCCCGTGTCGCAGTCGGACTTCCACCACGCGAAGCCGATCTACGAGGAGTTCCCCGGCTGGTCCGAGGACATCACCGGTGCCCGCTCGTTCGAGGACCTGCCGAAGAACGCGCAGGACTACGTGCTCGCGGTCGAGGCGATGTCCGGCGCCCGGATCTCGGCCATCGGTGTCGGCCCCGGTCGTGACGCGATCGTCGTCCGCCACGACCTGCTCGGCCAGGGCTGAGCGTGCGGATCCTCTTCGTCTGCAGCGGCAACATCTGTCGCTCCCCGTTGGGCGCGCAGGTGCTGCAGGCCCGGCTCGGTCCGGCCGCCTCGGCACACGTCGTCGAGTCGGCGGGCACCATCGCCGACGACGGCGCGGTCATGGACGGTGCGGCGGCGGCGCAGTCGCAGCGCCTCGGCGGTTCCACCGAGGCGCACCGGTCCCGCTACCTGACCGAGCAGATCGCCGCGTCCGCCGACCTCGTGCTGACGGCCGAGCGCTCGCACCGTGCCGCGGTCGTGCAGCTCGCCCCGCGGGCGGCGAAGCGGGCGTTCACGATCAAGCAGTTCGCGCGGGTGCTCGACGGCCTCGAGCCGGGGGACCTCGCCGACGTGCACACGCCCGAAGCCCTCGTCGAGCGGGTCGCACGCCTGCGTGGTGCCGTCCCGCCGCCGGCGGATCCGGCCGACGACGACGTCGACGACCCCTACCGCCGGTCAGAGTCCACGCACGTGCGGGTCGCCGACGAGATCGACGCGGCGCTCGTGTCGATCGCCGACGCTGTCCGCGCCGTCTCCTGAGGTCGGATCGTCCGGAACGCGAGTACCCCGATCCGCCGTTCTGTACCCCGATCGGCTGTGGTGGAGGCCCGGAGTTCCGGGGATCGCGGATGAACATCCGGGGCTGAACCCGTGAATCGACGGGCTCCGCTGTCGATCGGCGGGCTCGGTGTCGTAGCGTTCAGGTACCGCAGCACGTACCCCGAACACGACAGGAGAGCGCGATGAGCACGACCATCAACCGGACCGCCACCGGGACCGACGTCACCCTCGACACCGACACCGTCGACATCGTCGCCGTCCTCGAGGCCGAGGCCGCCACCAGCGCCCGTGCCGCTCGGGCGAAGCTCACCTGGACGCTCGAGGGCGACGACGAGTGGATCGCCAACTACGGCGGCTACTTCGGCGGCACCGTCGACAAGCGCGACGGCCGCTACGTTGCCTCGGACACCTTCGGCCTGGTCGTCGGCGACTTCGCCTCGCTCGAGGAGGCCGAGACGGCCCTCGCCGGCCACCTGCACGTCATGCTCCCGTCGGTCATTCGTCCGGTCGCGTAGCGCGTCCAGTTCCACTGACGACGCCCCGCTGGCTCAGGCCGGCGGGGCGTCGTCGCGTGCGGGGCGGAGTCACTCCGGCAGGCGGTAGCTCCCGACCGTGATCGCGTGCGCGCCCTGCCCCGCGAGGACCCGTACCACCGCGTCGGCGCGGGCGCGGTTCGGTACCGAGTCCTTCGCGGCCCAGGCGGCGAGCGCCGACTGCAGCTCGTGGTCGTTCGTCACGACGCTCGTGGTGACGGTGCCGCTGCGGTCCTCCGCCTGCACGAAGGCCGTTGCCGACGGCGACGAGTAGTAGACGCACGTGTCGAACCACGTGCGGGAGACCCCGGTCTGCTCGTCCACGAACCGGGCGAGCCGTCGTGCCTGCTGCCGGACCTGGAACGCCGGTGACGCGCCCTTCGCCGTGACGTGGACCCGCCACCAGTTCTCGGCCTCCTGCTCGGCGTTGAGCACGGTCCGGCTCTGCACCTGGACGGCGAACGGTGGGACGAGGGACGACTCGTCGACCAGGTTGCGGAAGGCCGGGTGCACTTCGCTCGGACGACGTCCGTCGAACACGATGCCGCCCCAGCGCTTGCTCTCGATCACCAGCCCCCGCCCGGAGTCCGAGACGAGCACGTGGTCGGCCTGCGCGACGAACTTCCGCCACGATCCCTGTTCGGTCTCACCGACGGGCACGAACACGACGTTGGTCATGAGCACGCCGTTGACGCCCGCTGCCCGGCACGCACGGAGGATCGCCTGCTCCGAGGCCTCCTCCCACTTCATGCCCCGCCGCAGGAGCGCGCGGCTCTCCTCGGCCTCGGAGACGGCGTCACGGCGGCGGGCCTCCGCGGCCTCGACCTGTGCGGCCCGGTCCGCCTCGATCCGCGCCGTGGCGTCCCGGTGCTCCGCATCACGGTGCGCGAGCTCCGCGGCGCGCGTCCGTTCGGCGGCCTCGAGCTCGGAACGGGACGAGGTCTGGTGTCGCCGCAGCAGGACCACCAGGACGACCACCACGACGGCGAGCCCCCCGGCGACCAACCACGGCACGAGGTCGCTGGTCATGGGACAACCACACCACGCCGACCGGCCTGGAGGCGCGTCCTGCGTCGGCGCGTCCTCCGCACCTCCGCCGTCGTCACGGAGAGCGTCGGCGGGATCGCGTCAGCGAACGTCGACGGCGAACCGGTCCGTGGTCTCGAGCAGGGCGTCGAGGATCCCCGGCTCGTCGAACGCGTGCCCGGCGTCGTCGACCATGCGGAACTCGGCCGACGGCAGGGCCCGGTGCAGGTCCCATGCGGTGACGGCCGGCGTGCACATGTCGTAGCGCCCCTGCACGATGACGGTCGGGATGCCCTGGAGTCGGGGAGCGTCGCGGATCAGCTGCCCGTCGTCGAACCAGCCGCCGTGTGTGAAGTAGTGGTTCTCGATGCGTGCGAACGCCAGCGCGGTCGTCGGGTCCGCGTACCGGGCGACGAGGTCGGGGCGGGGCAGGAGCGTGATCGACGCGGCCTCCCAGCTCGCCCAGGCGACCGCGGCCGGACCGAGCACGGCGGGGTCCGGGTCGGCCAGCAGCCGCTCGTACGCGCGCACGAGTCCGCCGGGCTGGCGCTCCTCGACCGGGACGGGAGCGAGGTACTGCTCCCACAGGTCGGGGAGGACGTTCGCGGCACCGCCCTCGTAGAACCAGTCGATCTCGCTCGTCCGCAGCGTGAAGATCCCCCGGATGACGAGTTCGGTGACCCGCTCCGGGTGCGTCTCCGCGTACGCGAGTGCGAGGGCCGACCCCCAGGAGCCGCCGAACACCTGCCACGCGTCGATCGCCAGGTGCTCGCGCAACCGTTCGATGTCCTCGACGAGGGTCCACGTCGTGTTCGCGGACAGGTCGGTCGCCGGATCGCCGGCATGCGGGAGGCTCCGGCCGCAGTTCCGCTGGTCGAACAGCACGATCCGGTAGCGGGCGGGGTCGAACAGGCGACGGTGGTCGGGTGAGCAGCCGGCGCCGGGCCCGCCGTGCAGGAACACGACGGGCTTGCCGTCCGGTGAGCCGCACTCCTCCCAGTAGATTTGATGGCCGTCGCCGACGTCGAGCAGGCCGGAGCGGTTCGGTTCGAGCGGTGGGTACAGCTGGCGCACGGGGGCCTCTCGGACGACGGGGCAGGACGGGGTGGGTGGGGCGCTGCCACCGTACCGAGGCGTCGCGGAACCGGCGACCACGACACCTCG
>NZ_QKTS01000025.1:0-22562 GCF_003234525.1 Curtobacterium sp. MCBD17_021 | reverse complement strand
GAGATGTGTATAAGAGACAGGTGGGGGTCGGTGGGGTCGGGTTCGGTGGGGCCGGAGGGCGACGCCGGTGCCGCCGACCGCGACGCACCGGTCGAGGGCGCACGGCCCTCCGGTTCCACCAGCGGTGCCAGCGCCGACGCGAGGTCGAGGTCGTGGGCGTCGTCGATGTCGACAGCGGTGCGCGCCGGGACGATCGCGAGTCCGACCCGGCCGAAGAAGCGGTGTCGCGCCTGTCGGAAGCCCGCCACGCGGACCACGTAGAACGCGCCGGTCTCGCGGTACTCGGGCTCCCGGTCCTGTCGTCGCGGTCGGGTGGCGGCGTCGTGGTTGACGGCGATCGCCGAGCCGTCCTCGGCCACGCGCCAGAGGAACGCGTGCGAGGGCGCGGCGGCGAGGACCGCGTCGGCTCGACCGGCGAGCACGCGGTCGACCGCGGCGTCGACGTCCGCCGGGTCGGTGAAGGGCGAGGTGGCCTGCAGGAAGACGAGGACCTCGGGATCCGCGGCGTCCTGGCTGACCACGTCGAGGGTGTGCAGCAGCGCGGACTCGGACGACGCCTCGTCCCCGGCGAGTTCCACGGGACGACGGACCACGCGCGCACCGGCTGCGACGGCCTCGGCCGCGATGGCGTCGCCGTCCGTGCTGACGACGACCTCGTCGACCGTCCGGGTCGCCAGCGCGACCTCGATCGACCGCGCGACGAGCGAGCGGCCGGCGACCTCGCGGAGGTTCTTGCCGGGGATGCCCTTCGAGCCCGCCCGCGCCGGGATCACCGCGATCACGCGGGGGAAGGAGCTCATGGGGGAAACGTAGGGAGCGGTGGTGACGCCGAGGGGAACGACAGGGGGACGGGCGACGAACCGTTCCGGAAGGTGGTCGGCGCCGGCACGTCCTCGACCACCTGGTGGGGGAGCCGACCGCGGCCTAGTGTCGAGGGGTGCTCGGAGCCGGAGACGTCCTCGATCCACCGCCCCGACGGGTCCTCGTCGCCGGGACCGCCGGCGTCGGCAAGACCACCACCGCACGGCGCATCGCGCAGGCCGTCGGAGTGCCGCACACGGAGCTCGACGCGTTGTACCACGGGCCCGGCTGGGCGGTCCTGCCGACGTTCGAGCAGGAGGTCGAGGACTTCACCGCCCGGGGGACGTGGGTCTCCGAGTGGCAGTACCGGCAGGTCCGCGCGCTCCTCGTCGAGCGAGCGGACACCATGGTGTGGCTGGACCTCCCGAGACGGGTCGCGTTCTGGCGCCTGCTCCGGCGGACCGTTCGACGACGTCTGCGGCGCACCGTCCTGTGGAACGGCAACGTCGAACCACCGCTGTGGACGTTCGTCACCCGCAGGGAGCACATCCTCCGGTGGGGGATCGCGAAGCGGAACGAGATGCGGAGGCAGGTCCCGGCGCTCGCCGACTCGGCTCCGCACCTGCGCATCGTGCACCTGCGCTCGCAGCGGGAGGTCGAGCGGTTCGTCGACCGCCTGCTGGTCGGTACCGAATAAGATCGTCGGCGTCCGCCTCCGTAGCTCAGTGGATAGAGCAGGTGGTTTCTACCCACCGTGCCGCGGGTTCGATTCCTGCCGGGGGCACCGACGACGAAGGCCGCCACCCTGCCCGGGTGGCGGCCTTCGTCGTGACGGTCTCGTCAGGAGTGTCGTCGGGTCACTCGTCGTCGGAGTCAGCGCGTCGCCGGAGTTCGCTGGCGCTGACCGGGTTGGCGTACGGCGTGCCGGACGTCTCGTCGGCGTCGGCGGGCACGGCAGTGCCGTCGGCCGCGCCCCTCGGGTCCGTGGTCGTGGTCGTCGATCCGAAGCCGTGCGCCCGGGGGGAGGCATCGCGGCGGTCCTGCTCGTCGCGGACCGGGGAGCGGTCGCCGGAGGCAGCACGGTCGTCGGGACCGGGACGGTCTGCACCGCCGATCCGGACGTCGTCGACCACGTCGTCGTTGTCGGCGTCGCGCGACGCCGACCAACCGCCGCCGTTCGACCCCGGAGAGACGGCGGGGGCACGGAACGCGGGCGAGCCGAGCGTCGGGCGGATCGGCGTCGTCTCACCGTCGGAGTACGGCCGGGTGGCGTCGTCGCCGATCGGCACGGTCGCGTCGTGCCCGCTCGTGGGGGCCATCGCCGTGCCGTCGGCCTGGCCCGGGTGCACGCTCGAACGGGCCGGGTCCGCGCTCGGCTGCTGCGGGATCGTGCTCCGCTGCGCCGGGCTCGCGCTCGGCTGCGCCGGGGTCACGCTCGGCTGCGCCGGGGTCACGCTCGGCTGCGCCGGGCGGAGGGAGGTGGTCGTCGGCGTCGGGGCCGGCTCGGGGGCCCGGGAGGAGTCGACCCTGTCCGCGTTCCACTCCTGCTGACGCGTGATGAGGTCGGCGTCCGGATCGGGGGAGTCGAACTTCCACCGCTCGAGGTCGCTCTTGAAGAGCTTGCGAGCCCGGTTGGGCCGCGCCTGCCACTCGAGCATCCGGTCGCGGAACTCGGCGAGGGAGTTGTCCGCGTGGGAGGTGAAGGTCGAGGAGTTCTTCTTGATGTCTGCGATCTCGTGCTTCGCCCAGTCCGCGGCGACCGGTGCGCCGGCGATCGGGAGCAGACGCAGCCGGATGTCGGCGTCCTCGGCCAGGTGGTCCGCGTAGGCGCGTTCGTCGTGTCCGAGCGAGCCCCAGCTGGCGGCCTTCCGCGCGGCCGAGACGAGGCCGGCGACGGCAGCGTTCCTGGCCTCGCGCTCCTGGTGGGCGACGATGCGCTTGACAGCACCACGCCCGATCAAGGCGGCGATGATGCCCGCCACGAGGATCGCGACGAAGGGGATGACCGCCCCCGACAGCACGCGCCAGCCCGTTTCGGACGAGGTCCAGTCGATCAGGTCGTTCCACCACTGCATGCGCGTACCGTACTTGTGGATCGGTCAGGTGCCGGGGACGACAGGCGGACGGGACGGACATCCGCCGCATCCGATCCCGTCGCGCGCCACGATCACCAGCGGAGGGTGTCCACCGCGTCCTCGGCGTTCCAGACGTTCGGGAGCTCGACGAACCGTCGCTCGGCGGCCACGTAGCGACGTGCCCGGTAGGCGGTGCCCCCGGCCACGTCCACGCGGTCGACGTACCCGACGATCTCCCCGTTCGCCCGGGTGACCCGGCTCAGGTCGTCGCGGACGTCGAGGATGCGGAGGTCGCCCCGCGACCGCGCCGTCGGGCGGGGCGAGTGGATGCTGAGCCGGGCGTCCGTCGTGGGCTGCATGTGGGCCTCCTGGTCGTGTGATCTGGGACGACCGTACGACCGACCACCGACACGTCGGAGGCGACGAGCCCGTGCTGGGGAACACGCACGAGCGTCGCCGTGTTGTGGTGGGGAGTCAAGTACCGCGCTCTCCGGAGCCAGGAAGGTAGGTCCCCATGACCACGTTCGTCCTCGCCGGTGGCTGTTTCTGGTGTCTCGACGCCGTCTACCGCACGCTCCAGGGCGTGCAGGACGTGGTGTCCGGGTACATCGGCGGCAGTGACCCGCACCCGACCTACGAGCAGGTGTGCACGGGCACGACCGGCCACGCCGAGGCGGTCGCCGTGACCTTCGACGAGGCCGTGATCCCCGCCGACGTCGTCCTCGACGTCTTCTTCACCCTGCACGACCCGCGGCAGCTCAACCGCCAGGGCGCCGACGTCGGTACGCAGTACCGCTCGGCGATGTTCCCGGCCGACGACGAGCAGCGAGCCCTCTTCGAGGAGGCGCTCGAGCGGGCGTCGGAGATGTGGGACGGCGGGATCGTGACGACCCTCGAGCCGCTCGGCGAGTTCCACCGGGCCGAGGAGTACCACCAGGACTTCTTCGCGAAGAACCCGGGCCAGGGGTACTGCCTCGCCGTCGCACTGCCCAAGGTGAACAAGGTCCGGAAGGCGTACGGTCAGTACATCCTGGCGTCCTGACGGAGGGACGTCAGGGCCACGAGGAGGTGGTCGGACGATGACGAACGACACGACGACGGCGACAGCGACGACGGAGACCTGGGTCGCCGTCGGTCCGGCCGGTGCGGTGGGCACGATCCACCGGGCGGCTGACGGGTTCCGGGTCGAGCTCTACGGACGACGGGGTCCGGGCGGGACGTACCCGTCGCTGCAGTCGGCCAAGGGCGCGGTGCACAAGGCGATGGGTCCGCTCGCGGACCGGCCGGAGTTCCACGCGCACTGACCGAGGAGTCCGCGGACGCGGCCCCCGACCGGGAGGCCCGGATCACCTTCCCTCCACAGGGACCGTGGTCCGGGCCTCCTGTCCACAGGTCGACTCTGCGCGGCCGTCGAGGCGGAGCGCCGACCGACGATCGGTGCATGAACGACACGATCACGGTCTGCGGCATCATCGCCACCGAACCCCGCCACCTCGTCACTGAGACTGGCGTCGCAATCACGAGCATGCGTCTCGCCTCGCCCTCGCGCCGCTGGGACCGCAGCACGTCCAGCTGGGCCAACGGCCCCACGAACTGGTACACCGTCACGGCGTTCCGGTCGCTCGCGGCCAACGTGCACAAGTCCGTGAAGAAGGGCGACCGCATCGTCGTCACCGGGCGCGTCCGGATCCGGAACTGGGAGCGCGACGGGCGGGGCGGCACCTCCGTCGAGGTCGACGCCGATGCGCTCGGCCACGACCTCGCCTGGGGCATCAGCAACTGGATCCGCGTCCCGCGGCACGTCGGCGACGCGCCCTCCGCGTACGGGGCGGGCCCGGACGTGGACCCCCGGACCGGCGAGGTCGGCGACGACGACCCGGTCGACGGGGACCTCCACGATCGCGGCCCGGCCGCGGACACGACCGGGTCCGTCGACCCCGTCCGGGGGCGCGACGAGCACGGTGACGACGTGCTCGTCGACGCGTCGTACGACGCCGGAGGCGTCGGAGCGCACGACACCGCGTTGCACACCGACGGCTCCGTGTCACCCGTCGATCTGTTCCCCGGGCAGGAGCCGGGGTGACGCCGCGACCGTCGCCGCGGCGTCCGGGGCAGCGCCGACCGCGCCGACACCGGGAGCGGGGCAGCGCTGAGGGCCTCGGATCGGTAGACTCGGTCCGATATGGCTGAGTACATCTACCAGATGGTCCGCGCCCGCAAGGCGGTCGGCGACAAGCTGATCCTCGACGACGTCACGATGTCGTTCCTCCCCGGCGCCAAGATCGGCGTCGTCGGGCCGAACGGTGCGGGCAAGTCGACGATCCTGAAGATCATGGCGGGGCTCGACCAGCCGTCCAACGGCGAGGCGAAGCTGACCCCGGGCTTCACCGTCGGCATCCTCATGCAGGAGCCCGAGCTCGACGAGACCAAGACGGTGCTCGAGAACGTGCAGGAGGGCGTCGGCGAGATCCACGGCAAGCTCACGCGCTTCAACGAGATCTCGGCCGCGATGGCCGAGCCCGACGCGGACTTCGACGCGCTCCTCGCCGAGATGGGGACCCTGCAGGAGGAGATCGACGCCGCCGACGCGTGGGACCTCGACTCGCAGCTCGAGCAGGCGATGGCCGCGCTCCAGTGCCCCCCGGGGGACGAGCTCGTCACGCACCTGTCCGGTGGTGAGAAGCGCCGCGTCGCGCTCTGCAAGCTCCTGCTCCAGAAGCCCGACCTGCTCCTGCTCGACGAGCCCACCAACCACCTCGACGCCGAGAGCGTGCAGTGGCTCGAGCAGCACCTGCAGCAGTACCACGGTGCGGTCCTCGCTGTGACCCACGACCGGTACTTCCTCGACCACGTCGCACAGTGGATCGCCGAGGTCGACCGCGGCCGTCTCTACCCGTACGAGGGCAACTACTCGACATACCTCGAGAAGAAGCGCGCTCGTCTCGAGGTCCAGGGCAAGAAGGACGCCAAGCTCGCCAAGCGCCTGTCGTCCGAGCTCGACTGGGTCCGCAGCAACGCGAAGGGCCGCCAGGCGAAGTCCAAGGCGCGCCTGGCCCGCTACGAGGAGATGGTCAACGAGGCCGAGCGCACGCGCAAGCTCGACTTCGAGGAGATCGTGATCCCCGTCGGTCCGCGTCTCGGGTCCCAGGTCATCGACGCCGAGCACCTGCACAAGCAGTTCGGTGAGCGCGTCATCATCGGCGACCTGTCGTTCACGCTGCCGCGGAACGGCATCGTCGGGGTCATCGGCCCGAACGGCGTCGGCAAGACGACGCTGTTCAAGACGATCGTCGGGCTCGAGCCCCTCGACGGCGGCCAGCTGAAGATCGGTGACACGGTCGACATCTCCTACGTCGACCAGAGCCGCGGCGGCATCGACCCGAACAAGAACCTGTGGGAGGTCGTGTCGGACGGTCTCGACTACATCCAGGTCGGCAAGACCGAGATCCCGTCGCGTGCCTACGTGTCGCAGTTCGGGTTCAAGGGCCCGGACCAGCAGAAGCGTGCGGGCATCCTGTCGGGTGGTGAGCGCAACCGTCTGAACCTCGCGCTGACGCTCAAGCAGGGCGGCAACCTGCTGCTCCTCGACGAGCCCACGAACGACCTGGACGTCGAGACCCTCGGTAGCCTCGAGAACGCCCTGCTCGAGTACCCCGGTTGCGCCGTGGTCATCACGCACGACCGGTGGTTCCTCGACCGCATCGCGACGCACATCCTCGCGTGGGAAGGCCTCAACGAGGACGGCACGCCGATCTGGTACTGGTTCGAGGGCAACTTCGAGGCGTACGAAGAGAACAAGGTCGAGCGCCTCGGCGCCGACGCCGCGAAGCCCGGACGCGCGACGTACCGCAAGCTCACGCGGGACTAGCCCCCGTGGCGAGACTGCACGCGCCGGTCCGCATCCGCTGGAGTGACATCGACGCCTACGGGCACGTCAACAACTCGGCGATGCTCCGGCTGCTCGAAGAAGCACGCGTGCTGGCGTTCTGGGCGCCGGACCCCGACGAGGTCGACGAGTCGGGGTCCGCGCCGGAACCCGTGATCGACGGGCGCCCGGGTTCCGGGACGATGACGGTCATCGCGGCGCAGCGGCTCGAGTACCTGGCATCCACGCCGTACTTCCGTCGGCCGCTCGACATCCAGTTGTGGATCGGGCGGATCGGTGGGGCCAGCCTGGACATCTCGTACGAGGTCTGGTCGCCCGCCGGACACGAGCCGGCGGAGCTGTACACGCGCGCCACCACGGCGCTCGTCCTCGTGGACGCGACGACCAACCGACCGCGACGGCTCACCGAAGCCGAGCGAGCGGCGTGCCAGCCGTACATCGAGCCACCCGTGCGGTTCTCCCGGCCGTGAGACTCCCGCAGCGACCTCGGCCGTGACCTCGGTCCGCCGCTGACCGACGTCGCTGAGACAGGCCCCGCTCGTCGAGCGGGGCCTGTCTCACTCGGTGGGCAGGCGCATCATGCCCTCTTGTGCGACGGTCGCCAGCAGCCGTCCGTCGCGGGAGAACATGCGACCGAGCGCGAGGCCCCGACCGCCCTGGGCGCTCGGCGATTCCTGGGCGTAGAGCACCCAGTCGTCGGCGCGCCCGTCGCGGTGCCACCACATCGCGTGGTCGAGGCTCGCGAGTTTCACGCCCGGGGTGCCCCACGCGACCCCGTGCCGACGCATGATCGGTTCGAGGAGGGACAGGTCGCTCGCGTAGGCCAGGACCGCGCGGTGCAACGCGGGGTCGTCCGGCAGGTCCCCTTCGACCCGGAACCACACCGCCTGGTGGGCGACGCGGGCGCCCTGCACGTCGAAGTAGACCGGGCCGTCGACGTGCCGCAGGTCGATCGAGCGCTCCGCCCAGGCCTGGGCCGTGGGGTGGTCGACCGCGCCCAGCACCGACGCCGCCGACGGGAGCGACTCCGGGTCGGGGACGTCCACGGGGAACGGATCCTGGTGCTCCGCGCCGGTGTCCGGGACCTGGAACGACGCGATCATCGAGAAGATCGGGAGACCGTTCTGGTACGCCTGGGCTCGTCGGGTCGCGAACGAGCGTCCGTCGTGGATGCGCTCGACGCCGAACGTGATCGGGACGTCGATCGCACCGGGGCGCAGGAAGTAGCCGTGCACGGAGTGGATGTCCCGGCCCTCGATGGTGGTCTGCGCTGCGACGATGCACTGCGCGAGCACCTGGCCGCCGAACACCCGTCCTCCGGGGGACCAGTGGCTGGCACCGGTCAGGATCGTCTCCCTGGTGCTCGCCCCGGTGTCCTCGAGTCGCAGGATCGTGAGGAAGTCGGGTTCGCGGATCACGCCGCCAGTCTACGAACGGGTCCCGGTGTGGCCGAGGAGGGCGCGGGGGGGCCTGCCCGCCGTACCGAGGTCGATGACGTCCGACGGGACCGGCTCCTCCTGGTCGGCTGGGTCGCCCGCCACGTCCTGGAGGGCCGCTGCATCCGGATCGACGAGGCTCGCCGCCGTCGGGGAGGTCCGGAGCAGGCTCCAGATCGCGACCGCGACGAGTGCTCCGCTGACGCTGGCCGCCCATGGTGTGAGCACATGGGACCAGAGAACGGGTGCGGTCAGCCAGACGAGGTGGTTGGCGATGACCGAGCCCGTCACGCCGAGGAACAGGGCGAGACGGGGACGGAGGCTCGGGCCGGCCAGCAGACCGGTGACGACGAGGACGGAGAGCAGTGCGTTGACGAGGTGCGGCATGGGCGGGACCGTGGTGACGAGACGAGACGAGACGAGACGAGTCGGCGAGGACGTCGGCTGTGACAGTGGGAGGCGGAGCCGACGGGCCGACCCGCTCCGGGTCGGCCTGTCGGCTCCGGGAGATGCCGGCTCAGCTGCCGGAGCCACCCTGCCCGACCGCGAGCGGCTGCGCTCCGGCGGCGGAACCGGCGTCCGCACCGCTCGTGCTGACGGCGATCTTCCGGGGCTTCGACGACTCCTGGACGGGGATCGTGACGCTCAGCACACCGTTGTCGTAGTGCGCGGCGATCCGCTCGACGTCCAGGCCGTCGCCGAGGGTGAGCTGGCGGACGAACGAGCCGGGCTGGCGTTCCCGCGTGAGCCACTGCGCTCCGTCGGGAGCGCCGAGGGTGCGCTCGGCCCGGATGGTGAGGACCGACCCGTCGACGTCGATGTCGACCGAGCCTGGATCGACTCCAGGCAGGTCGACGTCCATCACGTAGTGGTCACCGGCACGGTAGAGGTCCATCGGCATCGAGCGCGGCCCGGCTGCTGCGCCGCTGAGGAGGGATCCGGCGAGGCGGTCGAGCTCGCGGAACGGATCGAAGGTCATGGCCATCTGCATCAACTCCTTCACTGAGTGCTTCGCGGTTGAGTCGCCCTGACTCAACTGCCTCCCGTTCTAGCACTCGAACCCGGAGAGTGCCAAAAACGGGCTCAGAGCTCGCTGAGCCCCGGGGACCAGGGAGCGGAAGGTCGTGCGCGGCTAGGATCGAACGTGACATGAGCAGCTCGTTCACCCTTCCCGACGCCGCCTCGCTCGGTGACCTCCGCACCTACCTCGGGCGAGC
The DNA here is from genome assembly GCF_003234525.1 of Curtobacterium sp. MCBD17_021. NCBI lineage: Bacteria > Bacillati > Actinomycetota > Actinomycetes > Micrococcales > Microbacteriaceae > Curtobacterium > Curtobacterium sp. MCBD17_021. The sequence goes on along the minus strand of NZ_QKTS01000025.1, from coordinate 13,147 downwards.
CGCTCGGATCGAGGACGGGTCGGTCCGCCTCATCGCCGACTCCGGTGTCCTCGCCGTGTACACGGCGATCCTCTACCCGCTCGGGCTGCTCGACGAACTGCCCACCGTGCTCGGATTGCGCACGTTCGCCCTCACTCAGCCGGAGCACATCGACGTCGTGGTGCCGCTCCGCTCGTTCCAGGAGCGCCTGCGCCTGCTCGCCGAGGCGAACGACGTCGAGCACGCCGATGCAGCGGACCCCACGCGGGCGACCCCGATCGAGGTCGAACTCCCGCTCGAGGTGCACACCGTGACCTGGGCTGCGATCTCCCCGCCCCGGGGCGGTTGGGTGCCGCTCCCCGACGTCTCGGCGGAACTGCTGCACCGTGCCGCGCGCCAGGGGATCGACGAGGTCGCCGCCTCCGTGCCGACGAGCTCGGGGGAGTCCATCGTCCGCCGCGTCCGCTCCGAGGTGTGGGGTCGACCGATCGCGGGCGTCGAGCACCTGCCGGCCGGCGCGGGCTTCGCCGCCGAGAGCCTCGGCTTCCTCGGGACCGAGCCGGTCCGGCTGTTCGAGACGGGCCCGTGGAGCCGGTTGACGACCTCCAGGGGGCACGTGCTCGTGAAGCGCCGAGCCTGGACGCTCAGTTCCTGACCGAGGGACGCAAGGCCCGTGGCGTGCTCGCCAGGGGCCTCCCGTCGGTTCGTCGGCACGCCGCTGCGGCGGCACCCGGCGCTCCCGTCAGTCGAAGGAGTTCGTCATCGCGTGCGCCGCACGGTCGAGGTAGGCCCACAGCTCGGCCTCGTCGAGCGGAGCGAGGTCGAGTGACTCGACGGCGTCGTGCATGTGCTGGAGCCAGTGCTCGCGCGCCTCGGGCGTGATGCGGAACGGGTGGTGTCGCATCCGGAGTCGGGGGTGGCCGCGCTGCTCGCTGTAGGTCGACGGGCCGCCCCAGTACTGCTGGAGGAACTGCGAGAGCCGCCAGACCGCGCCCTCGAGGTCGTCGGCCGGGTACATCGGCCAGATGACCTCGTCCTGCTGCACACCCTCGTAGAAGCGGCGGACCAGGCGGTCGAAGGTCGGGGCGCCACCGATCCGGTCGAACAGGGAACCGCTCGCCGCAGCCCCGCCCGGTCCCACACGGAGGGTGACGGGCTGCGCGGGGACGCCGCCTGTCCGCTCGCCCGCAGGCGGGCCGAGGGGGATGGACGGTCCGGTCATGGCGTGTCCTCAGGGTCCTTGCTGTCGTCCCCGGTCCGGATCGCCCGGCCCAGGATGTTCATCCGGCCGCGGCGGGCCCGCGGCGCGGGGGTGGGCACCGGCGCGGTGCGGACGGGACGGAGGCCGTTCACCGACGTGGCGTTCTCCCATCCCTCGGGCATGATCATCGCCATCGCCGGCAGGGTGACGCCGAGTTCGTCGACGCTGCGCTTCAGGCGGACGCGGAGTTCCCGACCGACGACGTCGAGTTCCGAAGCGCGGGTCTTCACGACCAGGCGGAACACCATGCCCGAGTCGGTGACGGACTGCAGACCCCAGATCTCCGGCTTCTCCACGATGCGCTGCCGCCAGCGGGACTCCTGGGACATCGTGACCGCGGCGTGCAGGAGGGCGTCCTGCACGGCGTCGATGTCGGTGTCGTACGGCACGGTGATGTCGACGAGGACGCGCGACCACCCCTGCGACAGGTTGCCGACGCGGAGGATCTGACCGTTCGGCACGAACCAGAGGATGCCGTTCACGTCGCGGATCTGCATGACCCGGAGGCCGACGGACTCGACGACCCCGGTCGCCTGTCCGGTGTCGACGACGTCCCCGACGCCGGCCTGGTCCTCGAGGATCATGAAGATGCCGGACAGGATGTCGCGGACGATGCTCTGCGCGCCCACGGCGAGGCCGGCGGCGACCACGGAGGCGCCACCGACGATCCCGACCGCTGCGGTCGGGAACACCGTCGAGATGATGATCGCGAACGCGATCACCGCGACCACGACGGTCGCGAGGTTCTCGAGCACGCTGCCGAGCGTCCGGGTGCGTTGGACGACGCGGGCGGTCTGCAGTGGGGAGGCCACCAGGGCCTGGGTGTCCGCGGCGCCCTGCCGCTTCTTCACGCCGTTGACGATGCGGTCGACGACCTGCTTGATCGTCCGGCGGAGGACGAGGCGGATGATGACCGCCGCGAGCAGGACGATGAGGATCGTGATCGGGACGTGCCAGGTGTCGACGAACTGGGTGAACGTGTTCGACGCCCACTTCGAGACGTCGTCGGTGGTGTCTGCTGCCGAGATCATGTCCGGACGATGCTAAACGGCGAGGCTCCGACGCCCCTGGAGGAACGCCGGAGCCTCGCCGCTGCTCACATCGGGATCAGGCGTCCGCTGCCTGGACGCGGAGCGCGCGCTCGGTGCCGGCGAGGTTCTCGCTGACGATCCGGCGCAGCGCCGGCGTCTCCGGGTGCGCGTCGAGCCAGGCCCGGGCGGCGTCGCGCAGCTCCGTCGACGCCAGCGGTGCCGGGTACAGGCCCGTGACGACGGTGTCGGCGATGTGGTAGCTGCGCTCGTCCCAGATCCGCGTGATCACGTCGAAGTACCGCTGCACGAGGCCCTCGAGCACGACCGGGGCGTTCACGTGCTGGAAGCCGATCGTGGTCTGCCGGACGATCGCGTTCGGCGCGTCGTCACTGTCGACGAGCGACGAGAACGCTGCGAGCTTGCCCTCGGCGGTCGGGATCGTCGCCCGGGCACGAGCGGCTGCCTGCTCACCGGAGGCCGTGCGGTCGGCGGCGAGCTCGGTGTCGATCTCGTCGTTGCCCGCAGCGCCCGCGAGCACGAGGCCCTCGAGCAGCTCCCAGCGGAGGTCGGTGTCGACCTCGAGCCCCTGCAGGGTCACCGAGCCGTCACGCAGGCCCTGCAGCGTCGCCACGTGCTCGGGCGTCGACGGGATCTGCGCGAAGAACTTCACGAACTGGAACTGCGCATCCGAACCGGACTCGGCCGACGAGGCCAGCTGCCACAGCGTGTCACCGACGGTGCGCACCGTGGCGTCCGACTTCGACGGGGCGACGTAGTTGCGTGCCGCCAGGAGCAGCTGTGACAACGTGGTGCGGATCGTGGTGGACTCGGTCTCGGTGGCGATGTTGCCGAGCACCAGGGTGACGTAGTCGCTGGCGGGGGACTCGGCGTCACGCGTGGCGTCCCAGACGGCACCCCAGACGATCGACCGGGCGAGCGGGTTCGCGATCGCCGCGAGGTGCTCGATCGCGGTGCGACGCGACTGCTCGTCGAGACGGATCTTGGCGTACGCCAGGTCGTCGTCGTTGAGCAGCACGAGGTCGCCGCGGTGCACGCCGACCAGCTCGGGGACCTCGGTGCGGGCACCGTCGACGTCGATCTCGACGCGGTGGACGCGGTCGAGCTTGCCGCCGGACGAAGCCGTGTCCGCACCGAAGGGTGCCGACGGGTCGTTCGTGAAGGCGTACACGCCGATGGCCAGACGGTGCGGGCGCAGCGTCGGGTAGTCCGACGGAGCTTCCTGCAGGACGGCGAACGAGGTGATGACACCGTCGTCGTCGGTCTCGATCTCGGGGCGCAGGGTGTTCACGCCGGCGGTCTCGAGCCAGAGCTTCGACCACTCGGACAGGTCGCGACCGCTGGTGGCCTCGAGCTCGACGAGCAGGTCCTTCAGCTCGGTGTTGGAGTGGTGGTGCTTCTTGAAGTACGCCGAGACACCCGCGAAGAACGCGTCGATGCCGACCCACGCGACGAGCTGCTTGAGGACCGAGCCACCCTTGGCGTAGGTGATGCCGTCGAAGTTGACCTGGACGTCCTCGAGGTCGTTGATCGTCGCGACGATCGGGTGCGTCGAGGGGAGCTGGTCCTGGCGGTAGGCCCAGGACTTCTCCATCGCCTGGAACGTCGTCCACGCGCCGGTCCACTCGGTGGCCTCGGCGGTCGCGATGGTCGAGGCCCACTCGGCGAACGACTCGTTCAGCCAGAGGTCGTTCCACCACTTCATGGTGACGAGGTCGCCGAACCACATGTGCGCGAGCTCGTGCAGGATCGTGACGACCCGGCGCTCCTTGATGGCGTCGGTGACCTTCGAGCGGAAGACGTAGGTCTCGGTGAAGGTGACCGCGCCCGCGTTCTCCATCGCGCCGGCGTTGAACTCCGGCACGAAGAGCTGGTCGTACTTCTCGAAGGGGTAGGCGACGTCGAACTTCTCCTCGAAGTACGCGAAGCCCTTCCGCGTCGTGTCGAAGACGTAGTCCGGGTCGAGGTACTCGGCGAGCGACTTGCGCGCGAAGACGCCGAGCGGGATGGTCCGACCGTCGCGGCTGGTCAGCTCGCTGCGGACGACCTCGTACGGGCCCGCGATGAGCGCGGTGATGTAGCTCGAGATGCGCGCGGTCGGCGGGAAGGTCCATGTGGCGTGGTCGCCGTCGACGTGCGGCTCCGGCGTCGGGGCGTTCGAGACGACCTGCCAGCGGGCCGGTGCGGTGACGGTGAAGGAGAACTCGGCCTTGAGGTCGGGCTGCTCGAACACGGCGAACATCCGGCGGCTGTCCGGCACCTCGAACTGCGAGTACAGGTAGACCTCGTCGTCGACGGGGTCGACGAAGCGGTGCAGCCCTTCACCGGTGTTCGTGTACAGCGCGTCGGCGACGACGACGAGCTCGTTCTGCTCCTGCAGGTCGGCGAGCTGGATGCGGACGCCGTCGTTCACCGCGTCGACGTCGAGCGCCGTGCCGTTCAGGGTGACCGAGTGCACGGTCTTTGTGATGGCGTCGATGAAGGTCGATGCGCCGGCGGTGGCGGTGAAGCGCACGCGGGTCGTGCTGCCGAAGGTCTCGGCTCCGCGCGTCAGGTCGAGCTCGACGTCGTACGTCTGCACGCTGACGATGCCGGCGCGTTCCTGGGCTTCGATTCGGGTGAGGTTCTCTCCGGGCACGGACGCTCCATCTTCGCTGCGGACGCGGACGATCGATGTCCGCGTGTCGGGTGTCCCGGCCGGCGTCGTGCACCGGTGGGACGGCTCGGCGACCAGCCTAGCGAGCGGGCGTACGCTGCGATCCGTGACCGACACGACTGTGGAGAAGACCCCTGGGACCCGGACTGCTGTGGAGTTCTGGTTCGACCCGACCTGCCCCTGGGCCTGGATGACGAGCCGCTGGGTGGGGGAGGTCGAGCGGCACCGCGACCTCGACGTCACCTGGAACGTGATGAGCCTGTTCGTCCTCAACGAGCACAACGAGGACATGCCCGCCGAGTACCGCGACGCCCTGGAACGGAACCAGGTGTACGCGCGCCTGGTGACCGCCGCGAAGACCCGCCACGGCCAGGCGGTCGTGAAGCCGCTCTACGACGCGCTCGGCGAGCAGGTCCACCACCGCCAGCAGAAGGACCCGCAGCAGGTCGTGCCGGCCGTGCTCGAACAGCTCGGCCTCGACGCCGACCTCGCCGATGCCGCCTGGACGGACGAGACCGACGCCGCGATGCGGGAGAGTCACCGGGACGGGATCGAGCGCGTCGGCCAGGACGTCGGCACGCCCGTCATCGCCGTCGACGGCGTCGCGTTCTTCGGGCCGGTCATCTCGCCGGCGCCGAAGGGGCAGGAGGCGCTCGACCTCTGGGACGGCGTCGTCGCCGCGGCCCGCTACCCGGGCTTCTTCGAGCTCAAGCGCTCCCGCACCACCGGCCCGGTCTTCGACACCGTCGAGGGCTGACCGCCCGTTCGCGCCCGCACGCGCATCGCGCCCCGTTCCGACGGGGCGCGACGTGCGACCGGGGCGAACGGGCGGACCGGGGCGCGGCCCCCGCGCCGCTCAGGTGAGCGGCAACCGCATCAGCGTCAGGTCGAGCCACCGGTCGAACTTGCGCCCGACCTCCGGGACGACGGCGACCGTCTCGAACCCGAGCCGCTCGTGCAGCGCGATCGACCCCGTGTTCGTGCTGCAGATCCCGGCGATCATGACGTGTCGGCCCTCCGCCGTCGCACGGGTCACGAGTGCGCCCATGAGCGTCGAGGCGACACCTCGTCCGCGGAAGCCCGGGACGACGTAGACGCTGTGTTCGACGGTGTGCCGGTAGCCCTGGTGTGGCCGCCACTGCGAGTACGAGGCGTACCCGGCGACGACACCGTCGACCTCGGCGACGACGACCGGCCACCCGTCGGACTGGCGCTCCGCCAACCACGTGTCGAACCACGCCCGGGGGTGCGGTTCCTCCTGCCAGATCGCGGTGGAGTGCAGGACGGCGTCGACGTGGAGGGCGTGCACGACGTCGAGGTCGGCGGGGGTGCAGTCGCGGACCGTCACCGCGTTCGTCGCATATGCTGTCGCCATGTCTCACATCGTAGACGAGCAGGAGGCTCCGGCTGCAACCCGGGACGCCCTCGAGGACCCGGACGACGCTGACCAGCGCCGCCTCGGCGAACGCCTGCAGCGCCTCCGCACCGAACGTCGCTGGAGCCTCACCGAGCTCGCTGAGGAGTCCGGCGTCTCCCGCGCGATGATCAACCGCGTCGAGCGGGGCGTCTCGAGTCCGACCGCCACGATCCTCGGCCGACTGTCCGGCGCCTTCGGACTGACCGTCTCGCAGCTGCTCGACGAAGCCCTCGAGCACGAGGTCCCGCGCACGAGCGACCCGGACGAGGCCAGGGGTGTGCAGCGTGCGGCCTCGGCCGACTCGTGGACCGACCCCGAGACCGGGTACCGTCGCCGCCCGCTGTCGAGCGCCGACTTCCCCGCCGACGTGACCGAGGTCCGGCTGCCGTCCGGCCGCGAGGTCGCGTACCCCGCCAGCGCCTACGCCTTCCTCCGGCACTGCATCTGGGTCGTCGACGGCACCCTCGAACTCCAGGTCGGCGACACGACGACCCGTCTCGGCGCCGGCGACCGCATCGAGCTCGGTGAGCCCGCCGACGTCGTCTACCGGAACCCTGGCGACGAGCCGTGCCGGTACGTCGTGGTCGTGGTTCGACACCGCTGACGGGAGGCCCGTCCCGCGTCCGCCGGACAGGGCCCGTCCGGCCCGCACACAGGAATAGGATCGGTCCCATGCGCATCCACCTCGGAACGGACCACGCTGGCCTCGAGTTCAACAAGACCCTCGCGACGCACCTCACCGAAGCCGGTCACGAGGTCGTGGACCACGGACCGACCGAGTACGAGCCGCTCGACGACTACCCCTCGTTCTGCATCAACGCGGCCCATGCGGTGGTGCAGGACCAGCGCGCCGGCGTCCAGTCGCTCGGTGTCGTCTTCGGCGGGTCGGGCAACGGCGAGCAGATCGCCGCGAACAAGGTCGAGGGCATCCGCGCGGCCCTGGTGTGGAACGAGTCCACCGCGCTGCTCGCCCGTCAGCACAACGACGCGAACGTCATCTCGATCGGCGCCCGCCAGCACACTGAGGACGAGGCGATCCGCTTCGTCGACCTGTTCATCGCCGAGCCGTTCTCGGGCGAGGAGCGTCACGCCCGCCGGATCGCGCAGCTCGCGGAGTACGAGACCACCGGGCTCATCGCCGGCAAGCAGATCGACCAGTAGGGCCGAGTAGACAAGAGCAATGCCCGAGGGTCACTCCGTCCACCGCATCGCCCGTCAGTTCGAGCTGCACTTCGTCGGCCAGGTCTGCGAGGTCTCGAGCCCGCAGGGCCGCTTCGCCGCCGGGGCCGCGCAGCTCGACGGCCGGAAGATGGTCGCGGCACGAGCCGTGGCGAAGCAGATGTTCCTGGAGTTCGAGGGCGACCTGTTCCTCCGCGTGCACCTCGGCCTGTACGGGGCGTGGGACTTCGCGGGTGACATCTCGACCGACGCGACGATGCGCAGCGCGAAGGGGCGGATCGGGCAGACCAACCAGCGCGGCACGGTCACGGAGGACAGCGATGCGGGCGACGGCGCCGAGCACGTCCCCGACGACGCCGGCGAGGACTCCCTCCGCTCCATCGGCGCCCCGCGGCGCTCCCGCTACCGGATGGCCGAGCAGGAGAAGGTCGAGGACCCGATCGAGGCGTTCCCACCGGACCCGGTCGGCCAGGTCCGCGTGCGGATCCTCACCGAGACCGCCGTGGCCGACCTCCGCGGGCCGACCGCCTGCGTGGTCGAGGACCCGGCCGGGGTGCAGCGGGCGCTCGACAAGCTCGGCCCGGACCCGATGAACGACGACGGACCCGAGGCCGAGAAGGTCTTCGTGGACAACGTCCGGAAGCGCAACGTCGCGATCGGCCAGCTGCTCATGGACCAGTCCGTGGTGAGCGGCATCGGGAACGTCTACCGTGCGGAGCTGTTGTTCCGGCAGCGCATCGACCCGTACAAGCCCGGGAAGAAGATCACCGTCAAGCAGGCGAAGGCGCTGTGGCAGGACTGGTCGACGCTCCTGCACGACGGGGTCCGCATCGGTCAGATGATGACGATGGACGGCCTGACCGACGCCGAGTACCGCAAGGCGATGCGCTCCCGGGCCGACCGCCACTGGGTCTACCACCGCGCGGGGGAGCCGTGTCGGGTGTGCGGCACCGAGATCCGCGTCGCCGACATGGCCGGCCGCAAGCTCTACTGGTGCCCGAAGGACCAGAAGTAGCCCCTGGCGTCACAGGTCGCGGTGCGTCCAGCGGCCGGCGAGCGCCGTACCGAGGACCGGCATGTCCCGGAGCGCGGACGACGACGCCGCGAGCGGGTCGGTCGGTACGAGGACGAGGTCCGCGACGTCGCCGACCGTGACCGACACCCGCCCGTCCGTCGAGCCACGCCACGCGGCGAGCGCCGACATCCGCTGCTCGGGGTGCCACGGGTCGCGGCCGTCGCGGTCGCGCCCGACGGCGGCGGCCATCGACACCCACGGGTCGAGCGGCGCGACCGGAGCGTCCGAGCCGAGCACCATCGCGGCGCCCGCACGTTCGAGCGCGGCGAAGGGGAAGGCCCGGTCGGTGCGGCCCGCCCAGTAGTGGTCGGCGATGTCCCGGTCGTCCATGGCGTGTTCGGGCTGCACGGACGCGACGACTCCGAGCCGGGCGAAGCGCTCGACGTCGAGAGCGGAGAGCAGCTGCGCGTGCTCGATCGAGCCACGGCTGCCGACGGTCTCGAGGGCGTCGAGGGCGAGCGTGACGGCCCGGTCGCCGATGGCGTGCACGGCGGGGACGAGCCCGGCGTCCACCGCCCGACGGAGCAGGGGGACGAGGTCCTCCGGCGTCCAGGTGAGGACGCCCTCGCCGTCGGCGGTCGCGGCGGTCCGGGTGCCGAGCGACCCGTCGGTGATCACCTTGAACGGCCCGACGGTGAGCAGGCCGCGGGTCCCGTCGACGACGTCGCCCGTCCGCAACCCCCGCCGGACCGCCTCGTCGAGCCGCGCCGGGTACACCCCGGAGGCGATGCGCAGCCCGTCCGTCCCGGCGTGGATCCGCCGCACCCACCGGTCGATGTCGGCGTCCATCTCGAGGTCGACGACCCCGGTGACGCCCCGTGCCGCGGCCGCCTCGACCGCGTCCGCGACGGAGGCGTCGAGCTGGTCGTCCGGCGCGCGGGACAGCGCGCCGGTCACGTCGAAGGCGTCCTGCTCGCGGAGCACGCCGTCGGCACCGGCGGGGAGCGCCCGGCCGAGCACGGCACCGAAGTGCGCCAGGGCGAGCTCGTTGCACCAGACCGCGTGCAGGTCCGCGCTCACGACGACGACCGGGAGGCCCGGCGCGGCCTGGTCGAGCAACTCGCGTCGGGCGGGACGCGGCCAGAGCCCGTCCCGGTAGCCGTGTCCGACGAGCACGCGGTCCGGGTCGCCGCTCCGGGCTGCGGCAGCGAGTCGGTCCGCGGTCTGCTCGGCGGAGCCGCAGTCCGTCACGTCGATCCGGCGACGCACGAGTGCCCACTGGTCGAGGTGCACGTGGTGGTCGCGCAGGCCCGGTCCGAGCCAGGCACCCTCCGCCTCGACGACCTCGGTGTCGGTCCCGCGGTCGAGCGGGTCGAGCGTGCCGGCCGGGGCGATCGCGGCGACCCGACCGTCGATGACCAGGACGTCGGCGGGGGCGCCCGAGGTGCCCACGCGTCGGACGGTGCGGAGCAGGGTCGCGTTCATCGTGCCTCCCGGCCGGTGGTCGTGGTGTCGTGGACGCGCGCCATCTCGTCGGCGAGCGCGGGGGAGGCGTAGGGGCCGTCGGCGCGCAGGCCGGCGATGATCCGCTCCACCACCTCGGGTGCCTTGTTCTGGCTGAGCTTCGCGCGGGCGTCGAAGCGGCTGACCCGGAGGCGGATGCCCACGGTGCCGCGGGCGATGCGCCGGGCGGTGTCCTCGTCGACGTCGAGGGACGCCGGTGACGGCATCTCCCGCTCGAAGTGGTCCACCAGGTCGCCGAGGACGCGGAAGTTGTCGTCGTCGGACAGGATCTCCGGCGTGCCCCAGAGGTGCGCGGTGGTGTGGTTCCAGGTCGGCACGAACTGCTCGGGCGGGTACCAGGCGGGGGAGACGTACCCGTGCGGGCCCTGCACGATGACCAGGACCTCGTGCTGCCCCAGTTCGTGGGCGACCTCGTCCGGACGGCCGACGTGGGACACGAGGACGATGTCGTCGCTGCCGTCGGGCTGCTCCTCGAGCAGGAACGGGTAGTGCGACGCGACGAGCCCCGCCGCGGTGGAGGACACGATCGTCGCCCAGGGGTTCCCGCGGACGAGTCGTCGGACCTCGTCGACCTCGGTCATCAGGAAGGAGGGTGTGTGCCGCATGCGACGAGCGTGGCACATGCCAGGCTGGTCGGCATGGAGAAGCGCGCCGCCTACGAGTCCGTCCTGCCGTACGTCCGCGAGTGGATCGCCTACAAGGTGTGGCAGCTCCGGCTGCCGGGCGTGCAGGTCGCCGTCGGGTTCGAGGGCGAGGAGCTGTTCGCCGGGGCGTGGGGGTACGCGGACGTCGAGGCCGGACGTCGCCTCACCACGTCGGACCTGTTCAGGATCGCCTCGCACTCGAAGACGTTCACCGCGACCGCGCTGCTGCAGCTCGCCGACTCCGGTGCGCTGCGCCTCGACGACACCGTCGGCTCGTTCGTCCCCGCCCTCGTCGAGGCCGGGTCCCCGATCGCAGACGCCACCGTCCGCGAACTCATGGAGATGGGCGCCGGGGTCGTCCGCGACGGCGCTGACGGGGACCACTGGGCGCTCGCGCACCCGTTCCCGGACGCCGACGAACTCGTCGCGCTCGTCGTGGCGGGCGGCGCGAAGGTCCCCGTCGGGTCGGCGTTCAACTACTCGAACCTCGGGTACGGCCTGCTCGGTCTCGTCATCGAGGCCGTCACCGGCACCTCGTACGCCGAACACGTCCGCGCCGCGATCACCGAGCCGCTCGGGCTGACCGGCACCGGCCCCGAGTTCGACCCCGCCCGCGAGGACGAGTTCGTCGTCGGCTACACCGGGCTGCACACCGCCCGTACCCGGCAGCGCGTCCCGCACGTGACGACGGGGGCGCTCGCCGCGGCCACCGGGTTCCACGGCACCGCCTCGGACCTGGTCCGGTACTTCTCCGCACACGTCCCGGGCCGCGGATCGCTGCTGTCCGACCGCGCCAAGCGGCTCGCCCAGCGGAAGGCGTGGAGTGCGCTCGACTCCGACCCGGCGGCCCGCGGGTACGGCGCCGGGTTCGTCGTCGACCGGATCAACGGCCGGGAGGTCCGTGGTCACTCCGGCGGGTTCCCCGGGCAGATCACGCAGTCGGTCTTCGATCCCGAGTCCTCGTTGGTCGTGTCCGTCCTGACGAGCAGCGCCACGGGACCCGCGACGATGCTCGCGTACGGGATCGTGCACCTGCTCGACGCCGCCGCCGACGAGCACGCTGCCGGTGCGCCGGTCCCCGCGGACGTCGACCCCGACCGGTACACCGGCCGCTTCACCACGTTCGAGGGGATCACCGACATCGCCCGCGTCGGGGACCGCCTGCTCGCGATCGACCCGACCCAGCCGGTGCCGACCGAGTCACCGGTCCGGCTCGAGGTCCTCGACGCCGACACGGTCCGGATGGCGTCCGGCAACCGGTTCGGGTCGATCGACGAGGACATCGTGTTCACGCGCGACGCATCGGGCGCGATCGTGTCCGTGCGGGGTGACAGCGGCATGACGCAGCGGCCGTGGTCGGTTCCGGACGAGACGCCGGAGGTCGCGGCCGCGCTCGTGTGACGCCCCGTCGGGCCGAACCGGTCCGCACGGCGGCGGGTCACCGCACGTCGGCGGGGTCACCGCACGTCGGCGGTGTCCCAGAGCCGGCGCACGCCCGCGCCGACCGGTCGGACGAGCGGCGGGACGAACACCAGTGCGGCCGCGGCGAAGCCCACGAACTCGCCGGCCTGCGGCACGGTGAAGAGGGGCATGAGCGCTTCCTGCGGCGGGATCCAGACCCGGAACAGCACGTTCGTCGCTGCTTCGGAGAGCAGCCAGACGCCGGCGCCGACCGTGACGAACCAGCCCGCGGTGCGGCGCGACCCGGACGACCGCACCACGAGCACGACGCCGAACACCACGAGCAGGACGCGCGCGAGGAGCAGCAGCACCGTCCCGACGGGGTGCAGCACGGTGGGCAGCAGGACACCGAGCGGGAGGGCGACGGCTGCGAGCCCGAAGCCGAGCGTCGCGCGGTCACCGCGTCGGGCGGCGAGGAGCGCCGTGACGGCTCCCGCCACCAGACCGACGACGCCGAGTCCGGACGACACGGGCCACTCGGCCATCGGGTCCAGCCACCCGACGACGACGGCGAAGGCCGGGACGAGCGCGGCCAGGACGGCGGCCAGCGCGGACAGTCGTTCGTACTGGGTCTGGTCCACGGTTCCCCCTCGTGCCTCGATGCAGTAGCGGAACTCTACACATCACCCGGCGACCTGCGCCAGGGCGCGGGGTGGGGGTGGGGACAACCCCACCCCCGGTCCGGGAGACGGCAGGATGGGACCGAGCGCTCGTCTCCGCGAGGCTCGATGCATGACCGACACCGACCGGCTCGACCTGGCACGCACCGTCCCCCTGGGCGACGCAGTGGCCTCGCCCGACCACGCCGAGACCGTTCCGCTGCACGACGTGACGGGCTCGCCCGACACCGCCGAGACCACCCCGCTCGACGGAGCGACCGCCGCCCCCGGGAACGACACCGACCCGGAGCGACACACCTCCACCACGACCCCGAGAGCGACCGCACCGATGCCCTCCCAGCC
>NZ_QKTS01000024.1:0-23587 GCF_003234525.1 Curtobacterium sp. MCBD17_021 | reverse complement strand
CCCTCGCCGTCCCCACTGCGCCCACCGCCCCTCCCGGAGCGGTGATCGGCGCCGCCGGGGTGCACCGCCGGACGGCCCGTCGGCGGATCGGGGTCCTGCTCGGGCTCGCGGTGGTCGTGCTCGGCGCAGCGGTGGCGAGCATGCTCCTCGGCAGCAACAACATCGGTGCCGAGCGGGTGTTCGCCGGCCTGACCCGCAGCGGCTCGGGCACGGACGAGGCGATCGTCTGGGGTTCACGCGTCCCCCGCACGCTCATCGGGGCGGCCGTCGGCGCCGCACTCGGCATCGCCGGGCTGCTCATGCAGGGTCACACCCGGAATCCGCTCGCCGACCCCGGCCTGTTCGGGGTCTCGGCCGGCGCCGGGCTGGCCGTCGTGCTCGGCGTCTTCGTCTTCGGCGTCACGAACACCGGTGCGTCCGTCTGGTTCGCCCTCGTCGGCGCCGTCGTCGCGAGCGTCGTCGTCTTCTCGGTCACGGTCGCGGGCAGCGGGACCGCGAGCCCGGTGCCCCTCGCCCTGGCGGGGGCGGCGGTGTCGGCGCTGCTCGGTGCCCTGACGTCGTTCATCGTGCTGACCGACCAGGCGTCGCTCGACGCCTACCGGCTGTGGGTCGTCGGGTCGCTGTCGGGTCGACAGCTCGACGTGCTGCAGGCCGCGTGGCCGTTCATGGCGGTCGGCCTCGTCCTCGCGATCTGGAACACCAGGGCCCTCGACGCGCTCGGCCTCGGCCCGGAGCTCGCGAAGGGGCTCGGCGAGGACCTGCTCACCGCCCGCCTGGTCGGACTCGGCGGCATCACGCTCCTCGCCGCCGGCGCGACGGCAGCGGCCGGTCCGGTCGCCTTCGTCGGGCTGACCGTCCCGCACGTCGCACGGGCGGTCGTCGGCACCGGACACCGCTGGACCCTGCCCGCCACGGCACTGCTCGGTGCCGCCCTCGTCCTGCTCGCCGACGTGGTCGGGCGGCTCATCGGCGGGTTCGCCGAGGTCGAGGTCGGGATCATGCTGGCCGTGATCGGCGGCCCGGTGTTCGTCGCCGTGGCCCGTCGTCGATCGCTGGTGTCGCTGTGAGCGCCGCGACGACGCCCGCACCCGCCGTTGGCGCGCCGAAGGGCGACCGGAAGGGCATCCGCATCGGACCGGTCGGGCTCGCCTGGCGCCCACGCGTCCTCACCGCCACGGTCGTCGCGGTGGGCGTCGCCCTGCTGCTCGTCGTGCTCGGGGTAGCCGTCGGCTCGACGTTCATCGCCCCGGGCACCGTCGTCCGTGCGCTGATCGGGCTCGAGTCGGGACCGGAGTCGTTCATCGTGACGACGCTGCGCCTCCCCCGCGTCCTGACCGGGGCGCTCGTCGGGGTGACCCTGGCCGTCGCCGGTGCCCTGACCCAGACCTTCACGCGGAACCCGCTCGGGACACCGGACATCATCGGCGTGACCTCGGGTGCGAGCGTCGGTGCCGTGGCGGCCGTCGTCCTCGGCGGCGGCAGCTATTCGGTCAGCGCCCTCGTGCTCGGCGGCGGGATCCCCGTCGCGGCCACGATCGGAGCACTGGTCGCCGCCACGATCGTCTACGGCCTGGGCTGGCGGGGCGGCGTGCAGAGCCACCGGCTCATCCTGGTCGGCATCGGGGTGAGCGCCACGCTCGACGCCCTGACGAGCTACCTGCTCGTCCGCGCCAAGATCACGCAGGCCACGGCTGCTTCGCAGTGGCTCGTCGGCAGCCTGTCGAGCACCTCGTGGACGACGGTGTGGCCGCTCCTCGTCATCGCCGCGGTGGGCGTCCCGATCGCGCTCGCCACCTCGGCAGCGCTCGGCATCGGTCAGCTCGGTGACGAGGTCGCGACCGGCGTCGGGCTGGGTGTCCAGCGGCACCGGTTGCTCGTCATCGGCCTGGCGGTCGTCCTCACCGCGGCGGCGGTCGCGGCCGCGGGCCCGGTCGGGTTCGTCGCCTTCGTGGTGCCGCAGATCGCCCTGCGCCTGGCGGGGACGAACCGGCCACCGCTGGTGCTGTCGGCGGCCCTCGGCGCGGTGCTCGTGCTCGGTGCGGACCTGCTCGCCCGGTCGGCGTTCCCCTGGCAGGTGCCGGTCGGCATCGTCACCACCGTGATCGGCGCCCCGTACCTGATCTGGCTCCTCATCCGTCACCGCAAGGAGATGTCCCGATGACCACCACGACCCCGCCGGCGACCGCCGCCGCGTCCGCGCCGGACCGCCTGCACGCCGGCCCCGTCCTGGAGGCCCGTGGCCTGTCCGTCGGGTACGACAGGTCCCCGGTGCTCCGCGACCTCGACCTGTCGATCGGGCGCGGCACGGTGACGACGTTCCTCGGCGCGAACGGCTGCGGCAAGTCGACGCTGCTCAAGGCGCTCGGTCGGGTGCTCAAGCCGCAGGCCGGCGAGGTGCTGCTCGACGGCACCCCGATCCGGAAGGAGGCGAACCGGTCGGTCGCGCGGAAGCTCGCGATCCTCCCGCAGTCGCCGCTGGCCCCGGCCGGCACGAGCGTGCTCGACCTGGTGATGCGCGGCCGGAACCCGCACCAGTCGTGGGCCCGGCCGTGGACCGCCGAGGACGCCGCGGTGGCCGAGGACGCCATCGCCGCCACCGGTCTCACCGAGGTCGCCCACCGTGACGTCGCCAGCTTGTCCGGCGGGCAGCGCCAGCGCGCCTGGATCGCGCTCGTCCTGGCGCAGCGGGCGGACACGCTCCTGCTCGACGAGCCGACGACCTACCTCGACCTCGCCCACCAGCTCGACGTGCTGCGCCTGGTCCGTCGGATCAACCGCGAGCAGGGCGCCACGGTCGTGATGGTGCTGCACGACCTCACCCTGGCCGCGCGGTACTCGGACCGGCTCGTGGTGCTCCACGACGGCGGCGTCGTCGCGGACGGCGCTCCCGTCGACGTCCTCACGCCGGCCGTGCTCGAGCGTGCGTTCGGGTTGCACGCCCGCGTCGTCCCGGACCCCGTGACGGGGGCGCCGATGGTCGTCCCGGAGGCCGACGGACACACCGCGTGACGTCGGGCGTCGACCAGAACTGGTGCGATCCCGCTGGTTAGGTTAGGCTCACCTAACGTGAACACTCCCCGCCGCGGCTCCGTTCGTGCCGCCCTCCTGACCGCCGTCACCGCGACGGCCCTCATCCTCACCGGGTGCTCCAGCACCGGTGCCTCCGACGACACCGGCAGCGACGCGAAGGCGTCCTCCGGGGCCTGGTCGTACGAGGACGCCACGGGCACGACGGTGAAGGTCGACCACAGGCCGGAGCGCGTCGTGGTCCTCAACGACATCGCCATCTCGTTCATCGAGTACGGCCTCCGCCCGGTCGGCACCTTCGGGCAGCTCCCGATGACGAAGGACGCCCGGTTCGACGACCTCGACCAGGACGGCATCACGCAGCTCGGCACCGCCTACGGCGACATCGACCTCGAGCAGCTCGCCGCGCTGAAGCCCGACCTCGTCGTGACCTCGGTCTACCCGACCGACGCGAAGGGCACGCTCGACGCCTCGCAGCCTGCCTACGGCTTCAAGGACAAGGAGCAGCAGGAACAGGTCGAGGCCATCGCCCCGGTCGCCACCGTCAAGTGGGGCGGCAAGGGTCTCGACGTCATCGAGCACATCGCCGACCTCGCCGAGGACCTCGGCGCGGAGGAGTCCGCCGTCGACTCGGCCGAGAAGGAGTTCGACACCGCGAAGGAGACCCTCCGGACCGCGTCCGAGGAGAGCGGCGTGTCCGTCGTCTCGATGTACGCCGACGGTGACGGCGCCTACGTCACCCGCCCGTCCGACGAGCCCACGCTGCAGATGTGGAGCGACTTCGGCGTCGACCTGGTCACCCCGAAGCCGGAGGGCTTCTACTGGGGCATCTACAGCTGGGAGAACGCGGGCCAGATCTCGGCCGACGTCATCCTGCTGTCGCAGCAGGGCTACCAGGTGTCGGACCTCGAGAAGCAGCCGACGTTCGCAGACAACCCGGCCCTCGAGGCCGGTCAGGTGCACAGCTTCACCTTCCCGGCGCTGGACTACGCCTCGCAGGCCGACTACATGACGAAGCTCGCCGGCTGGCTCGACGACAGCAAGCCGGTCGCCTGAGCGACCCGACGACACGGCACGGGAGGCCTCGCACCAGCTGGTGCGGGGCCTCCCGTTCGTCGTGGGGTCGCGCAGCGACGTGGGGTAGGAACGAGACATGACGGACGCGGGGTGGCACGAGGACGTCCTCGGTCCGCCGTACGAGCGCCGCGAGCTGCCGCTCGGCGAGGACGCCGAAGGTCCGGTCGTCGCCACCCTGGTCCGCCGCCGACACTCGGTCGCCGACCACCTCCGTCCGCACCCCGGTCCGCTGCGGGACGTCGACGTCCTGTACGTGCACGGGTGGTCGGACTACTTCTTCCAGACGGAACTGGCCGAGCAGGTCGAACGGCTCGGTGCACGCTTCCACGCCCTCGACCTGCGGAAGTACGGGCGGAGCCTGCGGCCGCACCAGACGCCGGGTCACGTGGCCGACCTGTCCACCTACGACGAGGACATCGTCGCCGCCCTCGACGCGATCCGTGCGGAGCACCCCGGGCGACGGCGGCGGCTCGTACCGATGGGCCACTCCACGGGCGGGCTCACGCTGTCGCTCTGGGCCGCGCGCCACCCGGAGCTGGTCGACGGACTCGTCCTGAACAGCCCGTGGCTCGAGTTCCAGGCCGACGCGATCGGCCGGGCGGTCGTCGCACCGGTCATCAAGCTGGGCGCGAAGCGGAACCCCCTCGCCCCGATGCCGGCGGTCGACCCCGGCTTCTACACGCGGACGGTGTCGAGCTCGGCGGAGGGGTCGTGGACCTACGACCAGCGGTGGCGTCCCGAGCGGGGGTTCCCCCTGCACCCCGGCTGGCTCGCAGCGGTGTTCGCCGGGCAGGAGCGGGTGGCACGCGGGCTCGGGCTCGCGGTCCCGGTGCTCGTCATGCTCAGCGACAGGAGCATGCTGCAGCCGCGGTGGAACGAGGGCATGTCCCGCGCCGACGTGGCGCTCAACGTCGACGTGGTCGCACGGCGGGCGCTGTCGCTCGGCGACGAGGTGACCGTCCGGCGACTGCACGGCGCGCTGCACGACGTCGTGCTCTCCGCCGAGCCCGTGCGCGAGCGTGCGTACGACGCCATCGGGCGGTGGGCGGCGGCGCTCCCCAGCTGAGCGACGGCACGGGCCGCGTCGGCGGCGGGTACGTCAGGGAGCCCGGACCGTCGCCAGTCCGTCGATCGCAGTCCGGGTGGCCGCGGCGACGAGGGCGTCGTCGGGCTGGGCGTCGGCCGTGTCGTGGCTCGTCATGACGACGAGCACGACCGGGGCGCGGCCCGGTGGTGTGACGATGCCGACGTCGTTCCGCACGCCGTACGACCCGGTGCCGGTCTTGTCCGCGACCGACCAGCCCGCCGGCACACCCGCACGGATGGTCCCCGCACCCGTCGTCGTCCCGCGCATCAAGTCCACGAGGAGCGCACGGTCGTCCGGGTCGAGACGGTCGCCGAGCAGGACGGTCCGGAGGTCGGCGGCGAACTGCGACGGGGTGGTCGTGTCCCGCTCGTCGCCGGGGACGGCCGCGTTCAGGTCGGGTTCGACGCGGTCGACCCGTGTCACGTCGTCCCCGATGCCGCGGAGCCAGCTCTGCACGGCAGCCGGACCGCCGATCCGCGACACGAGCAGGTTCGCCGCGGTGTTGTCACTCGTGCGGATCATCGCGTCGAGGAGTGCGCGGACGGTCATGCCGGTGCCGACATGCCGCGAGGTGACCGGCGCGTACGACAGCAGGTCCCTCGGCCCGATCGGGACGACGGCGGCGAGGTCGCTCCCCGCGGCGTCGTCGAGCACGGCCGCGGCGATGAACACCTTGGCGGTCGAGGCGAACGGGAACCGCTCCCCCGCCCGGTGCGCGACGGTGGCACCATCGGCGGTGTCGACGGCCACGACGCCGATCCGGGCGGCGGTGTGCTCGGCCTCGAGTGCCGAGAACGCCCGTGTGGCCCGGGCACCCGTCGCCGGACCGGTCGGGGTGGAACGTCCGGACGCGGACGGGGTCCCGCTCCCGGCCGCCGGGGTGGGATCCGCCGCCCGGCACCCGGCGAGGCCGATCGACAGGGCCGCCACCACGGCGAGCACTGCCACGCGTCGCGCGCTCGTCGCGGAGCTCGCGCGCTGTCCGCCCGGCCGGGGTCGGCGACGCTGCGGCGGGACGTCCCGCCGCGTGGTCACGGCAGGATGGCGTCGACGTAGCCGCCGTCCGCCCGGAGGGCGCCGCCCGTCGTGGCGGACGCCAGCGGCGACGCGAGGTAGGTCACCATGTGAGCGACCTCCTCCGGTTCGAGCAGGCGCTCGACGAGCGACTGCGGCCGGTGCTCCCGCATGAACGTGCGCTGCGCCTCGTCCCAGGGCAGGTCGGTGCCGACCATCTCGCCGACGAAGTCCTCGACGCCGGCGGTGTGGGTCGGGCCGGCGATCACGGTGTTGACGGTGACGCCCGTGCCCTTGACCGCCTTGGCGAACCCCCGCGTCACGGCCAGGAGCGCCGTCTTCGTCATGCCGTAGTGGATCATCTCGGCCGGGGTGACGACGGCGGAGTCGCTCGCGATGGACACCACGCGTCCGTACCCGTGCTCCGTCATCGCCGGGAGGTACGAGCGGATCAAGCGGACGGCGGAGAGGACGTTCACCTCGAAGTAGTGGCGCCACTCGTCGTCGGTGATCTCGAAGGGGTCACGGCTGCCGAAGATCCCGAGGTTGTTGACGAGGACGTCGACGTGCGGGTGCGCATCGAGCACCGCCGCCGCTCCCTCCGCCGTCGAGAGGTCCGCGGCCACCCCGTCCACCTGCGCCCCGGGGACGGCCTCGCGCACGGCGTCGATCGCCCGCTGCACGCCGTCGGCACCGCGCCCGTTCACGATCACCGAGGCCCCCGCCCGCGCCAGGTCCACGGCGATCGCCAGTCCGATGCCCTGCGTCGAGCCCGTGACGAGGGCGGTCCGGTCGGTCAGGTCGATCTGCGTCATGGTCGCCACGCTAACGCTCGTCCGTCCGGGGCGTCACGGCTCGTGGGTCACCGGACGCCGGTCGCCTCGAGGTGGACCCGGAGGACGTCGCGCACGGTCGTCCAGGTGTGCGGACCGTAACGGTCGTCGTCGACGTGCCGCAGCTGCGCCTGCCCGCTGAACATGCTCACGAAGTACTGCATCCCCTGCCAGGCCGGGAACGTCTCGTCCGGGTCCTTCGACATGCGCCTGCCGACCGCGCTCATCGCCGAGAGGGTCCCGGTCGTGCCGGCCCACTGCAGCCGGAAGGCCGTCCCGGTCAACTCGCTCATGATGTCCGCGACGTCCCGTGCCGAGATGTGGTCGCCCGCCGTCTCGACGACGCGCGGAGCATCCTCGTCCAGCGCGGTGAGGGCCACCACCCGGGCGACGTCGTCCTTCGTGGTGAAGTCGAGGACCTGGTCGGCGGAGGACCAGAACAGGACCCGGCGACGACCGAACAGGATCATCGGCGCCTGGCCGGTGAGCAGGTCCGTGAACATGCCGGTGAGGATCGACGTCGCGCGGACGGGCGCAGCATCGACCTCGGCGGCGAACTCGCGTCGGAGTTCGAAGTTGCGGTTCGTGCCGGGCGTGATGCGTCGGTAGTCGGCCGAGTAGTCCGACGGGATGAAGCGCGGCACGCCGGCCGCGACGGTCGCCGCGAGGAGGGCGCGCTGCGCGTCCACGATCACGGGACGGGTCCCGCTGACGGCCGAGACGACGACGTCGACCCCTGTGACGGCCTCGGTGAGGGCCACGTGGTCCGTGTACGCCGCGGCGACCACGTCGACGCGCGGGTCGGCGCCGAAGAGGTCGGTGGCGGTCCCGCTCCCGGGACGGGTGAGGGCCCGGACGCGGACGTCGCGCTCCGCGAGTTCACGGACGATGCGCTGGCCGAGGTCACCGGTGGCGCCGGCGACGAGGACGGTACTGGTCATGGGAGAGGCCTCACTGTGGGGTGGTCGACGGGGTCGATCGGGATGTGGACGGAGCGCGCCGTCGGGAGCGCTCCGGGACGGCGAGCGGGTGTTCGAACGCCGGGTCGACGTCCGCCGCCCCGGCTCTGGCGGCCCCGGCGCCCAGCGCGACGCGCGCGAGGAGCCGACGCATCGACGTCTGCTCGTCCGCGCCGAGGTGTCGCATCAGCACACCCTCGGCAGTCCGCAGGGCCAGCCGCGTCCGGACGAGCAGGGCGTGGCCGGCGTCGGTCGGGTGCACCTGGCGGACGCGGCGGTCCGTCGGGTCCGCGCGTCGTTCGACGAAGCCGCCGGCCTCGAGCGCGTCGACGACGTAGGTCATCTGGGTCTTGTCGATCCCCAGACGGTTCGCGAGCAGGAGTTGCGAAGAGGGCTCCTCGGTCGTGGTCGCCACGAGCACCTGGTAGCCGCGGGGTCCGCCGGGCACGTCCGCGACCGCCACGCTGCCGAGGCGGATGTACTCCTGGAGGACGAGGGGGACGGCCCAGCCGAACTCGGTCTCGATGCCCTGGGCCTCCCAGTCGATCTCGGGGAGGTCACCCGCTGGATCCGCCGTCAATCGATCGTCCACGCATCGGACCTTACACGGCGAGGATCATCTGACGCAAAGATCATCTGACGCAAAGATCATCTTGAACGGGGAACAGCTGTTCCCCGAACGAGGAGACGACCACGGACGACCCCGCGGCGGTCACGCCCTCCGCGCTGCTCTTGCGCTCAGTGGACACGACGGCGATCGGGCGGGCCCCTCTGCCGATCCGGTCGTATCCTCTCCGCACAGCCACGCAACGGAGCGTGACGGACACCGGAGAGGTTCGGGCCATGACTGCTGTCGACGATGCACGCACCACTGCAGACACCACCCCCGCGATCGCGATCGAGCGGGACGGCGGCCAGCTGCCCTGCCCCCGGTGTTCTCGCCCGCTCCGTGTCGCCCGGAACCAGTACTACGGCGTCGGGCTCGCCGTCCACGAGTGGTTGCACGTCTGCCCCGGGTGCCCCTGGTTCGCCTTCGCTCCGTCCCCCTCGGCAGAGGCGGTCGTCGCCGGCGACCGCCGACTCCCCCGCTGGATGGCACTGCTCCAGCGCCACGGTCGGTACCGGCGAGCGCCGCGCTGAGCCGACGACGGTACGGTCGCCGCCCGCCTGGGCGATCCGGGCCTCCCGTCCACCTCGGATGCGTGGGGTACCGGGGGACGTTCCTGAGCATCAGCCCGGCGAAGATGCACCGAGTGCATCGATGCACCTAGTGTCGTCGTCGTGACCCTCTCGCCCGACCGCCGCGCTGCCCTCAAGGCGCGGCACCGCGAGGCGATCCTCGGCGCCGCACGCGACCTCATCGAGGACCGCGGGGGCGAGTTCAGCGTCGACGAGCTCGCAGCACGCGCCGACGTCGCACGGCGGACCGTCTTCAACCACTTCGCCTCACTGGACGAGGTGCGTCTCGCCGTGTGCGAAGAGGCACTGTCGGTCATCATCGACCGTTTCCTGGCCGAGATCGCCAGCACGCCGGTCGGGGACGGTTCGCGGTCGGCGATGTTCGACGAACTCGAGTCCGCCGCCCGTGGCACCGACCTGCCCAGCGCCATCGTCCGGCTGCACCGGATCCTCGGCGAGCCGGAGGGCGACGACCCGAAGGCGACCGCGCTGACGCAGACGGCGTTCGCGCGGGTCACGGGGCGCCTCCGCAGCGAGGTCGCCCGCCGCCATCCCGCAGCTGATGCCCTGGACACCGCCCTGCTGGTGGACTCGTTGATGAGCGGCATCGTCGTCATCGCCGACCACTGGCTCACCACCACCGGCCCCCGCCTGGACGAACAGGCGCGGGACGACTGGGACGCCCTGCTCGGACGACTCGTGCACAGCGTCCGCAGCGGGTACCTGCCCGAGCACTGACCACACCACCGACGTCTCCCCCGGGGTCCACCGGCGCACCCCGCTCGACAGCACCACCCACGACGAAAGGAACGGGGCCCAGCATGGCCGGTCTCCTCTACCGCCTCGGTCGCTTCGCGGCCCGCCGACACTGGACGGTGATCATCGCCTGGATCGTCCTCATGGCGATCGCCGGTGTCACCTTCAGCCTGTTCTCGGGCACCATCTCGTCCTCCATCACCATCCCCGGCACGAAGACCAGCCAGGTGCAGGACGAACTGGCCGACAAGTTCCCGAGCGCGAACGGCGGCAACGGCACCCTCGTCTTCCAGACGAAGGACGGCGAGGCCTTCACGGACGCCCAGAAGGACGACGTGAAGTCGTTCCTGACGGACCTCGAGGACCTGCCGGGCGTCAAGGGCACCACCGACGGCTTCGAGACGCAGCAGCAGCTCGACGACCAGCGGCAGAAGATCGTCGACGGCCGTGAGGAGATCGCCGAGGGGCGCGACCAGATCGAAGACGGCCAGGCCCAACTCGACGCCCGGAAGGAGCAGCTGGAGTCCGGCAAGCAGCAGATCGCCGACGCCCAGGCCCAGCTCGACGCCCAGAAGGCGCAGGCCCAGGCGCAGGCCCAGGCCGCGGGTGCAGCGGCCGCCGCCAGCCCCGCCGCGCAGGCCCAGGCACAGGCCGGCCAGCAGCAGCTCGAGCAGGCGCAGGCCCAGATCGACGCCCAGCAGCAGCAGATCTCGGCGGGCGAGCAGCAGATCGCCGATGCGCAGAAGACCATCGACGAGAACACGCAGAAGCTCGAGGACAGCGAGCGCGAGCTCGAACAGGGCTCCGATCTGCTCGACCTGTCGAAGGACATCCGCTTCGTCTCGTCGAACGACTCCGCCGCCATCGGCACGGTGCAGTTCACCAAGTCGACCTTCGAGGTCCCGCAGACCACGAAGCAGGAGATCGCGGACCGTGCGGACGCTGCGGAGATCAGCGGCGTCGACGTCTTCGTGTCGAACGACATCGCCCAGGGCGTGCCCTCGATCCTCGGACCGGGCGAGGTCATCGGCGTCGTCATCGCCGCCCTCGTGCTCTTCCTCATGCTCCGCACGGTCATCGGCGCCGCGATCCCGCTGCTCAGCGCCGTGCTCGGCGTCGGGGTGGCGACGCTCGCGTCGCTGTCCTTCTCGGACCTCGTCGAGTTCATCTCGGTCACGCCCGTGCTGGGGGTGATGCTCGGCCTGGCGGTCGGCATCGACTACTCACTGTTCATCCTCAACCGGCACCGAGGGCAGCTCAAGCAGGGCATGGGCGTGCACGAGTCGATCGGCCTGGCGAACGGCACCTCCGGCAACGCCGTGGTCTTCGCCGGCACGACGGTCATCGTCGCGCTGCTCGCACTGAACATCACCGGCATCCCCTTCCTCGGCCTGATGGGCACGGTCGGGGCGGTGGCGGTCCTGTTCGCCATCCTCATCGCGACCTCGTTCACGCCGGCGCTGCTCTCGCTGCTCGGCTTCCGGATCCTCCGCAAGAAGGAGCGTCAGCAGATCGGGCACACCGGCTCGGTGCAGGTCCCGAACAAGCCGATGTCGACCTGGCGTGCCGTGATCACCCTCGTCGCGGGCGTCGCCGTCCTCGGCACGATCGCCCTCCCCGCCACCCAGATGCGCCTCGGCCTGCCGTCCGGTTCGTCCGAGGCCGTGGAGTCCAGCCAGTACAAGGCGTACAAGACGCTCGAGAAGGAGTTCGGCGCCGGTCAGAACGGCCCGCTGCTGGTCGTCGCGACGCTGCCCCAGGCGGTCGACGAGGACGACGTCACCGCGACCGAGGTCACGATCGGCCAGGCGCTCGCGGAGAACGGCGACGTCGACGCGGTCCTGCCGATCGGTGCGTCGAAGGACCGCACGATCATCGCCTTCCAGGTGAAGCCGGACGGCGGCCCGGACAGCGTCTCGACCGAGGAACTCGTCAAGGACCTCCGCGCCCAGAGCGTCTCGACCGACGACGGTGAGGTGGAGCTCGGCGTCGCCGGCAACGCCAGCGCCAACATCGACGTGTCCGAGAAGCTCGCGAACGTGCTGCCGCTCTACCTCGCGGTCGTCGTCGGGCTGTCGCTCGTCATCCTGATCATCGTGTTCCGGTCGTTCCTCGTGCCGATCACGGCGACGGCGGGCTTCATCCTGTCGGTGCTCGCCTCGTTCGGTGGTCTGACCGCGATCTACCAGTTCGGTTGGCTCGGCAGCGTGTTCGGGGTGCACGACCCCGCGCCGATCCTGAGCTTCCTGCCCATCATCGAGATCGGCATCCTGTTCGGCCTCGCGATGGACTACCAGCTCTTCCTGGTGTCCGGCATGCGGGAGGCGTACGCCCACGGAGCCAGCGCCAAGGTCGCGGTGCAGCGCGGTCTGCACGCCGGTCGCGCGGTGGTCACGGCGGCCGCGATCATCATGATCTCGGTGTTCGCGGGCTTCATCTTCTCGGAGTCGTCGACCATCAAGCCGATCGGCTTCGGCCTGGCGTTCGGTGTCCTCCTCGACGCGTTCGTCGTCCGCATGCTGCTCATCCCCGCCGTGATGCACCTGCTCGGCAAGAGCGCCTGGTGGATCCCGAAGTGGCTCGACCGGATCCTGCCGGACGTCGACGTCGAGGGCGCGAAGCTCGAGCGCATGCAGCCGACGACGGCGCACGAGTCGCCCGCCGGGTCCGGTGACCGGGACGGCGCCGCCCACCACGGGTCGCACGCGGCCCCGGCCGACCCGGACGCGCCGACGCACGCTTCCGGTCACCCGCCGGCCCACCGCGCGTAGGCCGACGGCGCCGCCGACGGGAGGCCCGGTGCCGGTCCACGAGACCGGCACCGGGCCTCCCGTCCTCCGTCCCGTCCTGCCAGCTCGCCAGGCCCCGCGCGCGATGCTCTGTGCACAGCCCTTCGTGCACGAAGGGTACGGTGTGATCATGCTCGACACCGAGACCGATCCGCTGTCCCTCGACCGGCAGCTCTGCTTCGCCCTCGCGGCGACGAGCCGCAGCATCGTCGGCCTCTACCGCGAGATGCTCGAACCGATGGGGCTGACGCATCCGCAGTACCTCGTGATGCTCGCCCTCTGGGAGCGGGACCCGCGGTCCGTGCGGGAGATCGCCGCCGAACTCCGGCTCGAGTCCGCGACGCTGAGCCCCCTGCTGAAGCGGCTCGAGGCGTCGGGCTACGTCCGGCGGGGCCGCAGCACCGAGGACGAACGCCAGCTCGCGGTGTCGCTGACCACGGCAGGCCGAGCGCTCCGCGACCGGGCCGAGGCGGTGCCCGTCGCCGTCGCCGCCCGACTGGGGTGGCCGGTCGCCCGTCTCGAGGCGCTGAAGGACGAGTTGACCGCGCTCCTCGAGGTCGTCGACCACGCGGACGAGAAACCACGAGTACACTAACCATCAGGGCACGAACGGAAGGCAGCCATGGGACGCTTCGCGCAGTGGTACGAACGATGGAACACGACGCTCATCGACAAGATGGGCCCGTCCCAGATCGGCGCCGGCCACCCCGAGGGCATCGACGACCGCACGGTCGACCGCGAGTGCCCGATCTGCCACCAGCCGCTGTCCCTGCACACCGTGATCCGCCCCGAGGGACAGGTCCGGTCCTCCACCCTGGTGTGCCCGCGCCGCTGATCCCGGCCAGACCGACCACCTCTCCAGCGCGACCGAAGTCGGAATGGGCAACATCCGCCACACGTTCCCGCTCGGTGTGAAGCTCTTCGAACCCGCCGACCTCGGCGCCCTCCGACTCAGCAACCGCATCGTCATGGCCCCGCTCACGCGCACGCGTGCCGGTGAGCACGGTGTCCCGAACGACCTGCTCGTCGAGCACTACGCGCAGCGCGCCGGCCTCGGCATGATCATCACCGAGGGCACGTGGCCCGTGCAGGAGGGACGCTCGTACCCGGGGCAGCCCGGCATCGAGACCGAGGAGCAGATCGCCGGCTGGCGTCGCGTCGCCGACGCCGTGCACGAGCGCGGCGGCACCATCGTCATGCAGCTCATGCACGGAGGCCGCGTGTCGCACCCCTCGATCTCGCAGACCCCCCGCATCGTCGGCCCGAGCGCGGTCGCCGCCCCCGGTCAGACGCACCTGGCCGACGGCTCGAAGGCCGACATGCCGGTCCCCCACGAGCTCACCACCGACGAGGTCGCCGAGGCCGTCCAGGGCTTCGTGCAGGCCGCCCGCAACGCGATCGCGGCCGGCATCGACGGCGTCGAGGTGCACGGCGCGAACGGGTACCTCGTGCACGAGTTCATGTCGTCCCACTCGAACACCCGCACCGACCAGTACGGCGGCTCGCCGGAGAACCGCGCGCGCTTCGCGATCGAGGTCACCACGGCCGTCGCCGAGGCCGTCGGCGCAGACCGCACCGGCATCCGCCTGTCGCCCGAGCACGGCATCCAGGGCGTCATCGAGGACGACGCCGCCGACGTCCGCGCCGTCTACTCCGCGGTCGCCGAGGGCCTGGCGCCGCTCGGCCTCGCGTTCATCGACGTCCTGCACGCCGAACCGGCCGGTGATCTGGTGCAGCACATCCGCCGGACGGCCGGCGCACCGTTCGTCGTCAACTCCGGCTTCAGCGCGATGACCACCCGCGACGAGGCGATCATGGTCGTCGACGAGGACATCGCCGACGCCATCGCCGTCGGCCGGCCCGCGATCGCGAACCCGGACCTCGCCGAGCGCTGGGAGCAGGACGCGGAGCTCAACCAGCCGCGGCCCGAGCTCTTCTACGGCCAGGGCGCCGAGGGCTACACCGACTACCCGACCCTCGCCGAGGTGCGCACGTCGGTCGCGTAGACCCCATGCAGTCGGACGGGAGGCCCGGTACCGGTGGTACCGGGCCTCCCGTCGTCCGTGCCGCGATCGGCGGAGCGGGGCCGGACGGAGCGGTCGGCTCGGCGGCGGTCGGGACCGGCCGACCGGCTCACCGGCCGTCCGGTCCCGGCCGGTCACGGTCCACCCCGTCCCAGAGGTCGCCGCACTCCACCGGTTCGGCACCGGCAGCGCGGAGCCAGGGACCGGCACCGCGGTCGCATCTGTCCACCGTCGACGGAGCGAGCGCTGCCGAGAGCGCGGGCCAGTGGTCGCGACCGATGAGCACCGGGTGCCCGGGAGCGCCGTCGTGGGTCGCCCGTCGCAGTGCCCTGCGTCGTTCGCCGCACCCGAGCACCCGCCGGACGGCGGTCGCCGGCAGGTCGGGCAGGTCCACGAGCGACACGAGGACCGCGGCGACGGCGGGGTCCTCGCCCGCGGCCGCGAGGCCGGTGCGCAGCGACGCGGCCGGGCCGCGCTCCCAGTCCGCGGCGACCACGCTGCGGACGGTCGGTCGGGGCGGGACCAGGGCACGGGCCTCCCGACCGGCCGCACCGAGCACGACGACCACGCCGTCGCAGCCACCGTCGAGCAGGGCGCCGACCGCGGCGTCGAGCCACGGTCTGCCGTCCGCCCGCCGTACCAGCGCCTTCGGCCGGCCCATCCTGGTGCCCGCGCCAGCAGCCAGGACGACGCCGACGACGCGCTCCGCAGCCGCCGTCCGCTCCGGTGCCGTCACGGTGCCGGACGCCTCAGACGAAGCCGGGCACCGCGAGCCACGCCGCCGGTGCCTCGGCCACGCCGTCCCGGACGACCGAGCCGGAGATGAGGCCGTAGGGGCGGTCGGCGGCGTGGAAAACCTCGCCGGGGTTGTCGAGCCCGAACGGCGCGAGGTCGACGAGGAAGTGGTGCTTGTTCGGCATCGAGAAGCGCACCTCGGCGATCTCCGGGAACGCCTCGATCGCCGCCCGCCCCATCGCGAACAGCGTCTGCTGCAGCGCCAGCGAGTGGAGGTCCGCGAAGGTCGCGAGCATCCGGTCGAGCACCCCCGCGTAGACGGCGTCGTGGTCGATGCCCGCCTCGACCGCGTCGGGCAGGTACCGCCAGCGCGCCGTCACCGCGGTCGCGAGGATGCGGTCGTCGGTCTCGGCGAGCGTCGTGTAGCCGTCACGCGGGAAGCCGTGGAACTCGCTGCCGGTCGACTTGAGCACCGTCAGGTCGGTGACGCCCGCGATCACGTGCACGTCGTCGCCGTCGACCTGGACCACCGCGGTCCGGGTGCCGGCGCCCGCACGGACGAAGGCGTGGTCGTGCTCCCGGCCGTCGACCGTGATGCGCTCCCACGTGTGCTGCTCGGCGGAGAGCGTCGCCCCGTCGTACCAGTCGAACGCGGTGGTGAAGTGCCGGCCGAGGCGGAGCAGGAACTCCTCCGGACTGTGCACCCCGTGTTCCCGTGCGAAGGCGTACACGGTGTTCTTCTGCGTGTCGGTGGCGACGACCTTCGCGTTGTCGCCGGCCGTGTACGAGTCGGCGAGCGCCGTCCCCCGCAGCTGGGTCGTGACGGTGAGGTCCTCGATCTCGTGCCGGTCGGTGTCGCGGGTGACCCGGACCAGGCGGACCTCGGCCTTGCCGTACTGGTTCGCGCCGAGGTGCACGGTCGTGGGGACGGACGTGCTGGTGTCGGCGCCGGTCGTGGTGGTGTCGGTCATGGTCGGGGTCAGCTCCCTCGGTAGGTGGAGTGTGCAAACGGACTGAGGAGCAGGGGGACGTGCAGGTGCCCGGGGTCGTCCGGCACCGTGAGCACGACGACCACCCGGGGGTGGAACGCCGGCAGGCCGAGCCCGGCCCAGTACGCGCCGGTGGCGAACGTCAGCGTCCACTCCCCCGGTGCCAGGTGGTCCGGGCCGAGCGCACCGACGCGTCCGTCCGGGTCGGTGGTGCCCGAGGCGACGAGCGTCCCCTCGGCGTCGACGAGCGTGATGTCGATGCCCGCGGCCGGCCGACCGTGCGTGGTGTCGAGCACGTGGGTGGTCAGGTGGCTCATGCGACGCTCCTGGCGAGTCGGAGGAGGGCGATCTCCCGCAGCTGGTCGGCGACCTCGGTGCGCTCGGTGGCGTCGTCGTTGCCGAGTCGTCGGCGGAGCTCGGCGAGGACCTGCTCCGCCGTCCGTCCGGCGGCACGGACGAGGAACACCCGGTCGAACCGCGCTTCGTAGTCCGCGTTCCCCTGCCGGAGCGCCGCGGCGGTGGCCCGGTCGGCGTCGGCGGACGCCGCCTGTTCGAGCCGGGAGGCTGCTGCCGCTGCTCCGTCCCCGACGGGACGGTCACCGATGCGCGGGTGCTCGGCGAGCGCGGCCGCGACCTCGGCGTCGGTCCAGGTGCGGGCGAGCCGGTCCGCCGCGGCGGTGAGGGCGCCGACGGTGCCGAAGGGGCGACCGGCGAGCACGGCGTCGACCCACCGGGGTACGGCGGCCCAGGACGTCACGAGTGCACGGGCATCGTCGACGTCGAATCGGTCGAAGGCGTCGACCCCGACGGTGCTGGACGGCAGAACGGTCATGTTCCGGAGGATGGCACCCCCGTGTTTCGGGCAGGGGTCGAGCAGGTCACGGCTCCGCGCGGCGACCGACAGCGGCTGTTCCTTCCCCGAAACGACGCTGAAACACCGGTTCCCTACCGTTGCCGACATGGCATGGAACAGGGGCATGATCGCGCACGGCCGACGGGTCGGTGTGCTGATCGTCCCCCGTCGCCCTGCCCTGATCGGACCTGTCCATGGACCTCGTCTCCGTCCGCACCGTGCGGACACCGTCGCGCCGCGACGACCTCACGCTCTCCCCCGGTGACCGTCCGCTCGGCGGTGGCACCTGGTTGTTCTCCGAGGAGCAGCCCGGGCTGACCGGGCTCGTCGACCTGACGTCGCTCGGCTGGCCCGACGTCGAGCGCACGCCCGGCACCCTGACCGTCGCCGCGACCTGCACGATCGCGTCGCTGCTGGGCGTCCGGCCCGACGACTCGTGGCGCGCCTGGCCGCTCGTCGAGCAGTGCGCGAACGCCCTGCTCGCGTCGTTCAAGGTCTGGAACGCCGCGACCGTCGGCGGGAACGTGGCCGTCGGACTGCCCGCGGGTGCGATGACGGCGCTGCTCGTCACGCTCGACGCCACCGCGGTCGTGTGGACGCCGGACGGCGGGGAGCGGCGGGTGCCCGTCGAGCAGCTCGTCCTCGGTGTGCGCACGCTCGACCTGCGACACGACGAGGTCATCCGGTCCTTCGAGGTCCCGGAGGCGGCACTCCGCGACACGACCGGGTACCGCCGCGTGTCGCTCAGCCCGCACGGCCGGTCGGGGTCGCTCGTCACCGCGCGGTGGTCCGCGCAGGGCTTCGTGCTCGTGGTCACCGCCGCCACTCCGCGCCCGGTCGTGTTCCGGTTCGCGGGCGTCCCGACGGCCGACGGACTCGACGGCGCGCTCACGGCCGTGCTCGGGTCCGACGGCGACTGGTACGACGACCCGCACGGGTCCCCCGCCTGGCGCCGGGCCGTCAGCACCCGGTTCGCGCACGAGCTCCGCGCCGAAGCAGCAGCGGGAGGTGCGCGATGAGGCTCGAGGTCGACGGCACCGCGCTCGAGGTCGACCCGCAGCCCGGCCAGGTCCTCCGGACGCTCCTCCGGCAGCACGGCGTGACGTCGGTGAAGAAGGGGTGCGACGCCGGCGACTGCGGTGCCTGCTCGGTGCTCGTCGACGGGGTCCCCGTGCACTCCTGCATCACGCCCGCGCACCGGATGGACGGACGCTCGGTCACGACCGCCGCGGGGCTCGGCGCCCCGGAGCACCCGCACCCGGTGCAGCGCGCGTTCGCCGAGGCGCCGGGCTTCCAGTGCGGCTTCTGCACCGCCGGCTTCGTCGTCACCGCGTCCACGCTCACCGACGACGACCTGGCCGACCGGCACCGGAAGCTCAAGGGCAACCTCTGCCGCTGCACCGGGTACCGGGCGATCGAAGACGCACTCGACGGTGTCTCGAACACCGCGTGCGCCGCCGCCGGCGCAGCGGTCGGCACGTCCGTCGCCGCACCGGCAGCGATGCGCATCGTGACCGGGCAGGAGGAGTACACGCTCGACGTCCCCGGGGACCCCGCGGTCCGGGCCACCGAGGCCCTGCTCCACCTCGCCGTCCTCGGCAGCCCGCACCCGCACGCGCGCATCGCCGCGATCGACACCGCGGCGGCCGAGGCGCTCCCCGGGGTGCACGCCGTGCTGACGTACCGGGACGACCCCGGTGTCCTGTTCTCCACGGGACGACACGAGTCACGGCTCGACGACCCGGACGACACCCGCGTCCTCGACCGGGTGCTCCGCTTCCGCGGACAACGGGTCGCCGCGGTCGTCGCCGACAGCGTCCGGACCGCCGAACAGGCGTGCGCGCTCGTCCACGTCGACTACGAGGTCCTGCCGAGCGTGCACGACGTCGACGCCGCGCGTCGACCGGGGGCGCCGCTGCTGCACGGCGACAAGACGTCGGCCGAGCACCGGATCGCCGAGCCCACGCGGAACGTCGTGGCGAGCCTCCACGGCGGCACCGGTGACGTGGACGGCGCTCTGGCCACGTCGGCCGCGACCGTCGACGGCGTCTGGCACACCGGCCGGGTGTCCCACGCGGCGCTCGAGACCCACGCCACCCGCGGCTGGGTCGACCCGGACGGGAGGCTCGTGCTCCGGACCGCCACGCAGGTCCCGTTCCTGGTCCGGGACGAGATCGCCCGCGTCTTCACGCTCGACCCGGCCCGGGTGCGCGTCGTCGCGAAGCGGGTCGGCGGCGGGTTCGGCGGCAAGCAGGAGCTGCTCACCGAGGACCTCGTCACGCTCGCTGTGCTGCGCACGGGCCGGACCGTGCAGTACGAGTTCAGCCGACGTGACGAGTTCACGATCGCGCCCACCCGCCACCCGATGCGCGTCCGGGTCCGGCTCGGGGCCGACACCGACGGGACGTTGACCGCGATGCACGTCGACCAGACGATGGACACCGGGGCGTACGGCAACCACGGCATCGGCGTCATGTTCCACTCGGTCAGCGAGTCGGTCGCGGTGTACCGGTGCCCGGTCAAGCGGGTCGACGCCGAGTCGGTGTACACGAACAACCTGCCGTCCGGGGCGTTCCGCGGGTACGGCCTCGGGCAGGTGGTGTTCGCGATCGAGTCCGCCATGGACGAGCTCGCGCGGGAGCTCGGCATCGACCCGCTCGAGCTCCGCCGGCGGAACGTCGTCGTGCCCGGGGACCCGCTCGTCGTGACCGACCCGCACGAGGAGACCGACCTGCGGTGGGAGAGCAGCTACGGACTCGACCAGTGTCTCGACCTCGTGGAACAGGCCCTCGCCGGTCCCCTGCCCGAGGTCCCACCGATGGACGGCCCGGTGCTGCGCGGTCCCGGCCTCGACCGCTCCCCGGACTGGGCGTACGGCACCGGGGTCGCGCTCGCGGCCATCGCGACCATGCCGCCGCGAGGACACCACGCACACACCTCGGTTGAACTGCTGCCCGGTGGCCGCTACCGGATCGGCGTCGGCACGGCCGAGTTCGGCAACGGCACGACGACCGTGCACACGCAGCTCGTCGCCACCGCGCTCGGCACCACCCCGGACCGCGTCGACGTGCACCAGTCCGACACCGACGCCGCCCGGCACGACACCGGGGCGTTCGGGTCGGCCGGGGTCGTGGTCGCCGGCCGAGCCCTGTACGCCGCCGCACAGGCGCTCCGGGACGACCTGACCGCGCGGGCCCTCGCGCTGGTCGCGGCCCGCACCCCGCGCACTGCCTCGGGCGTGCTCGGTCCGGCGGTCGCCGTGGGACCCGAGGGGGTCCGCGTCGGCGACGAACTCGTCGGACATGCCCAGCTCCTGGCCGAGGGTCCGCTCATCGCCCACGCCAGCCACGACGGCACCCCGCGCTCGCTCGCGTTCACCGTGCACGGGGCCCGGGTCGCCGTGCACCGGCCGACCGGCGAGGTCCGCGTCCTGCAGAGCGTGCAGGCCGTCGACGCCGGCACGGTCCTCAACCCGGAGCAGCTCCGGGGCCAGGTCGAGGGCGGTGCCGCACAGGCGATCGGTTCGACCCTCTACGAGGAGGTCGTGCTCGACGACGCCGGCCGGGTCACCACGGACGCCTTCCGGTCCTACCGGGTGCCGAAGATCTCCGACGTGCCCCGGACGCAGGTGTTGTTCGCCGACACGCACGACCCGCTCGGCCCCCTCGGGGCGAAGTCCATGAGCGAGGCCCCGTACAACCCGGTCGCCCCGGCGATCGCGAACGCCGTGCGTGACGCGATCGGGGTCCGGCCGTACCGCCTGCCGATGACCCGCGACCGGGTGTGGGCGCTGCTGGCGGATGCGACCGACGCCGGAGGTGCGTGATGTTCGAACTGGCACCGCGCCTCCTGGCCGTCCTCGACGCCGGCGACCCGGTCGTCGTCGCGACCGCCGTCGACGTGCAGGGCAGCTCGCCGAGCGGGACCGGCACCTCGATGGCGGTGCTGCCCGGCGGCGAGGTCGTCGGGACCATCTCCGGCGGATGCGTCGAGGGGTCGCTCTACCTGACCGCCGAGGAGGTCCTGACGACCGGCGTCCCCGTGCTCGAGCGCTTCGGGTTCGAGGACCCGTCCGACCCGGCGACCGACTGGGCGCCAGGGCTGCGGTGCGGGGGTCGGGTCGAGGTCCTCGTCCACCGCGTCCTGCCGACCGACGCCGTCGTGCTCGACGCGCTCCGAGCCGCCGCTGCCGGGACGCCGACGTCGCTCACGGTGTCCCTCGAGCCCGCGTCGCTCGGCGAGGTCGTGCCCCCGTCGGACAGGTGCCGGACCCGAGCCTTCACCGAGTACGCCGGCGGCCGTGCCCGCTGCATCGTCGTCGGCGCCGTCGAGTTCGCCGTCGCGGTGACGAACACCGCGGCGATGCTCGGGTACGCGGTCACCGTCGTCGACCCGCGGCCGGTGTTCCTCACCGACCGACGGTTCCCGGCGGCGCAGGAGCGGATCGTCGGGTGGCCGCCGAGGGTGCTCTCCCACACCGCGATCGGACCGGACACCGTCGTGGTGCTGCTGTCCCACGACGACCGGTTCGACGCCGAGGTGCTCGACCTCGCGCTCCGCCGCGGCGCGGGGTACGTCGGGGCGATGGGGTCCCGGGCGACGCACGAGCGGCGGCTGGCGGTGCTGCGCGAGCTCGGGACTCCCGACACCGGGCGGCTGCGTTCGCCGATCGGGCTCGACATCGGGGCGGAGACACCGGCTGAGATGGCGCTCGCGATCATGGCCGAGGTCGTGGCGGTGCGCCGGGGTGCGCCGGGCGGTCCGCTCGTCGATGCGACTGGGCCGGTGCACCGGCGACCTCTGAGGACGCGTTGAACGTGCCCCTCCGGCTGCTACTGGTCGCCCATCGACAGGAGAGAGAACCAGTGGCGCTCGGCGAGGACGGACGGAGGACCACTGTGCAGCCACTCGCCGGGCACGACCGGATCGGCGTCAGTCGTCCAGACGCCGAAGTACGCGACCGGTGTAGGCCAGTCGTAGCCCGGTGACGGCCGCGGAACGGTGTTGCGAACCGCCCCGAGGTACCGGGGCACCTGGCCTCCGCCGGTGACCCGGCGCATCAGCGCTGCGATGGCTACTGAGCCGTCGGGATCGCCGGTCCCGACGTACGCCGTCGGCAGGTCGAGTTTGCCCGAGCCGTCCCGGCGTGTGCAGAACAGCCGGCCGTCCACTTGAACGAGGAGTCGCACGAGACCCATCGGCCGCGGGACCGAACCGCCGAGGAGGGTCTCAGCAATGCTCCCGATCGGCAGCCATGGAGCGTCCGGCGTCGAGGAGACGACTGTTGCTCGCTCGTCGTGCATGGCGACGAGCGTATCGACCATGCGGACGCGAGCCGCACCGTCGGCCGATCAGCCCAGGACGCCCGTGTGCTCGAGCACGATCTGCACGCCGATGAGGATGAGCACCACACCGCCGGCGATCTCGGCCGGCTTGCCGAAGCGCGCCCCGACCCGGCGGCCGACCACCACCCCGATGTAGCTCAGCACGGCGGTC
The DNA here is from genome assembly GCF_003234525.1 of Curtobacterium sp. MCBD17_021. NCBI lineage: Bacteria > Bacillati > Actinomycetota > Actinomycetes > Micrococcales > Microbacteriaceae > Curtobacterium > Curtobacterium sp. MCBD17_021. Next base: position 769 of record NZ_QKTS01000024.1, on the reverse strand, counting down.
GTCACGCCGATGAGCAGCACCGCCCAGCCGATCGACACCGGCAGGAACGCCAGCGTGATGCCGACCGCCAACGCGTCGATGCTCGTGGCGACCGCGAGGACGAGCAGCTCCCGGACGCGCAGTCGGTCCGTGTCCTCGTCGGTGTCCTCATGACCGTGGAACGCCTCCCACAGCATCTTCCCGCCGACGAGCGCGAGCAGACCGAAGGCGACCCAGTGATCGACGTCCGCGATGGCGCTGGCGAAGGTGGTGCCGAGCAGCCACCCGAGCAGCGGCATGAGCGCTTGGAAGGCACCGAACACGAGTGCGATGACGACGGCCTGGCGCGCGGAGAACCGCTTCATGTGCAGGCCCTTGCCGAGCGCGACGGCGAAGGCGTCGGCGGAGACGCCGATCGCGATCAGGAGCAGGGCCCAGAACGACATGGGGTGGTGCCTCTCGAGACGGACGGAGGAGACACCGTCGTCTCGGAACCCGACGATCCTGCCACGTCGATCGCAGCCTCCGGGACCGGAAAGGCCTGATCAGGAGGATTCGTCAGCCCGAATCCGCCCGTTGGGCGCACCGCCTCGGCAGGAGCGGACGACCTGGTCCGCACGGCCGGATGTAACAGGACGGTAACGACGGCAAACCCACCCAAACCATGTCGGCACCGGTGCCGAATCACTGTCACAAGCCGGGAACGGCCCGCAAGCGCTCACCAGCCGCACATCGCTGGTTCTCCACCCCTTCGCGGGGTGTGTTCGGCGCGCATCCATCCCTGATCCGC